>JABWBC010000099.1 GCA_013360695.1 Phycisphaerales bacterium
GCGCTGGCCGGGGTGGTGCGCGAGCACCACTTCCGCGAGCCGGCGATCCGGGCCGATCTGGCCAGGCTGGGGGAGCAACCCGAGCGTCACCCGCCCCTGCCCGCGACGCGTCTGTTCTGCGAGCGCATCGAGGGACTGGCGTCCGCTGACCCCCCCGCCCTGCTGGGCACGCTCTACGTGCTGGAAGGCTCAACCAACGGCGGTCGCTACATCGCCCCGGCGGTGCGGAAGTCGCTGGGCCTGCCGGATGGCGCGCAGGCCGGGTCCGGCACCGAGTACCTCGAGCCGCACGGCGACCGCCAGGCGTGCCGATGGTCGCTCTTCAAGGCGTCGCTCGACGTGGTGACGTTCACTCCCGCCGAGTGCGACCTGATCGCCGCCGTCGCCAGCGACGCCTTCCGGGGCGTGTACGACATTTTCGAGGACCTCACGCACCCGCCCAACCGCCCGCAGGTGACGGCGTGCCCCCATCCTCCGGCGGAGAAGGAGGAGGGCACGCCGCAAGGCACCTGACCCAGGGGCCGCGGCGTTCGCGGCCAATCCACGACCCACGCGTTCACGTTGACCGCCGTGAGCATCGTCGATCCGACCGTTCCACTCATCATCCCAAGGAGTTCTGAAATGAAGAGCACGAAGCGTTCCATCCTGTTCGCACTGTTCAGCGTCGGGGCCGCATTGGCGCTCGGCGCGCCCGCCGCTCTGGCGCAGCACGACCACGGGGCGGCACCCAAGGCGCAGCCGGGGCACAACGACGGCGGGCACTCGCACGGCCCCGCCGCGAAGGCTCCCGACACCTATTCCAAGGCTGTGGCCGAGATGGCCGCTCGCGCCAAGGAAGTCGAGGAAGCGCTGAACAAGGGCGACCTGGACGCCGCCCATGACGAGGGAGACGCGATCGCGGCCATCGCCAAGTCGCTCGGTGCGCTGGCCCTCAAGCCCGATTCGGGCGTGGAGAAGGGCAAGGTCAAGGACATCAACCTCGCCGGCAAGGAGATCGCCGAGCAGATGGACGCCATCCACGAGGCCGGGGAGAAGAAGGACATGGCCGCCGCCAAGGCCGCCTTCGCCAAGGGCAAGGTGCAAATCGACTCGCTCGCCGCCGCGGCCCCCGCCAAGTACTTCTGCCCCATGCACTGCGAGGGAGCCAAGACCTACGACAAGCCCGGCGAGTGCCCCGTCTGCCACATGAAACTCAAGAAGCAGACCAGCGAGCAGTTCTCCGTCACGGTCAAGCCCGTTGGCGGGAAGCTCGAGGCCGGCAAACCTGTGAACCTCCTCTTCACGCTCATGGACCCGCGGGGCATGCAGGTGAAGGACGTGGAGATCGTCCACGAGATGCCGCTGCACCTCTTGATGGTCAGCAAGGACCTCTCCTGGTACGCGCACGAGCACCCGGCGCTCCAGCCCGACGGCACGTTCACGTTCACCTGGACCTTCCCCGCCGGCGGCGAGTACACGCTGTTCCACGACTTCACGCCCAAGGACGTGGGCATGCAGGTGGTGCCGGTGACGCTGAAGGTGGACGGCGTGCCCGCCGCGCCGGTTGCACTCAAGGCCGACAGCGACAAGCCCAAGACGGTGGACGGGTACACGGTCACGCTCAACACCGGTGGACCTGTGACCACGGGCAAGCCCACGACTATGTCGTACACGATTGCCAAGGACGGCAAGCCTGTGAGCGATCTGACGCCTTACCTGGGCGCGATGGGTCACCTGGTCATCATGAGCCAAGACCTCAAGGAGTTCGTCCATAGCCATCCGCACGAGCACGCCGAGGGCGACCATGACCACGCCAAGCAGGGCCACACCGACATGAAGGGCGGACCCAAGGTGGACTTTGAGGCCCACTTCAAGGCCGCGGGCCTCTACAAGGGCTGGGCGCAGTTTCAGCACAACGGCAAGGTCATCACCGTTCCGTTCACGTTTAACGTCGCCAAGGGCGAGGGTTCTGGCGAGGCCAAGCCGCACGAGCACGGGAAGTAACGGATCACAACGTCCCGTCCCGCGAGAGCGGCGCGGGCCGATTCATCGCCGGTCGTCTCGTCGCACGGTGCGGCGGATCGAGCGCGGCCCAGTCCCGGAGATCGTCCCATGACACCCATCCGAACGCTTCTGATTCTCGCCGCGGCATCCGCGATGCTCGCCCAAGGTTGCACCACCAGCAAGCACGATGTGGCCAAGGCGCAGGCCGGGCAGGTCTCCGTCTGCACCAGGTGCTACGACCAGATCCGCAAGGTGCGGAGCACCGGCGGCCCGCGCGGCGGCCTCGCGACGCACCGCACCATCACGACGCACATGTGCGAGGAGTGCAAAGACGAAATGACGATCTACGAAAAGGACGGCGTGCTCATGGTCCGCTGCGCGGCTTGCGCCCCCGAGGGCGTGGACTGCGACCGGTGCGTGCCCAAGGAGTGATCGAACGCGGCGCACACCGATTCGCAATTGGAGATCTCTCGCATGCTGTTCCAGGCCCGATCCCAGACCGTTTGTCCACTGCAGGTGGTCGCACCCGCCGTGCTCACAGTGCTGTCCATTGCCGGCGGCTGCGCTTCGCTCGACCCCAAGAGGGACATCGACCGTGCAGCCTCAACCGTTGCGGAACGTTCGGGGGCGACAGCGGCGTGGACCGAGCCGTGGGAGTCGTCTCTGACCATGTGGGACGGTCAATCGCCCCTCACCGTCGAGCTCGCGCTGGCGATGGCGCTTCGAAACAACCGGGAGATCCGCTCGCAGGTCGAGCAGATCGCGGCGTCTCGGGCCGACCTCGTTCAGGCGGGGTTGCTCCCCAATCCCGTGGTCGGCCTGACGCTGCGGTTTCCCTTCGATCCGGTGAGCGGGGGCACGTTTATCGGGGCGCAGGTAGTGCAGTCGTTCACGGCCCTCTGGCTGCGCGACGGCAAGATCGAGGCCGCTGATGCGAGGCTCAATCAGACCGTGCTCGATATCTCCGACAAGGCGTTGCGGCTAGTGGCGGAGGTGAGGACGACCCACGCCCGTATCGACTTCGGCCAACGGGCGATCTCCCTAGCGGACGAGAACCTCACGACGATCCAACAATCGATCGACTCGCTCGACGCCCGCGTGCGTGGCGGCGAGGGCACTCCTCTCGATGTCAACCGGGCGAAGCAGCAGCAGGCGAAGGCGCAGGCCGAGCGGACGATCGTGATGCGCGACCTGGCCAAAGAGCGCCGTCGGATGCTCGAACTGCTCGGCTTCGCTGGCGAGGGCGCGGAGTGGACGACGGTTGCGGGCCGGGCCGGAGCCCCCGTCATCGACGAGGCCACGGCGCTGACGCTCGCCAGTTCGCAACGCCTGGATGTGGCGGCGGCACGTGCAATCGCCGAGGCGCATCGGGCCGATCTGTCCGTCGAAGAGCAAAGCCGCGTGAAGGACTTTGGATTGGGTGCTGACTTTGAGCGAGCGGCCGACGGGGCCAAGTCCGTTGGCCCAGTGCTTGAGGTTGCTGTACCGATCTTCGACACGAACCAGGCACAGATTGCCAAGGCTGGGTCCCTCGCCCGCGCGGCCCTCGCAAACTTTGAAGCGGCGTCACAGCGGGCGGTGCGTGAGGCTCGCGTCGCGTGGGTCGAGCTCGACAGCGCCTTGCGTCTCGTTGACCAGTACCGTTCCACAGTGCTCACGCTCTCCGAGCGGAATCTTGCACTCGCGGAGGCCGCCCTCAAGGCGGGGCAGGCGGATGTGACGGTCCTGCTGGAATCGCAGCGGGAGCTGATCGACGCGCGGGCGAGGCTCAACGAACTTGAACGTCAGGCGGCGATCGCCCACATCGAACTGGAGTACGCGGTTGGCGGTGGACTTACAAGCCCACTATCCCCCGCCCGTGATCCACTGGACCGAGGCCCAGCCAGCAATGGAGCGGCGACCCCACCCAGTAGTTTGGGTGAAGCACCATCCGGAGAGCACCCATGAACAAGTACCACCGGATCATTCCGATCGGGATCATCATCCTTGCGGGACTCGGCGGCTGCACGGGTACTCCGACTGCCTCCGAACGGAAGGCCCGATCCGATGTTGACACTGTGCGATCGATGTACCGCCCGGGGGAGGCGAAGCCGACGCTCCCGAACCTCTCAAAGGACTCACCCCTCGCCGACTACCTGCGCTTCGCCATGCTCAACAACCCGAGGGTCGAGGCCGAGTACTACGCGTGGGCGGCGTCGGTCGAGCGAATCACGGGGGCCAGGTCGCTGCCCGACCCCCGGATCACCTTCGAGGCCGACATCACAAGCGTGATCGAGACGGTCATGCCGGGTCTGATGATCGACATTCCCGGCCCTGGCAAGCTGCGCGCCGCGGGAGATGTCGCAGCGGGTGAATCCCGCGCGTCGTACTTCAAGTTCGAGATCGAGGTGCTCAGGACCGCGATGGCGCTCAAGTCCGCGTACTTCCGCCTGCACTTTCTTGAGGACTCACTCCGGGTGCAGCGGGAAACACTGACTCTCTTGGGAGACCTTGAGACCCAGGCCCAGCAACAAGTCGCGGCGGGCCGCAGCGGCATCCAGGATGTGCTACGTGCCCAGATCGACCGGGAGCAGCTCACAACGCAGATTGCAAACCTTGAAGACTCCCGCGCTATTTTGCTTGCGGAGTTCCGCTCGGCCCTGGGCCTGGGCCCGGATGACCCATCGGTGCCGGTCCCAGGCACATTTGAAGCGTCGCCGCCACCACCACCAGCGGACCAGATCCTGGCGCTCGCAGCAATCCACAATCCACAACTCCGTCAGATGGAGGCGGAGGTGCGGCGCGGCGAGGCGATGATTGATCTCGCGAGGACCAGCCGTGTGCCGGACTTCTCGATCGGCATCGAGGCCGATGTGAAGGCCAGCCCGGTGATGTGGCGTCCAACTGGGAGTATCACCCTCCCAATCTGGCGCGACAAGATCGCCGCGGAGATTGCCGCGGCGCAGTTCGAGAAGCGGTCGTCCGAGGCGAGGCTCTCCGCTGAACAGATCGGGTTGGCCGCGGACCTGGCGTCGATGCTCTACATGTACCGCGAGAGCACGCGGAACAGCGACCTGTATGCCACGACGCTCCTGCCCAAGGCGCGTCAATCGCTCGACGCTGCCCGCTCCGGCTATGCGGCCGGGCGCTCGTCCTTCCTCGACGTCATCGACGCGGAGCGTCAGTTGCTCGTCTTCGACCTCTCGCTTGTCGAGGCTCGCACGCAGCGCGAGTTGTCTCTGGCGTCACTCTCGCTGCTTATCGCCGGCACCGCGCCCGAGGGTGCTCCCATCTTGCCGACCGCTCCTGCCCCTTCAAAGGAGGCCAACCCGTGAAACGTCGCACCGCCCTCGTTCTCGTATCGCTCATCGTCCTCGTCGCGGCTGGGGCTGGATACCTACTCGGCTCCGCGCGCTCGGGCGCAGGCGGACGGCCGAACGTCCCCGGAGCCTCCGGAGGTACGGCCGACGCTCCATCGACGGCCAAGCAGGTCTACACATGCTCGATGCATCCGCAGGTGCGGCTCGACCAGCCCGGCAACTGCCCAATCTGCGAGATGCCGCTGATCCCTGCCGCGTCTGCCACCACGGCGGCCGGAGAGGCGCCGATGCTCCAACTCTCGGAGCACGCCGTGTCGATGGCCAGCGTCGAGACCGTCGCCATCGAGCGCCGGCCTCTCTCTCGTGACCTTCGTGCCGTCGGCCGAATCGAGTACAACGAGTCGTCGCTCGCGACCATCACGCCGCGTGTCGACGGCTTCGCCGAGCGGCTCTTTGTGAGTTTCACGGGCGTTGAGATCCGCAAGGACGATCACCTCGCGGAGGTCTACAGCCCGGAGCTGCTCGTTGCCCAACAGGAACTCCTCATCGCCTTGCAGGCCGGAGCCGGCAACTCTCTCGCAGAGGTGGCCAAGACCAAACTGCGACTGCTGGGATTGACCGAGCAGCAGGTCACGGACCTGATCGAAAAGAAGCAGACCACCGACCGGGTGACGCTGTATTCGCCCATAAGCGGCACCGTCATCGAGAAGAGCATTGTCGAGAAGGCTTCGTTCAAGGCCGGCGATGCTCTCTACCGCATCGCCAACCTTGACAGCGTGTGGGTGTACCTGGAGATCTACGAGTACGACCTTCCGTGGGTGCGCTACGGACAACAGGTGCGGATCACAGCCCAGGCGATCCCCGGACGGACGTTTGACGGAGTCGTGACGTTCGTCCAGCCGGTCGTCAATGAGCAGTCACGCACTGTTCGCGTGCCGGTTTTCGTGGACAACAAGGACCATGCCCTCAAGCCGGGCATGTTTGTGACGGCGCTCGTTGCCGCGGAACTTACCGGCGAGGGCAGGGCGGCGCCGACCGGCGTCGAAGGGCGGTACTCGTGCCCGATGCACCCGCAGGTGCTCGCGGATGCGGCTGGCGCCTGCCCGATTTGCCAGATGCCGCTGGAGAAGATCCCGGGTGGTGCGGCCGTCGCCACACCGGAACAGCACGTGGCGCACGACGCGCCCGCTTCTGCAGCGCCCGATCCTGTTGCTGCCAAGTACTTCTGCCCCATGAAGTGCGAGGGCGAGAAGACCTATGACCAGCCGGGTCGCTGCCCGGTCTGCAACATGAAGCTCAAGGAGGTGCCGGTCGTGCCCGCAGCTACCGCCCAGGGCTCGGGGGTGCTGGCCGTCCCCGTCTCCGCGGTGCTGGACAGCGGAACTCGGCAGATCGTGTACATCGAGAAGTCGAGAGGGCTTTTCGAGCCGCGAGAGCTCACGCTCGGTCCACGCGCGGGCGAGTACTTCGCGGTTCTTGCGGGCCTCGCCGAGGGGGAGCGCGTGGTCACGCGGGGCAACTTCCTGATCGACAGCCAGTTCCAGGTCACCGGGCACCCCAGCCTCTTCTACCCCGGCGGGCTGCACGCCTCCATGGGCCACCAGCACGGAGGACCCGCGGCGCCCGGCGACCCGAACGCACCAACGCCTCCGGCTCCGCCGGCACCATCGGGCGACAAATCACCTCCACCCTCCCAATCACCGGCTGGCCACAAGCACTAAACGGAGAAGCGTCTCATGGTGAATGCCATCATCCGTTGGTGCATGAAGAACACGTTCCTGATGCTCCTGATCATCATGGGCATCTGCGCGGCCGGCTACTGGGCGGTGACGCGAACGCCCGTGGATGCGATCCCCGACATCGGCGAGAAGCAGGTCATCGTCTACGCCGACTGGGAGGGCCGCAGCCCGCAGGATGTGGACGACCAGGTCACCTACCCGCTGACGACGAGCCTCACCGGCACGCCGGGCGTCAAATCCATCCGCTCCATGTCCGGCTTCGGCTTCTCGATGGTCTTCGTGATCTTCGAGGACAGTGCCGACTACTACTGGGCCCGCTCGCGCGTGCTCGAACGCATGAACGTGGCGCAGCAGCGGCTGCCCGCGGGCGTCACGCCCGTGCTCGGACCGGATGCCACCGCGCTGGGGCAGGTGTACTGGTACACCGTCGAGGGCGAGGGGTTCGATCTGGCCGAGTTGCGCTCGATACAGGACTGGTACGTTCGGTATCAGATGCAATCCGTCCCGGGCGTCAGCGAGGTCGCCAGCATCGGCGGGTTCGTCAAGCAGTACCAGATCGACCTGAATCCGGACAAGATGCGGGCCCACCGCGTCACGATGATGGACGTGTACGACGCTGTCCGCAAGAGCAACATCGACGTGGGTGCGAAGGTCGTCGAGAAGAGCGGCGTCGAGTTCTTCATCCGCGGCCTGGGCTTCATCAAGTCGATTGAGGACCTTGAACGGGTCGTCATCCGTCAGGAGGGCGGCACGCCGCTCTACCTCAAGAGCGTGGCCACAGTGCAACTCGGCCCGGACTTCCGGCGCGGGGCGCTGGACAAGGGCGGCGTCGAGGCCGTGGGCGGCGTCGTGCTGATGCGCTACGGCGAGAACCCGCGGGAGGTGGTCGCCCGCGTCAAGGACAAGATCACCCAGTTGGAGGCGGGCCTCCCCACCAAGAAGCTGGCGGACGGTCGAATCTCCAAGGTGCGACTGGTCCCGTTCTACGACCGCACGACCATCGTGCGAGAGACGATCGACACGCTCAAGGAGGCTCTCTTCGAGGAGGCGATCATCGCGAGCCTGGTGGTCGTGTTCTTCCTGATGCACCTGCGAACGACCGTCACGGTGCTTCCGACACTCCCGCTGGCCCTTGCGGGATCGTTCATCTTGATGTACGCCTTCGGCATCGACAGCAACATCATGTCGCTCGCGGGCCTGGCGATCGCCATCGGCGATGTGGCCGACATGGGCATCATCATGTCGGAGAACATCTACCGCCGCCTGGCATCGGCAACCGAGGAGGAAAAGCAGCAGAAGGGCCATTTCGGCCTGGTGTACGAGGCGGCAACGGAAGTCGGCGGCGCGATCATCACCGCCGTCACCAACACCATCGTGTCGTTCATCCCCGTCTTCTTCCTCACCGGACAAGAGGGGAAGATGTTCGGGCCGCTCGCATATGCCAAGACCTTTGCCATCGGCTCGTCAGTCGTGCTCGCCGTCACCGTCGTTCCCTTCCTGTGCTACCTGCTCTTCCGCCCGGTGAAGTGGAAGCACCACATCACGCTGCTCGTCGCGGCGAGCGTCGGTGTGCTGGCCATGTTCTCCACGCACCTCGCGTTCATGTGGGGCTTGGGGGGCGGCCATGACCGTGGGTGGCTTGTTGCAGCAGCCGTGGGCGTCGCGGTCGGCTTGTGCGTCGTGCGCATGACCCGCGAGAAGTTCATCCCGCTGGACCGCAACCCGGTCTCGCGCGTTATCGCCAGGGCGTATGTGCCGACGCTGCGATGGGTGCTCGACCACAAGAAGACCTTCATGATCGTGCCGGTGCTGATCCTCTTCACCGGCCTGACGGTGTGGCTGGGCATCCACCGCACGCTGCAGCCCGTCGAGTGGGTGGTCAACATCTTCGCGAGCGAGAAGGCATCGCCGGAGCTCAAGAAGGCGATGTACACCGACGAAGGTGCGGAGCTTACACGCCCGCTCCTCGAACTCGACCAACTCCGCTGGCAGACGGTCCGTGAATCCGACGGCAGCTCGCATACCCGGCTCCTCTGGCGGAGGCAGGACCCCGCCGAGCGCAACGCGGAAACTGCCGCTGGCCTTGCCGTTCTCAGAGAAGGCCGAATCCTCCCCGGCCTCGGTCGCGAGTTCATGCCGCCGCTGGACGAGGGCTCACTGCTCTACATGCCATCGCTCCTGCCGCAGGCGTCGCTCTCGCAGGCCGTGGAGGTCAACAGCAAGCAGGACCTGGCGATCGCCACCGTGCCCGAGGTCGAGAGCGTGGTGGGCAAGATTGGTCGCGCCGAGTCCGCCCTCGACCCCGCGCCCATCGGCATGATGGAGTCGATCGTGATCCTGAAACCCGAGAGCGAATGGCGCACCAAGAAGGTCGAGCGGTTCTTCTCAGGCTGGCCCGGCCTCTTCCGCACGCCGCTCTCGTGGATCTGGTCCGAGGAACGTCGCTTCACCAAGCAGGAAATCCTCGCCGAACTCCAGGAACGCACCGCCATCCCCGGCGTGCTCCCAACATGGCTCCAGCCGATCCAGACCCGCCTGGTCATGCTCCAGACCGGCTTCCGGGCCATGATGGGCGTGAAGATCTACGGCAGCGACCTCCGCGAGATCGAGAAGATCGGTCTCCAGATTGAGCAGTTGCTCCGCGAAGTGCCGGGCGCTACCGACATTGTCGCCGACCGCATCGTCGGCAAGCCCTACATCCAGGTCCAGATCGACCGCGAGCGCATCGGCCGTTACGGGGTCAACATCCGCGACGTGCAGGATGTCATCGAGATGTCTCTGGGCGGCATGAACCTCATGGACTCGGTCGAGGGCCGCGAGCGTTACCCCATCCGCATCCGCCTGGCCCGCGACTTCCGCGAGGACATGGAGGCCATCCAGCGGATCAACGTCCCCTCCTCCACCGGCGCGCAGGTCCCGCTGGCACAGCTCGCCGACATCTCCACCGTGCTGGGACCGCAGGAGATTAAGGGCGAGCGCGGCCTGCTCGTCGGCTACGTCACCATGAATACCCGTGACCGTGACGAGGTCTCCGTCGTGCAGGATGCCGAGGCCGTGCTGCGGCAGGCCCTCAAGGAAGGCCGGCTCACGCTCCCGCCTGGTTACTACTGGGAGTGGTCCGGCCAGTTCGAGAACCAGGTCCGGGCCACCAAGCGGATGCAGGTGCTTGTCCCGATCACGCTGGGCATCATGTTCGTGATGCTCTACCTAGGCTTCCAGCGCTGGTGGATCGCTCCCGTGATCTTCTTCGGCGTGCTGGTCTCGGCCTCGGGCGGCTTCATCATGCTCGCGCTCTGGGGCGCGAACCTGTCGGTGGCCGTGTGGGTGGGGTTCCTGGTGCTCTTCGGCGTGGTGGATGACGACGGTGTGGTGATCGGAACCTATCTCGAGGGCGTGTTCAAGGACCGCGAGTTCAAGTCCGTCGCCGAGATCCGTGAGGCCGTCATCGACGCGGGGCTCAAACGCATCCGCCCGTGTCTCATGACCATCGCCACGACGGTCCTGGGACTTATGCCCATCTTCTGGGCCACCGGGCGCGGCTCGGACGTGATGCAGCCGATGGCGATCCCGTCGATGGGCGGCATGGCGATCAGCCTGATCACGCTCTTTATAGTGCCGTGCGCGTTCTCCGCGGTGGAGGAGTGGAAGTGGAAGCGCTCAATGACATGACTCGGTCCATCGAAGATGAACAAGACGCACCACAATCCGCAAACCGCAACTGGTGATAGCACTTCACCGGGCCCGGCATGGCACGGGCTGAGCGCGGACGATGCGATCCGCACGCTGGGCTCCGATGCGCGGGCCGGGTTGTCCGCGGCCAAAGCCGCGGCGCGGTTGCAAAGTGTCGGGCCCAACACGCTCTCGGCGCGCGAAGGGCGGTCGTGGCTAGCCGCCTTCGGCTCCCAGTTCGCGGCGGTTCTGGTATGGCTGCTGCTAGTGGCTGCGGGCGTGTCGGCGGTGCTGGGAGAGTGGGTCGATGCGGGGGCGATCGCCGCGATCATCGTCATCAACGCCGTCATCGGGGCCTCGCAGGAGCACAGCGCCGAGCGCTCGATCGCCGCCCTGCGCGGCATGACCGCGCCCAAGGCTCGCGTGGTGCGGGGTGGAGTGGTGGCCGTGGTCCCCGCGGCGGAGATCGTGCCCGGTGATGTTTTGGTGCTGGAGGCGGGCGACCTGGTGGCCGCCGACGCGCGGCTCATCGAGTCGGTCTCACTCGCGGCCATCGAGAAGTCGCTCACGGGCGAGAGCGAGCCCGCCGAGAAGGATGCCCGGGCTGTTGCGCCGCCCGCGCCAGCGGACACGCCGCTGGCCGAGCGGAGCGGCATGGTCTATTCGGGCACCGCCATCGCCACCGGCACGGCCCGCGCGGTGGTCGTCGCCACCGGGATGCAGACCGAGATGGGCCGCATCGCGGCGCTCATCGCCGGCGCAGAGACCGATGGGCCTACACCCCTGCAAGCGAGGCTGGCCCGCGTGGGACGGCTGTTGGTGGTCGCATCCCTCGTGATCGTCGCGGGGCTCTTCGCGCTGGGGTTGCTGCGCGGCGAGCCGCTGCTGGAACTGTTCATGACCGCCGTGAGCATGGCGGTCGCCGCCGTGCCCGAGGGATTGCCGGCGATCGTGACCGTGGCCCTGGCGCTAGGTGTGCGCCGCATGGCCCGGCGGCGGGCCCTCATCCGCCACCTGCCCGCCGTAGAGACGCTGGGCGCGACGAGCGTCATCTGCACCGACAAAACCGGGACGCTGACGGTGGGACAGATGACGGCGCGGGCGCTGGTAGTGCCGGGAGCTGAGGGCGGTACTCGCGCTGGCACGACCCTGACAACGCTGGATGTGTCGGGCGAGGGGTATGCGCCTGAGGGCGCGGTGACGTGCGCGGGGAGTGAGCTGATCGAAGGAGTGCGGGGCGCGGCGCTGCGGCTGGCCCGCAACCTCGCGGGCGTGAACAACGCAACGGTGATGCAGGAGAAGTCATCGCCGCCGCCAAGCTCGGGCTGAAGCGCGACACGCTCGATGCGGGTTCGCCGCGATTGGCCGAAGCCCCGTTTGATTCCGACCGCAAGCGTGCGGCAGCGGTACGGCGGAGCGCGGACGGGGCGGATGTGCTCGTCAATGGCTCGCCCGAGAGCGTACTTGCGCTGTGTACTCAAATCGCCGACGCAGATGGCTCGCGGAGCATGACCGAGGCGGATCGCGCCGCGATTGATGCGGCCAACGCGGACCTGGCTTCCAAGGGCCTGCGTGTCCTGGCCTGCGCGGCCCGGGCCGTGAGGCAGGGCGAAGTTGCCATGACGGTCGCCGATCCCAGCCCCCCCGCGCTCGAGCGTGACCTGACCTTCGTGGGCCTCGTTGGCCTGCTCGACCCGCCGCGTGCCGAGGCCCGCGAAGCCGTCGCCAAGTGCAAGGCGGCAGGCATCCGCGTGGTGATGATCACCGGCGACCAGCCCAAGACTGCCCTCGCTATCGCGCGGGACCTGGGGATCGCCAGCGAATCGGACGCGGCGGTCTCCGGGGCCGAGCTGGCAGCGCTCGATGATGCTGCCCTCCCGGGGCGTGTCGCGCGAACGGTCGTGTACGCCCGTGTCACCGCGGCCGACAAACTCCGGATCGTGCGGGCGTGGCGGGAACAGGGCGCGGTGGTCGCGATGACCGGCGACGGCGTGAACGACGCCCCGGCGCTCAAGGGCGCCGATGTGGGGATCGCGATGGGCGCTTCGGGAACCGAGGTCGCCCGCCAGGCGTCCGACATGGTCATCACCGACGACAACTTCGCGTCGATCGTCGCCGCTGTCGAGGAGGGCCGCGGCGTCTATGACAACATCAAGAAGTCGATGCAGTTCCTGCTCGGCGGCAATGCCGCCGAACTGCTCTACATGGGCGCTGCCCTTATCGCCGGGTTGCCGGTGCCGCTGCTGCCGATCCAGATCCTCTGGATCAACCTTGTGACCGACGGCCTCCCGGCCCTCTTCCTCGCGGCCGACCCCGCCCCGCCGGGTGTGATGGAGCGTTCTCCTCGCCCACGGAATGCGGCGTTCATCGACCGCGCGTTCGTGGGCACGATGATCCTGACGGCATTCCTCACGGCGGGCGTCGCGCTGGGTGTGTACCTCTATGGCCTCAAGTACCACGACGAGACGATGGCCCGCACTCACGCTTTCGCCGCGCTGGTCTTCTCCGAGTTGCTCCGCTCGTTCGGAGCTCGCAGCGAGACCGTGCCGATCTGGCGGATGGGGTGGCGCGACAACGCGATGCTGCTCGTGGTCGTCGCCGCGTCGTTCGCCCTGCAGCTCTGGACGCACCACAATCAGACGCTGTCCTCGCTCATGAAGACCTCGACGATGGGGTGGGAAGAGTGCATCCCGCTCATGGCCGTGTCCTGCATCCCGCTGGCGATGCTCGAACTGGTCAAGGTGGTGCGGGCGAGCCGGAAGGAGCGTGCGTGATGGACAACGCGGTCGCGCTGGTGCAAGCATTCCTGCGGCTCCACGGGTACCTCACCGTGACGGAGTTCCCCGTCGTCCGTGCTGCCCGCGGCGGCGGCCAAGAGTGCCTGACCGACCTGGATGTCCTGGCATTTCGGTTCGGCGAGGCATCGGGCCCGGGCGAGGCCATGCATCACCCGGCCGAGAGCGAAGCCAACAGGTTGCTCGGGATCACCGGGGGCGTGCCGGACATGATCATCGGCGAGGTCAAGGAGGGGCGGGCGGAACTCAACGATGCCGCCACCAGGCACGACGTGCTCACCGCCGCCCTCGAGCGGTTCGGCTGCTGCCGGCACAGCGAAATCGACGGCATCGTCCATGAGCTGCTCCGTCATGGCCGGGCCAACACGCAGCACGGCCACGGGGTTCGCCTTGTCGCTTTCGGGACGCTGGCCCCTGGGCATCAGGATCGGCGATGCCATGTCGTGCTCCTGGGAGACATTGTCGCCCATCTGCGTGCGGACATGCGGCGCCACTGGGACGCCTGGCGGGCCTCGGCATCCAAAGACCCGGGGTTCGGAATGCTCCTGACGCTGGAGAAGGCTGAGCGTGGCCATCTTCCCGCTGTTCGCGGCGTCCCGCCCAGTGCCGATCAATCAACCGGCCGCACTCGCGACTCACGAGGTGGACAACATCATCATGGATGAGGAGCGCCGCTATCACCTGAAGCAGGCTGTGCTGTGGGCCACGGTCATCACAGCCTCCCACTTCGTGGTTCCCTCAGCGGCGCACGCCTGGCATTGGCTCCACACCGCCCTCTCGGCCCTCTACTTGCCATTGATCTTCCGCGCGGCGGTGTGGTTCGGGCTTCGTGGCGGAATGGCCGCGGGCGTGGGGTGTGCCCTGCTCTACCTGGGATACCTGGCTCTGCGATGGGCGGTTGGTGGGTCGCTCAATCACGATCAGTTCGCATTCCCCGTGGTCTTTCTCTTCGTGGGGTGGTCGTCTGGATTGGTCGTGGAGGACGCACGCTACAAGCGATGGCAGCGGGACGAGGTAATCCGTCGGGCAAACGCCGCTGAAGAGGCCCGCAAGGAACTTCCACAGCGCGAGCTGGAGCAGACAACGCAGACGAAGGGACCTCCATGAACCACGACCATCATCGCGCAGCCGATGTACCGCCGGGCAGCAAGACGACGAAAGGCGGATCTCCCCCCAGTAGTCCGACGCATGCTTCGCGCTCGCTCGACTCGCCACATGAGCACCCGGTCGTCGCCATTCCGAGCGCGGAGGTCATGTTCACATGTCCGATGCACCCGCAGATTCGCCAGCCGACTCCTGGCAACTGCCCGATCTGCGGCATGAGCCTCGAGCCCGTCATGCCCACGCTCGAAGAGGGGCCGGACCCGGAACTCGTCAGCTTCACGCGCCGCTTCTGGTGGACGCTGCCACTCACGATCATCGTCACCACCCTCGCGATGGCCGGGCACTACATCCCAGGAATCTCAGCCACTGCTCGCACTTGGATCGAGATGATCCTGACCATCCCGATCGTGTTCTGGGCCGGGTGGCCGTTCTTCGTGCGCTGGGCCGATTCAATTCGTCGCCGCAGCCCCAACATGTGGACGCTCATCGGAACCGGCGTGGCCGCGGCGTTTGTTTACAGCCTCGCGGCGACCGTCGCCCCCGGGCTGTTCCCGAAGGGGTTTGAGGCGCACGGCCGCATCGGCGTCTACTACGAGGCAGCGGCCGTGATCGTGTCGCTGACACTGCTGGGACAGATGCTCGAACTGCGAGCCCGCTCGCAGACCTCCGCCGCAATCAAGTCCCTGCTGGGCCTTGCTCCAAAGACCGCACGCCGCATCCGTGACGACGGCGGGGAGGAGGATGTCCCGCTCACCCACGTGCATATCGGCGACGCACTCCGCGTGCGGCCGGGCGAGAAAGTCCCGGTGGACGGCGTCGTCACCGATGGCCGCTCCAGCGTCGACGAGTCCATGCTCACGGGGGAACCTGTGCCGGTTGAGAAGCAGGCGGGCGACCGTGTCATTGGGGCCACCATCAACGGAGGTGGCAGCCTCGTGATGCGGGCCGAGAAGGTCGGCGCCCAGACCGTGCTCTCGCAGATCGTGCAGATGGTGGCTCAGGCGCAGCGTTCACGCGCCCCTATGCAGCGCATGGCGGACGTGGTGTCGTATTGGTTCGTGCTGGCGGTGCTCGCGATCGCGGTCGTCACGCTGGTGGTCTGGGGAGTCTTCGGCCCGGAGCCGCGCTGGACCTACGCCCTCCTGAACGCCGTCGCGGTCCTGATCATCGCCTGCCCCTGCGCGCTGGGACTCGCAACCCCGATGTCGATCATGGTGGCCACCGGGCGCGGCGCGACGTCCGGCATCCTGTTCCGCGATGCCGAGGCGATCGAGGCGCTGCGCACCATCGACACCCTCATCGTCGATAAGACGGGCACGCTGACGGTCGGCAAACCCGCCTTCCACAGCGTCGTCGCCGCGTCGGGGTTCGCCGAGGAGGAGGTGCTGCGGCTCGCGGCGAGCCTCGACCAGGGGAGCGAGCACCCGCTCGCCGATGCCTTCGTCGCCGAGGCAGGCCGGCGCGGGCTGGCGCTCGCCAACCCCGAAGAGTTCGAGTCGGGCACCGGCATAGGCGTGCGGGGGCGCGTCGAAGGCAGGCGCATCGCGCTGGGGAACACGTTGCTCATGCAGCAACTGGGGGTGGACGTCGCGCCACTCCGCCAAGCCGCGGAGGAGCGCAGGGCTCATGGCGCCTCCGTCGTGTTCGTGGCCGTAGACGGTCGTCCCGCTGGGTTGCTGGCCGCGGCGGACCCCATAAAGGAATCCACGCCCGAGGCGATCCGGCAGCTCCACGACGCCGGAATCCGCGTCGTGATGGCCACCGGGGACGGGCTCACCACCGCAAAGGCTGTTGCCAGCCGGCTGGGGATCGATGAGGTCCACGGCGAGGTGCGCCCACAGGACAAGGTCGAGCTTGTCGCGGCGCTTCAGGCCAAGGGCCGTCGGGTCGCGATGGCAGGCGACGGCATCAATGACGCGCCGGCCCTCGCTCGGGCCAATGTCGGGATCGCGATGGGCACCGGCACCGACGTGGCGATGAACAGCGGGCACGTCACGCTCGTCAAAGGCGACCTCCGCGGCATCGCCCGGGCACGCCAACTCTCTCAAGCCACAGTCGCAAACATGAAGCAGAACCTTGTGTTCGCTCTGATCTACAACGCGCTCGGCGTACCAATCGCAGCTGGCATCCTCTACCCGGCTGTCGGCGTACTCCTCTCGCCGCTCTTCGCCGCCGTGGCCATGAGCCTCAGTTCTGTTTCGGTAGTCGGCAACGCATTGAGACTTCGCAGATCCTGAACCTCCGTGACTGCGACGGTCAGTGCGACCTCGTTCTCTCGTCTCGGCCAGCGGATTCCCAGTCCGCTGCATCCGGGTCAGTGGCTTGCGTGTTCGTCGGTACTGCGCAGGGGAGGCGGTTGGGCTTGAAGTTCACGGCGGGCTGTTCGGATGATCTCAATGGCGGAGGTCAGGAACAAGCCAGCGATGATCGCCGCGGTAATCAAGTCGGGCCAGGGACTGACCGTCCAATACACCAATCCGGATGCGAGAACTACTGCCAGGTTGCCGAGCGCATCGTTTCGGCTGAAGAGCCACACCGCTCGGACGCTTGCATCACCCTTACGGTGCCGGATCAGTAGCAGAGCCGCGGTCATGTTCACCCCGAAGCCGACCAAGCCGAGAACGGTCATCACGGATGCCTCTGGGAGTCGCTGCTCAATAGCCCGGTACGCCGCGGCCGCGAGCACCCCAATAGCGAGCGTGACGAGGAAGACTCCTTGAAGCAGTGCAGCACGCGCACGCCAGCGGGGCGAGCGGGAAACCATGAGCAGCCCCAATAGCGTGATCAGGCCGTCGCCGAGAAAGTCCAAGGCGTCCGCTTTCAGCGACTGTGACATCCCGATCAGTCCGCCCGCCAGTTGCACTACACCCATCCCGAGATTCAGGGCAACAACCCAGGCCAGGGCGCGGCGGTATCCCTTGCTCGCGTGGGCGAGGTCGCTGGTGTCGCGGCAATCCTTGCAGCCGAAACTCATCGTGCGAATTCCGCTTCGATCACTTGCCTTCCTTTGGTTTCATCGCCAGGAACTTCTCCTTCAGCTCGGGCTGGCAGATCGTACAGTGCGACTCGGGCAGGTCGTGCTCCTTGCACCAGTCGCCCTTCTTCTTGAAGTCGGCGATGAGGCTCTTGTTGCACTTGGTGCAGATCGACTCGGGGATCTCGTGCTCGGCGCACCAGTCCGGCGCGTCCGCCGCGGCGGTCGTCTGCGTGTTTGTGGGCTTGGACTGAGCTGCAGGCTCCTTCTTGTCACAGGCGGTGAAACACAGAAGAGCAGGGGCGAGGAAAGCGGAAATGATGCGGACGCGATTCATGGGAACCTCCATTAAGGTGTGGATGACACTGGAACAGGCGGCTCGGCCGACGCGACCGAGCCCTTGGACGTGGATGCCTGGGAACTCGAGCGGGTTGACGCCTCCTCTTCCTCCGCGCCGGCCGCTCCGCGCGGCTCGAACCACTTGTAGAGCACGGGCAGGACGAAGAGCGTCAGGAGCGTGCTGCTGATGACTCCGCCGATGACCACTGTCGCAAGCGGGCGTTGAACCTCGGCGCCCATGCCGTCGGCGATCGCCATCGGGATGAACCCGAACGCGGCGACGAGCGCCGTCATGAGCACCGGGCGCAACCGAACAAGGCTGCCCGACACGACGGCATCATCGACCGCGAGGCCCGTGTGGCGGAGCTGACGGATGAACGTGACCATGACGAGGCCGTTGAGGACGGCGACCCCCGAGAGCGCGATGAACCCGACGGCGGCGGAGATTGAGAACGGCATCCCGCGAAGCCATAGCGCCGCCACGCCGCCGGTCACGGCGAGCGGGACGGCGGTGAATACCAGCAGGGCGAGCCGCATCGATTGGAAGGACAGGTAGAGGAGAAGGAAAATGAGTAGGAGTGCGACCGGCACCACCACGAGCAGCTTCTCGCGAGCCCTTTCGAGGTTCTCAAACTGGCCGCCCCACTCCAGGCGGTAACGCCCTTCCGGGAGCTGGATCTCTTTGGCGATCGCCGCCTTGGCGTCGGTAACGAAGGACGCGACATCGCGCCCGCGAATATTCGCCTGGATCGTGGTTCGCCGCTGACCCCACTCCCGCGTGATGGTGGATGGCCCTTCGACGACGCGGATGTGCGCGAGCTTGGCGAGGGGCACGCGCTCGCCGCTCGGCGCCGAGATGAGGATGGAGCCGACGGATTCGGAGTCGCGCCGCAGGCGCTCTGGGAGCCTGACCGTGAGTGGGAATCGGAGTTGACCCTCGGCCACCTCGCCGTGCTCTTGACCGCCCAGAGACTCGACGATGTCGAGCACGCTTCTGGCCGGAATGCCGAAGCGAGCGATGGCCGCTTGATCCACTTCGACTTGCATAACCGGTTGGCCCGTGAGCTGTTCGGTGCTCACATCCTCGGCGCCATCGAGCCCGGTGATGAGATCGGCGATCTCGGTCCCCTTCTCTGTCAGAACGGCGAGGTCGTCGCCGAAGAGCTTGATCGCCACGTCAGCACGCACCCCCGAGCCCATCTCGTTCATGCGCATCTCGATCGGCTGAGTGAACGCGATGCGCTGACCGGGCAGGTCCCGCAGTTCGTGGTTCATCACCTGGATCAGCTCCGCCTGCGACCGGGCTTTGATCCATTGCTCGCGCGGGTGAAGCGTCATGAACACATCGGTCAACTCCGTCCCCATCGGATCGGTGGCGATCTCGGCCGAGCCGATGCGGCTCCAGACGTGTTTCACCTCATCCGGGAATGCCTTCAGGATGGCTCGCTCCATCAGCGTGTTGTAGCGGACCGACTCGTCGAGGTCGGTCCCGGCGAGCCGCACGATGTTGGCCACCATCGAGCCTTCCGTGAGCTTGGGAACGAACTCGGAGCCCAAACCCCGGGCGGCAATCACGGTCAGCCCAAGCAGCGCGAGGGCCGCAAGGACGACGGCGACGCGGGCGCGCATCGCCAGGCGGAGCGCGGGCGCGTACACCCGCTGCGCCAAGCGAACTACCAGCGGCTCGGTCTCCCGCACTTTCCGGGGCAGGAACAGGCTGGCGAGCACCGGCATCAGCGTCAGCGAGAGCACCAGCGAGCCGACGAGCGCAAAGATGAACGTGAGCGCCATCGGCCGGAACATCTTCCCTTCCACGCCCTCTAGGGTCAGGATCGGAAGGAAAACGATGATGATGATCAGCTCGCCGAACATCGTGGGCTTCCGCACCTCGATGGCCGCGTCGCGGATCACGTCGAGGCGGCTCCGGCCCGCCTCGTTGTGCGAGAGCTTTCGGACGCAGTTCTCGATCATGATGACCGAGCTGTCCACCACGAGCCCGAAGTCGATCGCCCCCAGGCTCAGGAGGCTCCCGGCGATTCCGAAGCGGAGCATCGAGTCGAACGCGAAGAGCATCGAGAGCGGAATCGCGGCCGCGACGATGAGGCCGGCGCGGAGATTGCCGAGGAAGAGGAACAGCACGGCGATGACGAAGAGCCCGCCCTCGAACAGGTTCCCCTTCACCGTCCCGATGACCTCGTCCACGAGCTCGGTGCGGTCGTAGACCGTCTGCACCGTGACGCCCACGGGCAGCACGGGCCGAAGCTCGTCGAGCTTTGCCTTGAGGCGCGAAGTGACCTCGTGGCTGTTCTGACCCATGAGCATGAACCCAAGGCCCAGGATCGCTTCGCCCCCGCCGTCCGCGGTAACCGCGCCGCGACGGATCTCGTGACCGATCTTTACTTCTGCCACGTCACGCACCCGGATGGGGACACCGTCCCGCGCCGCGACGGGAATGTCGCCGATCTGCTCGATATTCGACACCCGTCCGAGGCCGTGCACCAGGAGCGTCCCGCCCCCCCGACCAAGATTGCCGCCGCCGACATTGGCGTTGTTGGCTTCGAGAGCCTCGGTCAACTCTCCGAACGTCAGGTCGTGTTTGATCAGGCGATCCGGGTCAACCTGCACCTCGTAGATCTTCTCGTATCCGCCCCAGCTGTTCACTTCCGCCACGCCCGGGACCGCCCGGAGGGCGGGCTTGATGGACCAATCGTGGAGCGTGCGTAGTTCGGTGATGTCGTGACGGTCGCTGCGCACGACGTAGTGGAAGACCTCGCCGAGCCCCGTGGCGATAGGACCCATCTGCGGCCGGGGGATGCCCGGAGGAAGTTCGACGGTCGCCAGCCGCTCCGCGACCAGTTGACGTGCAAAGTAGATGTCGGTGCCGTCCGCGAAGGTCGCGACGACCTGGGAGAAGCCGAACTTCGACACCGAGCGCAGGTTCTCCAGTTTCGGCACCCCAGCGAGCGATTGCTCGACGGGGAAGCTGATTTGCCGTTCGACCTCCTCGGGTGACAATGCCGGCGCCGTCGTGTTGATCTGCACCTGAACCGGTGTCGTGTCCGGGAACGCGTCGATATCCAGTTGCCGCAGTGCGATCACCCCGAGCCCCGCGAAGAGCAGGGCGCCGACGATGACGAGGAAGCGGTTCTTGAGAGACCAGGTAATGATCCAGTTGAGCATGGGCGTCCTCGCTTAGTCGTCGGTGCAGCCGGCCCCGAGCTTGTCGTTGTTGAGCTGGGCGACGAGCACGTAGCTGCCGCCGGTGGCGACTCGCTCTCCAGCCCTTACCCCGCTCACGATCTCCACAAAGCCTTCGTCAATGACGCCGGTGGTGACGTTTCGGGCAACAAAGACCGTGCTGTTGACGCGGACGAAGACGAGGGCGCCGGTGGTGTCCCACTGCACCGCCTCACGCGGCACGACGACTGCCCCCTCGCGAAGCTCCGTGACGATGGCGGCCCGGCCGAACGAGTGGGCGAGCAGCCGCCCCTCGGGATTCGGGAACTCGGCCCGCACATGCACGGTCCGAGTCTTCTCGTCCACCTCGGTGCTGATCCAGGTCACCTGCCCCACGACAGGGGGTGCCTCCGAGCCGTCGGCGGTGAATCGCACCTCCTGTCCCACGGCGACGCGGGTTGCGTCTGCGGGCGGAACGGCGATGTTCACCCAGACCCGACTGGTGTCGGCCACTGAGAACAGCGGCTTCCCGGCTTCAACCTGGACTCCGGGCACGATGGATCGCGAGATCACGACGCCGTCGAGAGGAGCGGTGACGGGTAGCAGGTTTGCGCTGGTGCGAACGGGGTCCAGTTGATCGGCAATCTCACGCGGTATGCCCAGCAATCGCACGTCGTTCGCGGTTGGCATCCCTGGGGCACCCTCGGGCGGAAGTCCGAGGCCGAGATTGACCAGCGCCTGCTGCGCGTTGAACAGACGGATCTGGGCCTCCTTGACCTCGGCCTCGGCCGCCACCAGATCGGACTGGTTGCGGAACCCGGCCGAAGTGGAAGTGCGGATGCGTTCAGTAGCGGCGGCCCGCGATGCGAGTTGCGCCGCAGCCTGCAGCAACTCGGCCTTTGCCGCTCCCACCGCCGCCGAATCAATGAGGGCCAGCACGTCCCCCGCCTTGACGCGGTCACCGGCGTTGACACGCACCATCGCCACGCTCCCGCCGGCCCGGGAGGACACCTCAGCGAAACGCGAGAGGTCGTACCCGACCTCGGCGTTGGCCGAGAGCGTTGCCGAGGCCGGACGCACCTCCGCCGGGGCGGTTGTGATCCCCGCCTTGGCGACTGACCCGGGCGTTGCAAGTTGCACGATGCGGGGTTTGGATTCCCCGGTTGCACCGCCTTGCCCGACGATGGTCAGCGATGAGCCTTCCGCGTCGGGCACAGGCGTCCTCCCGCGACAGATCATGCACTGTGATTCGGGGACCCCGTGCTCCATGCACCAGTCCTCGCGGGCGGGTACGGCGGCCGTGAGCGCGGCGCGCGAGGGCAGCTTCCAGTGGTAGCGGTGACCGAAGTAGGCAACGGCCACCAGCACGGCCAGGGTCAACAAGGTGGGGAGGCCGCGTAAGACGGCCTGGGTAGATCGGGCGAGGGTGGTCATGGGGTGCTCCTTTCCGGAGTGGCTGGGGACGGGGAGGAGATCGGTGGCGCCGCGCCGGACCAATAGGCAAAGCCTTGGGTCACCCAAGGTCCAGATGGCCTTAGACTTCACCATGGGAAAGCCGATCAATCACAATCACCTGTACTACTTCTGGGTCGTCGGACGACACATGAATCTCACGCGAGCGGCCCGCGAACTTGGGCTTGCACAGCCGACTGTCAGTGCGCAAATCCGTGCGCTCGAATCGAGGCTGGGTGTTCCTCTCCTGGCGAGAAGCGGTCGGAATATCGAGCTGACCGAAGCGGGGCAAATCGTGTTTCGTCACGCGGCGGAGATGTTTCGGATCTCGGCAGAGATCCCGGATGCCATCGTGGGCGCGTCGCAAGGTCACTCGAGGGTGCTGCACGTCGGTACTTCGGACTTTGTTCCCAAACCAATCATTCGCAGGATACTCGAGCCGCTGATGTCTGAAGAGCCGACAATGCGGGTCATTTGCCGCGAGTGGCGAATCGACGAACTGCTTGCGGGCCTTGGCATTTTTAACCTCGATCTTGTGATCGCGGACCGCGCGCATCCAAACAGCGGCGAAATCCCCGCCATCAGTCAGCCGATCCTGGAGTCGCCGATGGCAATCTATGCCGTGCCGTCGCTGGCGAGGCAGCTGCGTCGAGGATTTCCTCAGTCGCTTCAGGGCGCGCCATTGTTGTTGCCCGTGCCATCGACGAGTCTTCGGGAATCGGTCGATCGGTGGTTTGATTCCATCGGCGTTCAGCCCCTCATCGTTGCGGAATTCGAAGATCGGGAACTGCTCAAGACATTCGGAGGCGCCGGACACGGCGCCTTTCCCGCCACAGCGATCATCGAGCGAGAGGTTCGAGCCCAGTTCGGTGTTGAACGGGTGGGATGGATTCGAGGCGTTCGAGAGACGTACTTCGCGCTGGCGATCCGTCGACACGCCATGCACCCCATGGTGCGGAAGCTGCTCAAGATCAGGTGATTTCGAAGCTGAGTCCCGTGCTCCACCCCGACCCGGACGACCTGTTCAATCGGAGAGCCAGAGCGCGAGAGCGACGCGGCCCGGCGGCCCCCTTTCGCCCCGTTCGGCTCGCCACCCCGCTCTCTGGTCACGAAACCCTTCCGGCCCAACCCCGTTCCCGCGTCGCGGTAGGGGGTTTTTCTCGCCCCGCCCCGTAAACGAAAAAGCCCCCGTCCGCTTGGACAGGGGCCTTGAACTCCCTGTACAAGACCGTTTCGGAGGGTTGGCGGACCACTCTCGGGGTGGCCCGATGGGTGTGCGATCGATACGGGTTGTTAACGGGGACGGGCGGAAACCGTGTTTTCAGGGCCGCCAGCGGGGTGCAAATACTCCAGCCCCGTCCATTGGCGTCGCGGGGTGACCTCCGCGCGGTCCCGCCGGGACGATATGGGCGACGCCCGGGTTCTGCCGACGCGCCCGCCGGTTGCGGCCAGGCTGAGAAGTCTCACGCCGACGACTGGTTGAGATCGGATTGGGGGGTCGGGCGAGCCAGAATCGCTGCTCGGCGGTGCCGAGTCTCAAAGTCGCACGTTTTTGCACCCTCCCCCCTGCCCCCACCCCGGGACCCAGACGATTCGGTCATGCCGAATATCTTCCGCCGCCTCTTTGATGTCCTTGCCGGGTCTTCCCAAGGCGACCTGCGCCGCCAGATCCAATACCTGAAAGCCGAGAACGAGGTCCTCCGCTCGAAGATCGACGGGCCCGTCCGGGTCACGCCCGAAGAGCGGTCTCGGCTGGTTCGCCTGGCCAAGCCCCTCGGATCGGCCATCAAGGCGCTGGTGACGATCGTCACACCCCAGACCTTCCTGCGGTGGATCCGCGAAGCCGACAGACGCCGCCCCAAGACAAAGACCGGGCGAAAGCCGGGACGGCCGAAGTCAACCACCGCGCAAGATCACCGAACTCATCGACGCGGCCATGCGTGACGCGGGTAGGACAAACGCGTCCCTTGAGGTCGCGGGCACGACGCGAGCAACGGTCTGCGCCCACAGTGTGATCCAGCGGTCGAAGTGGGCTTGCGTCAAGCCAGGCAGACGCTGGTGCGCTTCGAGCGGTCGCCCGGCGTAGCGCCCCGAGCGAAGGACCACCGTGGACCAGAAGGCGTACATCTTCGGCAGGTGCATGGACCAGTCCGCGACATGGCGAGCAAAGATGGGGCCGAGCAGATCGTCGCTTCGAACCGCGTCGTAGAACGTGTCCACCAGCGTTCGGATTGTGGCCTCGTCGATTGGCGTGTCTGGCGTACCCAACCCGACTGGCTCGGTGATCGGGAGTTGGCGGGTCGTGTCGGACGGATCGTCGAACATGCTCATGGGGGTGCCTCGATGCCGCGAGCAGAATCAGCCGCCGTCGTGATTGGGTCACACGCCGCCCTGACACCATGTCGGAACGCGGCGTCAGGGCGGCATGGCCCTCGTCGATGCGAACACGCTTGAAATCACGCTTTCAGAACGGACAGGTCCGCGCCGTGGTTGATGTGAAACGCCTGCCCGCCGATCACCAGTGCGGGGACAGACTTGACGCCGGCCCTCTCCGCTTCGGCGACTCGGGACTTGTGCTCGCCGAGATGGACGATCTCGACGTTGAACTTCGAGCGGTCGAGACCCTCAGCGACCGTGCGCTCGGCGGCGACGCAG
>JABWBC010000100.1 GCA_013360695.1 Phycisphaerales bacterium
GGGCGGCGCGGTCGGCCTTGGGTGAGTTCAGGGTCGCCCAGCTGGCGGCGTCGTTTCGGGACTGATCCGCGCCGATGGCGGCGGGCTGGGCCAGCGCCCGCGAGGACAGGGTCGAACACAGGGGTGAACACGGGGCGAGCGCCAGCACGGTCAAAATGGCGTGGCGGGCCACGGCGCAGGGGCGAGCGGCGGACGCTTTGGTCCGGGAAGTCGATTCGGGGAATGAGCTTCGCCAGTTTCCCACGGGTTTCGATCGTATCGGTCGGGCGTTGATGCGAGGCTTGACGTTCTCTACGATTTGGGGAGTGTCCGGTTCGCCACGCGTCGCCAGTGGCCCGAGAGAACCATGAACGACTGGTTCGATGCCGAACAGCACGTGGAACGGGCCCACGACTTTTACCAGTCGGGGCGTTGGGACGATGCCGTCTCAGAGTTGCGGCGCGCCATCGCGCTGAACCCCTACCAGGGCGAGTGGCACTTCAATCTCGGTTTGACGCTCAATGCGGCGGGTCGGCATCGCGACGCGATGGACGCGTTCGGCGAGGCGTCGCGGCTGGAGCCCTCGGACCCGCAGCCATTGATCATGGTCGGGCTGTCGCACATGCATCTGGATGAGCCTCGCAGCGCGATCCCGTGGTTTGAGCAGGCCGGGAAGCTGGAACCGGCGTCGAGCGAGCCGTTGATCCATCGGATCGAGGCGCACGCGCGGCTGGGCGAGTACGAACAGGCCGAGCTGGCGTTCTACCTGGCGCAGCAGGTCGATGCGTCGAACCCGGACCTGTACGCCGCGATGGCGGATGTGCTGCTGGACCGGCGCGAGTTTGAGCGGGCGATCTGGTGCCTGCGCGAGGCGTCGAAGCTGGACCCGGAACTGCCGGGGATGCAGGCGCGGCTGGCGGAGGCGTACGCGGCGCTGGGACGGCCCGAGCGGGCGCGGCAGCTGTACTTGCTGGAGCTGCGCCAGAACCCGGGCGACACCGACACGCTGCTGGAGCTGGCGGACCTGCTCGCGTCGATGAACCGGCTCGCGGAAGCGCAGGAGAAGGCGGGGCGCGTGCTGGAGCTCGAGCCCGAGCACGTCGGCGCGCACCTGATGCTGGGCAAGCTGGCGGATCAATCGGGCGATGCGCGGCGGGCGCTGCGCCATCTGGAGGTCGTGCTGCGCCTGGACGCGAGTCTGCCGCGTGCGCGGACGGCGATCGCCCACATCCTGCTGCGCGAGCGCGATCCTTCGACGCTGGAGCGGGCACGGGTGCTGCTGGATGAAGAGCTGTCGCTTCTGGCGCGCGACGACGAGATGTTCGAGAACGTCGACCTGTCGGCGCTCGGGCAGGCGCTGCTCTCGGTGGGCTGGGCTTCGCGGGCGGTGGACGTGTTCCGGCGGCTGACGGAGCGCGATGCCAACGACGCGGGCGCGTTCCATGATCTATCGGTCGCGTGCTTTGAGGCCGATCGCTCGCCCGACGGGATCGAGGCGGCGCTTTCGGCGCTGAAGCTCGAGCCGCGGATGCTGGCGCCGATGCACAACCTGGCGGTGGCGTACTTCAAGACCGGGCGGTTGACGCGGGCGCGGTACTGGGTGAAGCGGGCGCTCGCGATCGACAGCGAGGACCACGGTCTGCGCCGGATGCGCGCGGTGCTGGCGATCCACGGTGCGGGCGAGCTCATCGGTCGGATGTTCTCCGGCCTGACGCGACGGCTCGTGCTGGGGCGGCGGAGGCGGTAGACCCCTCATTCCTTCTACGATCACGCCTTTCGCTGCTGGCGTTCCGCGAGCAGGCGGGCGGCTTCGTCGACGTCCTTGTCGCCGCGGCCCGAGAGGTTGATGACCAGGTGCTGGTCTTCCTTCATGCGTGCGGCGGCGACGACGCCCTCAAAGATGGCGTGCGAGGATTCGAGGGCGGGGATGATGCCCTCGGTGCGTGCGAGGAGCTCGAAGGCGTCGAGGGCCTGGTCGTCGGTGCACGCGAGGTACTGCACGCGGCCCGCGTCCTTCCAGTATGAGTGTTCGGGGCCGACGCCGGGATAGTCGAGGCCCGCGGAGCAGGAGTGGACGTCGGCGGTCTGGCCGAAGGGGTCCTGAAGGACGTAGCTGAGCGAGCCGTGGAGGATGCCGGGCGTGCCGTAGGAGAGCGGGGCGGCGTGGGCGCCGGGGGCGGTGCCGCGGCCGCCGGCCTCGACGCCGATCAGCTTGACGGATTCGTCGTCGACGAAGGGGTAGAAGATTCCGGCGGCGTTGCTTCCGCCGCCGACGCAGGCGACGACGGCGTCGGGGAGCTTGCCGAAGAGTCGGAGGCACTGGGCCTTGCACTCGTTGCCGATGACGCTCTGGAAATCGCGGACGATCATGGGGAAGGGGTGGGGGCCGACGACCGAGCCGATGATGTAGTGGGTGTGCTCGACGGAGCCCATCCAGTCGCGCATCGCTTCGTTGGTGGCGTCCTTGAGGGTGCGCGAGCCGGCCTCGACCTCGTTGACCTTGGCGCCGAGCATGCGCATGCGGATGACGTTGAGGCGCTGGCGCCGGACGTCTTCCGCGCCCATGTAGACCTCGCAGGTGAGGCCGAGGTGGGCGGCGGCGGTGGCGGAGGCCACGCCGTGCTGGCCCGCGCCGGTCTCGGCGATGATGCGGCGCTTGCCCATGCGCTTGGCGAGGAGCCCCTGCCCGAGCGTGTTGTTGATCTTGTGCGCGCCGGTGTGGGCGAGGTCTTCGCGCTTGAGCCATATGGTGGCGGATTGGCCGACGCCGCCGACCTTGGTCGAGATCGAGCGGGCGTAGTCGGAGAGGCGGGCGGCGCGATAGAGGGGTGTGGGGCGGCCGACGAAGGTCTTGAAGAGCGACTGGAGTTCATCCCAGAACTTGCGGTCGCTGGCGGCGTGGTCGTAGACGTCGGCGAGCTGGCGGAGGGCGGCGGTGAGCGTTTCGGGGACATACGAGCCGCCGAACTGGCCGAAGCGGCCCTCGGGGGACGGGACCTCGCTGACGCGCGGCTTGCGGGCCTTGGCGCCGGAGAGCATGGTGGGATCGGTGTTGGCCTGGCTCATGGGCGAAGGGTAGTAGGTGTGTTGTGTGTGGGCGGGAGACACGCGTTCCGCGGCGGTCGGTCGGGCGGAATCCGGGGCGAGATCGGGGAGGCCGCGATCGCTGCGGATCACGGGATTTGAGTTTCACCTTGGCCCGAGGCGTTGGCGGTGTCCTTGGCGAGGAACCTGGCGCCCAGGGCCCAGAACACGCCGCTGAGGAGGATGGCCAGCGAGATGGCGAGGAAGGCCTTGTTCATGTCGCCGTGGGGGAGTTGGTCGGTGCGGGTCGCGTCGCAGATGCGTCCGATGATGGGGGGCGAGATGACGTCGCCGAGCGCGTGGATGGTGAAGATGGAGACGGCGTACGCGGTGGCTCGGAGGGGCGCGGGCGTGACATTGGCGATGATGGTGTTGCTGGGGCCGGTGTTGAGGAAGAGGCAGAAGACGGCGGCCGCGAGGAAGACCCACGCCAGGGGGAAGGGCGTGTAGAGCACGCCCAGGAAGAGCGGGAAGCCGAGCAGCATTCCGGCGGCGGAGACGAGGAAGTACGAGCCGCTGAAGCGGGCGCGGAGTCGATCGCCGAGCCATCCGCCGAAGAGCGTGGCGGCGAGGCCTGTGACGACGACGATGGCACCGAAGGTGGTGCCGGTGGCGGCCTCGTTGTTGAGCCCGCGGTATTCGTTGACGTAGGTGCGGATCCAGAACGAGATGCCGCCCAGGGCGAAGGTCATGGCGGTCATGCCCGCGAGGTTGAAGAGGTAGGACCTGGTCTTGAAGAGGATGAGCACGTCGGCGAGGGAGGTTTTTCGCTTGGCGTCGACGCGATCGGACAGGCCGCGCGGAGGCTCGGGGCGGAAGATGGCCCAGATGCCCAGCGCGATGCCCCAGGGGACGACGGAGTAGAAGGGCCACTGCCAGGAGTTGGTTTTCGCGGCGACCGTGGTGCCGAGGGCGTATCCGATGGCGGTGCCGACGGGGATGGCGGCGTAGAACCAGGCGAGGACGGCGCCGCGGCGCTGGACGGGGAAGAGGTCGGCGATGATGGTGGGGGCGGTCGGGCCGTAGGCTGCTTCGCCGATGCCGACGAAGATGCGGGTGATGAGGAGGACGGTGAAGGTGGTGGCAAGGCCGGAGGCGCCGGACGCGAGGCTCCAGGCGATGGCGCCCAGGCCGATGATGGTCCAGCGGCGTGTGCGATCGCCCAGCCAGCCGAAGACGGGCGCGACCACCATGTAGGAGACCATGAACGCGGAGCCGAGCCAGCCGAGATTGGTGGCGGCGTCGGGATCGTTCTTGTCGAAGAACGCTTCGCGGATGCGTGGCTCGACGGCGGCGAGGATGTATCGATCGATGTAGTTGAAGAGGTTGATCGACAGAAGCACGAACAACGACACGCGCGCGGAGCGGATTGCAGCGCGATCGGGCGGCGATGAGGCGGTGTTGGGCAGGTCGGGCACGGGCACAGACTAGCAGCGATCACCGGCGGGCGCGCGGCGGAGATCGGGGCTTTGGAATGTCAAGCGGATCGCGGCGTGCGCTATGCGAGGAACACGAGCGGGTCGCGGTCCTGGCCCGAGATGATGACGCGGCAGCCCTGGAGCATTTCGGCGAGCTTGGTCGAGACGCGGGCCAGATAGCCGCGCTCGGTGTTGGTGTGTCCCGCGAGGACGACGGACATGCCGGAATGCAGGGCCGCGACGACCTCGTGGTGCTTCATTTCGCCGGTGACGAAGACGTCGCAGCCCTCGGTTCGAGCGATGGGGGCGAGTTCCGCGCCCGCGCCGGGGACGACTCCGACGACCTTGACGGTGCGCTGGAGGTCGTCGGGGCCCGAGACGCTGGCGAGCTGGACGCGGGCGCGACCGAGGTGCTTCTTCAGACGCTGGCCCAGCTCCATGAGCGAGCAGGGGCGATCGAGGACGAGTCGGCGGCCCGCGCCGGCGTGACGCTCGGGCCGGGGCAGGAGCTCGTAGATGTCGATCGCGGGCTCTTCGTAGGGGTGGAACTGTCGGAGCGTCGCGAGCGCCAGCGGCAGGGCGCGCTTGGCGCACACCATCTCAAGGCGCACTTCCGCGGCGCGCTCGAGGCGTCCGGTCTCGCCGATCACGGGGCGGGCGCCGTCGCCCGCGAGGAAGGTGCCCTCGCCCTGCACGCCGAACGAGCACACGCTGTACTTGCCGATGATCCCCGCGCCGGCGGAGGCAAGCGCGGAGCGCACCATGTCGGCCTTTTCGAGCGGGAGGAAGGTGACGATCTTGGTTTCCTGCGTGACGTCGGTCGTGGAGGCGGGCGTGATGGCGCGGCAATCGCCGGCGATTTTTCCTTCGACGCCGGAGCCCGAGATGCCCTCGCAGAGCCAGTCGGTCACGCCGCCGGGCGTGGCGTCGAGCGCCGTGTGCGGGCAGTAGATGGCGATGCGGGATTCGACGGCGTGGCGGATGATGCGTTCGCTGGGCGTCGCGTCGGTCATGCGGGACATGGGCTGCCAGATGGGCGGGTGGTAGGCGACGAGGGCGGAGGCGTTCATCTCGATGGCTTCGGCGAGGACGCGCTCGGTGAGGTCGATGGTGAGGACGATCGGGCCGTCGATGGGGCGGGCGCGGTCGCCGACGAGCAGGCCGACGCGGTCCCAAGACTCCGCGAAGCGGAGGGGCGCGATGGACTCCATGGCAAGGACGAGGTCGCTGACGTTCATGGCGGGGCCTCCGCGGATGCGAGCGCAACTGTACGATCGTCGTATGCGGGCGTTGGCGAAATTGAATCTGTCATTGGCGGTCGGGCCTGCGATCGAAGGGGGGGCCCGGAAGGGCTTTCACCCGATCGCGTCGCTCTTCGCGCCGATCGACCTGGCGGACGAGGTCGAGGTGGTCGAGGGAGGGCGGGGGCTTGATCTCGCCTGGGCGGACGACGCGTCACGCCCGACGCCGATCGATTGGGCGGCGGAGAGGGACCTGGCGATGCGGGCGCTGGCGGCCCTTGAATCGCGGGCCGGTCGAGGGCTTGGGGTCGGGCTGCGCGTGCGTAAGCGCATTCCCGTGGGCGGCGGATTGGGGGGCGGATCGAGCGACGCGGCGGCGGCGCTGGTCGCGGTGAGCGAGGCCTGCGGGCTCGGGCTCTCGCGCGTGGAACTGCGCGAGATCGGGGCGACGCTGGGCTCGGACGTCGCGTTCTTTGTGGATGATGCTGAGCCGGCACGGGCGGCGGTCGTGACGGGCCTCGGCGAGGTTATCGAGCGGGTGACGATGCCATTTGCGAGCGAACTCTCGCCGGTGCTCATCGTGCCGGCGTTCGGATGTCCGACGGGCGAGGTGTATCGCGCGTTTGATCGTGCGCCGACGCGGGGTGTGGATGAAGCGCGGGTTCGCCGGGCCGACCCCGAGGACTTGTTCAACGATCTCCTGGCGGCGGCGGAACTCGTGAGGCCTGAACTGGCGACGGTTCGCGCGAAGGCGGGTGTCGCGTGCGGGCGAAAGGTGCATTTGACCGGGAGCGGGAGCGGCCTGTTTGTGCTCGTGCCGAATGCGGAGGCGCCGAGTGTGGTGGCGAAGCTGGCGGCGGCGCTTCCTGATTGCAACGTGCTCGCGACGACGTTTGTTATTGCCGCGCGAACGAGAGGATGAGGCGATGCCCGAAGCTCGTGGCCATGATCAGAGTCGGGGCGGGCGTGAGGGCGCCAGCGCGCGCTATCCGGTCGTGAAGCACCGGCAAGGCCAGACGCCGACCCGGGCGGAGGATGAGGCGGTCGTCGAGGAACCCCTGGAAATCCGCGTGGCGGGTCGCGGCGTGGGCGTCACGATGCGCACGCCCGGTCACGACACCGAGCTTGTGCTTGGGTTTCTCGTGGGCGAGGGGCTGCTGGCGCGTGCGGGCGATGTCGAGCATGTTCGCCCGTGCGATCGCACGGCGGGTGATCTGGTCGACGTGATTGTTTCGCCCGGCGTGGCGGTCGACTTTGCACGACTGACCCGGCATGTGTTTGCGTCGTCGAGCTGCGGCGTGTGCGGGACGGCGAGCATCGACGCGCTGCGACACCGATTCCCGAATGCGGCGGATGGGCTGGTAGTCCCGGCGCGGGCGTTCTATGAGGTTGTGGCGAAGCTGAGGGCGGCCCAGCCGACGTTTGATCAGACGGGCGGGTTGCACGCCGCGGGGCTGTTCGATGCGTCGGGCGCGCTGGTCGTGGCGCGCGAGGACGTGGGGCGTCATAACGCGGTGGACAAGGTGGTGGGGTGGGCGTTTTCGCGCGGGATGCTCCCGTTGACGGGGCATTTCCTTGTCGTGAGCGGGCGCGTGTCGTTTGAGATCGTTCAGAAGGCGCTGGCGGCGGGAGTGGCGCTGGTGGCCGGCGTGTCGGCGCCGTCGTCGCTGGCGATTGATCTGGCGAGCGAGAGCAACATCACGCTGATCGGATTCCTGCGCGAGGGGCGGTTCAACGTGTACGCGCACGGGGAGCGGATCGGGGGGTAGCGCGGGGCTCGGAGTCGGAAAGGTGCTCGACAACACACGGGCGTGAGCGCGACGAATCGCTCCGAGTACTCCGCTGATCGTTGGCGGGGAAATCGCTGCAAATGACCGAGAGCCCACCCTACTCCGGCGGCGGCTCGGGGCGCAGGTGCTTCACGAGGAACGCCGTCTGGATGTTCTTGGCGTCGTTCGAAACCGCGCCGAAGCCGGAGTGTTCCTCCGGCGCGCCGGTGTGTTTCCAGGTGACGGCCTCGATCATCGCGGCGTCGGCGCCGTGATCACGGTAGTGGCCGCGCAGGCGGTGGAGGAACCGGCGCATGCCGTCGTATGGCACGACGCGATCGGCCTCGGAGTTGAGCGCCAGGAGCGGTAGCGGCTTGAAGGTGTCGAGGTGTTCCCACGGGTCCTGGGCGCGGACGCTGTCGCGATCGTGGATCGCGGAGGCGCGGGCACCGGCGGCGGCGCCCGATTCGTGCGGGAAATACAGGCCGCCGAGCCAGCCGGTGGTCCCTTCGACCGCGGCGCAGATGAAGGGGTGCGGATCGCAGAGGCGGCGGAGCGTGACCATGCCGCCCGCGGACATGCCGCCGATCGCGAGGCGCGAGGCGTCGAAGGCGGGGATGATGCGCAGGTGTTCGACGATCTGATCGATCTCGGCGCGCATCTGCGCGAGGATGCGCATGGTGCCAGTGCCATCCTGCATCGAAGGGTCGGGTCGCTCGCCGTGAGCGGGCAGATCGACGCTGCAGGTCGCGATACCGGCGCGGAGCCAGCGGAGATAGCGGCCGGGGTCGAGCTCCTTGCTGGCGGTTCGGCCGTGCATCCAGAGGACGACGGGCGCGGGGCGCGACCAATCGGGGTGCGCGAGGAGCGTGGGGATCGTGCCGCCGATGCGGGCGGACCGCGTGCGGGAGGCGAGGGCGGCGGGGAATCGTGTGAAGCGGTCGGACATGGGCGGCGGGATGGTATGACGCCGGTCATCATTGATGGAGCGGCGATGACGAGCTGGTGATGCCGCTAGGCGCTTGATTGCGTGGGATCGTTGAATTACTCGAGCTTCGCGGTGCGGAGGCGCAGGCTGCTGGTCACGACGCTGACGCTGCTCATGGCCATCGCGGCACTGGCGATGATGGGAGAAAGAAGCCAGCCCGTGAGGGGGAAGAGCACGCCCGCGGCGATCGGGATACCCACGACGTTATAGGCGAACGCCCAGAACAGGTTGCGTCGGATCGTTCGCATCGTGGCGCGTGAGAGCGCGATCGCGTCGGGAACGCTGCGCAGGTCGCCGCGCATGAGCGTGATGTCCGCCGCCTCGATGGCGACGTCGGTTCCCGTGCCGATCGCCATGCCGATGTCGGCCCGCGCCAGAGCGGGCGTGTCGTTGATGCCGTCGCCCACCATCGCGACGATGTGCCCTTGGCGCTGGAGGGCCGCGACGTGTTCGGCCTTGTCGCCGGGGAGCACCTCGGCGTGCACGTCATCGACGCCAATCTCGGTTGCGATGGCACGGGCCGTCGCGCGGTTGTCGCCCGTGAGCATCACGACCTTGAGGCCCATGGCGTGGAGGCGATCCACGGCCTGTTTCGACGTGGGCTTCACGCGATCGGCGACGGCGAGCAGGCCCGCTTCCGCGCCGTCGATCGCGACGTGCAGCGTGGTTCGCCCGAGGCCGGCCAGTTCGGCGGCACGGGGCAAGAGCGAGATTGGTACGCCCCGAGATTGCAGGAGCGAAGGGGAGCCGATCAGCACGCGCCGACCAACGACGGTTGCTTCCACGCCCTGGCCCACGATCGCGTTGAACGTCGATGGTTCGGCGAGCGAGATGGAGCGGGAGGCTGCCGCGGAGACGATCGCGGCGGCGAGCGGATGCTCACTGTGGCGCTCGGCGCTGGCGGTCATTCGCAGAAGTTCGCGCTCGTCGGCGCCCGGCGCGGCGATGAGATCAATGAGCGTGGGCTTGCCCTCGGTGATCGTGCCGGTCTTGTCGAGCACGATCGTGGTGATCTTGTGCGCGGTCTCCAACGCTTCGCCGCCCTTGATGAGGATGCCCATCTCCGCGCCGCGGCCTGTTCCCACCATGATCGCCGACGGCGTGGCGAGCCCGAGCGCGCAGGGGCAGGCGATGATGAGCACGGACAACGCGGCCGTCAGCGACATCGAAAGGCGCGTGTCGATCGGCGAGACCAGCCACCACACGAAAAACGTGACGAGCGCGAGCCCCAGCACGATGGGCACGAAGTACGAACTCACCCGATCGGCGAGGCGGGCGATCGGGGCTTTGTTCCCCTGTGCTTCGCGGACCAAGCGAACGATCTGCTGAAGAACGGTGTCGGTGCCGACCTTGGTCGCGGCCAGGCGGAGAGAGCCCGTCGCGTTCATCGTCGCGGCAAAGACGGTGTCACCCTGGCTCTTCTCGACGGGCATGCTCTCTCCGGTCAGCATCGATTCATCGACGCTCGAGCGCCCCGATTGAACCAATGCGTCCACGGGGATCTTCTCGCCCGGGCGCACGAGCACCACGTCGCCCACGCGGACCGACTCAATCGCGACATCGATCTCGCGGCCGTCGATGAACGCGCGCGCGGTGCGCGGCTGGAGCGCGACGAGACGCGCGATCGCGGCGCCCGTCCGGCTGGTGGCGCGGGATTCCAGGTACCGCCCGAGGAGGATCAGCACGATGATGACGGCGGTGGCTTCAAAGTAAACCGGAACGCCCTGGTGCGAAGGGTTCGCGTGTGCTCGCACGGCGAAGAAGCCGGGGCGGATCGTCGCGGCGAGCGAGTAGATGTAGGCCGAACCGGTGCCCAGTGCGACCAGGGTGTCCATGTTGAACGAGAAGTGCAGCAGTCCCTTCCACGCGGCGCGGAAGAACCGGCGCCCGCACCAGAAGAGCACGGGAGTCGTCAAGGCCAGTTGAATCCAGTGCGACCACCCGGAGAGCGGTGGGCCGACGAGGGCCTCGAACTTGCCGTGCGACATCGCGATGATGAAGACCGGGAGCGCGAGAGCGGCCCCCACGAGGAGATTCGCCAGCAGACGCCGCGTTTCCGCGTCGGCGGGGTTGGCGGGCGCGGCGTGTGACTGGTCGAAGGCCGCCAGGGATTGCGGGGGTTCGGCGAACGGCGCGGCCGGCGACATCGCGGGAGTCACAAACGCGGGGGCGTTCGCGGCGATCGCCTCTGGAACGCTCGCGGAATATCCGAGATCGTCGACGACCTTCGCTAGTGCGCGGGCATCGATCGCGCCGGGGTCGAACTTCACGGTGGCGACCTTGGTGGCGTAGTTGACGCTCGCCGAGGTCACACCCGGCTGCTTGGCCAGGCGCTTTTCGATCCGGGCGGCGCACGCGGCGCACGTCATGCCCTCGATGGGCAGGTCGCAGCGCTCGCCGTCTTCTTGGCTCGGCGCGGTGGACATGGCACCATCGTATTCGATGTCGGGGGGTGCGCCGGATGTTCAGGGGATTACTTCAGCGACGCCATGTCGATCACGAACCGGTACTTCACGTCGCTCTTGAGCATGCGCTCGTAGGCCTGGTTGATCTGGTCCATGCGGATCAGCTCGATATCGCACGCGATGTTGTGCTTGCCGCAGAAGTCCAGCATCTCCTGCGTTTCCGCGACGCCGCCGATGAGCGAGCCGGCCAGGTGACGGCGCGGCATGAAGAGGCTGAAGGCGCTGACGGGCTGCGGGTTCGGCGGCGCGCCGACCAGCACCATCGTCGCGTCGAGCTTCAGCAGGGCCAGATAGGCGTTGAGGTCGTGGTCCGCGGAGACGGTGTCGAGGATGAAGTCAAAGCTCGCCAGATGCTTGGCCATCGCGTCCGCGTCGCGCGAGATAATGACCTCGTCGGCGCCGAGGCGTCGCGCGTCCTCGGCCTTGCCGGCGGAGGTCGTGAAGAGCACGGTGTGGGCCCCCATCGCGTGGGCGAACTTCACGCCCATGTGTCCCAGGCCGCCCAGCCCGACGACGCCGACCTTCTGGCCCTTGCTCACCTTCCAGTGTCGCAGGGGGGAGTAGGTCGTGATGCCGGCGCACAGGAGCGGCGCGGCGGCGGCGGGATTGAGATTCGTCGGCACTTTCAGCGTGAACGCCTCGTCGCACACGATCGACTGCGAGTAGCCGCCGAACGTCATGCCGCCCGAGTGCTTGTCTTCGCCGTTGTACGTGAACGTCGAGCCCTTGTGGCAGAACTGTTCAAGCCCTCGCTGGCAGCTCGGGCAGGTCCGGCAGGAATCGACCATGCAGCCCACGGCCGCGAGGTCGCCGACTTTGAACTTCGTCACTTTCGGGCCCACGCGCGACACGCGCCCGAGGATCTCGTGGCCGGGCACGATGGGATATTGCGAGAATCCCCATTCGTTGCGCGCGAAGTGAATGTCGGTGTGGCATACGCCGCAGTAGAGGATGTCGATCGCGACGTCGGTTGCGAGCGGCTCGCGCCGATTGATTGAGGACGGGCCGAGGGGCGAGGTAGCGGACTGGGCGGCGTAGGCCTTGACGGGCATGACAAGCTCCGAGGGACAACGTGCGGGCGAGGCCGGGCGGCCTCGCGAGGCCCAAGAGTATCGCGGATCGCGCGAGGGGGTAAGTATCAAGCACGCACGGACGGGTTCCGATTGGTGAGCAAACGCCCGAGTCAAAGGCGGGCGTTCGTCCGATCGACAGGACTTGACCCGTGAGCGGGGTACAGTGGCATGAAAGGAGATCCCCATGCGTATCACGGTTACGACTCTGACGCTGGTCGCCGCGCTCTCGCTGTCCGCCTGTACGACTGAGACCGACGACGAAAACGAGGCGATGTGCAAAGAGGTGAAGCCCGGCGTGGTGACGAGCGTGAATTCGTACTGCGCCGTCGTGTGCGATGATCCGGTCAACCCCGAAGTGTTCACCGAGTACAAGGGCCAGCGCGTGGGCTTCTGTTGCAAGGGTTGCGTGCCCAAGTGGGAAGCCCTGACCGATGCGCAGAAGGACGCGGCCCTGGCCAGGGCGATCGTCAAGGGCAAACCGAAGTCGTAATGCCGTCGGCTTTCAATCAGCCCAGACGGGCGTCTTCCAGATCGGGACGTCGCGCTTGAGGCGGTCGATAAAGGCCGTCATGGCTGCAAGCGCCTCGGCCCGGTGCGACGACGAGATCGTCAGCAGGAACGAGATTTCGCCCACGCGCACACGCCCGCGGCTGTGGAGCGTCGTGAGCGCGAGCAGCCCGAACTCGCGTGAGATGTCGCGCGAGAGCGATTCGAGCTGCGCCTGGGCCATGGGGTCGTAGCTCTGGTAGTCGAGCGCACAGATCGGGCGGAGTATCGGAGCAGCACTCGGCGGTGCGCCGGGCGAGGGTTCGTCACGACGCACGATCCCTTCGAAGCGCAGCGTCGCACCAACGCGGCCTGAGGTGTTCAATTCTGGCAGGGCACGCGCGGCCGATGACAACGCCTTTGCTTCGGCCGACGGATCGACCGGGCCATCGAGAATCGCGGCGAGGATCACGGGCGAGCGATCCATCAGCCGCCCCCCACCATGGTGATGAGCGCAACCTCGTCGGTCGATGCGATGGGCGTGGACAGGCTTGCGAAGGCTTGGTTTACGGCGAATCGCGGCGATTGCAGCGCGAACGCGAGGGGCGGATGCTGCTCCGCCATCGCGCGCGCGACGTCCGCGAGCGTTGGCGCGTCGCCGAGCCGGACCCGCACGCGATCGGCCTTGGCGGCGATGGCGATCGAACCGAAAACGAGCACGTCGAGGTGCATCGGAAGAGTGTATGGTACTTCGTGAGTCGTGAGTCGTGAGTCGTGAGTCGTGAGTCGTGAGTCGTGAGTCGTGAGTC
>JABWBC010000101.1 GCA_013360695.1 Phycisphaerales bacterium
GAGCGTTCGTGCATGATTGAGGCGAGCGAGGGGATGCGGGTGAGGACGGTCGATGCGGGCTGAGCGGGTTGGCATCGCGGTGTTGGGCGCGCGGCTCGCGCCTGCGGAGCGTCGGTCGTGCTGCTGGATGACAACCCGGATGTCGGCGGGCAGATCTGGCGACGCGTGGGGGGCGGGCCGGCGGGCGTGTGGCGAGAGCGTGTGAAGCACAGCGGCGCGGAGATTCGCGGCGGCGTCACGGTGTTCGACGCGGAAAAGGTCGACGGGCGCGTGCGCCTGCGTTGTGAGAGCGCCGCGGGCGCGAGTGTGGTTGATGCCGAGCAAGTGGTGCTGGCGACGGGAGCACGCGAGTTGTTTCTGCCGTTCCCGGGATGGACGCTGCCCGGGGTGTTCGGCGTGGGCGGGTTGCAGGCGCTCGTGAAGAGCGGGTTTGATGTGCGAGGGAAGCGGATCGTGGTGGGAGGCACCGGGCCCCTGCTCTTGGCGGTCGCGGCGTATCTCAGCGAGCGCGGCGCGAAAGTGGAATCGATCGCGGAGCAGGCGGAGAAGTCGCGATTGATCGGCTTTGCGGGCGCGATGCTGGGACAGCCTGGCAAGCTGTGGCAGGGCGCGAAGCTTCGTGCGTCGATCATCGATGTCGAGTATCGATTCGGGGCGTGGATCACCGAGGTGCGGGGCGAAGACCGCGTGCGGCAGGCCGTGTTGAACGATGGGCGTGTGATCGATGTCGACGCGGTCGCGTGCGGCTTTGGATTGGTTGGGAATACGCAGCTGGCGCAGGTGGTTGGGGCTGGCTCTGGGCACTGGGCACTGGGCACTGGGGAAGAGAAGAACTCGACGAGCATGGACCCGACGACTGGTCCGTGGCATGGAAGAGTCATCGTTGATGATCTGATGCGGACGAGTGTTGACGGCGTGCTGTGCGCGGGCGAGCCGCTCGGGATCGGCGGCGTCGAGACGTCGCTGGTTGAGGGGACGATGGCGGGGTATGCGGCCGCGGGACGAGAGGAGTTGGCGCGAGGGCTGATCCCGCGGCGGCGGCGCGAGCGTGCGTTTGCGGCGGCGATGGAGCGGGCGTTTGCGTTGCGCGAGGAAGTGCTGCGATTGGCGCGGCCCGAGACGATCGTGTGCCGATGCGAGGACGTGACGATGTCGCGGATCGCGGCCTGCGATCACTGGCGCGGCGCGAAGCTGCTGACGCGGTGCGGGATGGGCCCGTGCCAGGGGCGTGTGTGCGGGGCGGCGGTCGAGGCGATGATGGGTTGGGCGGTGCGCGACGTGCGGCCGCCGGTATTCCCGGTGAGCATGAATGCGCTGGCGGCGACGGGCGGCGCGATGGAGGGTGCATGAATCGGAGTGACTGGCACGGAGTGATTCCCGCGGCGACAACGCCGTTCCACCATGATCTGTCGATCGATTTCGAGTTTCTGTCGACGCACGTGGCGTGGATGATGGACGCGGGGTGTCGCGGCGTGGTGGCGCCGGGCTCGCTGGGCGAGGGCGCGACGCTGTCGCACGATGAGAAGATCCAGCTGTGGAGGACGTGCGCGAAGGCGGTTGCGGGGCGCGGGCACGCGGTCGCGGCGATCGCGTCGGCGAGCACGGCGGAGGCGGTGCGGCTGGCGCGAGAGGCCAAGGACGCGGGGTGCGTGGGGCTGATGGTCCTGCCGCCCTATGTGTACAAGGGGACGTGGCGCGAAACGCGGGCGCACTTTGCGGCGGTCCTTCGTGCGACGGACCTTTCGTGCATGCTCTACAACAACCCGATCGCGTACGGGACCGATGTGTCGCCCGAGCAGGTCGCGGAGCTGGCGGGTGAGTTCGGCAACCTCCACGCGGTGAAGGAGTCGAGCGCGGATGTTCGGCGGATCACGGCGATCAAGGCGCTGCTCGGAGATCGCCTGGCGATCTTTGTGGGCGTGGACGACCTGATTGTTGAGGGGATCGCGGCGGGCGCGACGGGCTGGATCGCGGGGCTCGTGAACGCGATGCCGAAGGAATCGGTGCGGCTGTTTGAGCTTGCGATGCGGGGCGAGAAGGAGAAGGCCGCGGAGCTGTATCGCTGGTTCCTTCCGCTGCTGCGCATGGACGTGGTGAACGACTTCGTGCAGTTGATCAAGCTGGTGCAGGAGCGGGTGGGGATGGGATCGACGCGAGTGCGCCCGCCTCGGCTCGAGTTGACGGGCGAGGCGTTGGCGAACGCGGAGCGGGCGATTGCGGAGGCGTTGAGGACGAGGCGCTAGGCACTTGTCATTGGGCGCGAGCAAGGAAGAGGCGGGAGCGGGATGCCGGGATGAACCGGGCTGGAATGGTCAAAGCCAGTCGCGTCATTCGTCTGGTGTCGGCGGCGTGTTGCGATGCTCGTAGGCGGCCGAGATGACGGGTTTGAGCGTGCGTGTCCAGAGTTCGTAGCCCTTGGCGTTGATGTGCAGGCCGTCGGACTCGAAGAGGGATGAGTCGGGCTTGGCGTCGGCGCCGAGCGTCGGCGTGACGGTGTCGACGTAGATCGCGCCGGGCGTGCGGGAGCAGTACTCGCGGACTGTCGCATTGGCCCGCTGCATCGCGGGCCAGTTCGACCATCGTGCGATGCTTGCCTTGATCGGGATGTAGATCACGCGGATGCCGGGCCAGCGCTGGCGGCAGCGCCGATCGAACGTGATGAAGCCGTCGGCGGCGGATTGCGAATCGGTGTTGTCGGTGCCGAGATCGTTGTCGCCGCAGTAGTAGACGATGACGCTGGGGCTGTAGGGTGTGACGATGCGATCGAAGACGGCGAGGACTTCGCGGGTCTTTGAGCCGCCGAAGCCGCGGTTGAGCACGGGAAGCGGGCTCATGTCGCTCGCCAGCGACTTCCAGAACTTGATGCTGGAGCTTCCGATGAAGAGGATTTGTCCCGGCGCGGGTGGAGAGGCTCGGTCGGCGGCCTCAAAGGCACGGATCTCGGGTTCGTACCAGGGAGCGGGCGCGGTGGGCGAGGCCGTGGCTGGGGATGCGGGCGATGGGAGCGAGGGAGCCGCTGGCGTTGAAGCGCAGGAAGCGAGGCAGAGCGTGGCGACGAGAAGCCATGCGCGGACGACCGGTCGAAGTAGAGCGTGCGTCATGCGCGACAGCGTATCGCACACGTCAGCGCAAGGTGAAGAGCATGGGCCCAAAGGCGGGTCCGTGGCACGAAGGCAGCACCGATGTCGCGAGGCGGAAATTCGCGGCAAGCAGACTGACAGTTCAAGGCGCGTGGCCAACAGGTTGGCCACGCCACCCGAGCCGTGGTGCGACCGTCGGGCTACTTCGTCGCCCAGGGTTTGTTCGCCGATCGCGTGCCGCAGAAATTCACGTTGATTCCCAGCGACTGGGCCATGGCGGCCTTGGTGTAGGCGCACGCGTCGGCATCGGAGGCGGACTTCGCGTAGGCGACCTGGATGTGGTTGGCGCTGTGGCGGCCCATCATCTGGTCGCGCGTGATGCCGTAGAGCACCGCGTGCATGATCGGCCACTGAGGCGTGGTCGAGTTCCAGCGTCGCTGGGTTTCGGCGAGAGGCAATTCGATTGCTTTGGCACGCCCGATGTCCATGTGCAGGCGGTTGTTCTGCACGAAGATACGCGACCACACGATCTCGCCGGGCTTGCTGATGCCCTTGATCGTGCTCCCGCCGAGGCGGAAGTACATCGGCGGCTGGCGTTCGCCGGTGGCGTCGGCCCACCCCCTTGCGAAGTGGGACGCGGGCACGGCTCCGGAGATCTCAAAGACCCACACGTAATCGTCGGTGGTTCCGGATTGGTCGCGATCGCCCCAGCGAAGATCGTGGAGGGTGTTTTCGACCGGCTGGTTGAGGGCGCTGTGGACGTGATTGGTCATGAGGCCGTCGAGGCCGGCGCACTCGTCGACCTCGTTGAAGTGCGTGAGCGGCCGGCCCTCGTTGATGGTCTTGCCGGTGCGGAGCGATCGCACGGGCGGGCGCACGGAGTCGTTGAGCGCGCCCTCGACGAGGTCGGAGGCGGGCAGGCAGTCCTTCAGGCCCTGCTGGTACTGGATGCCGATCGCGTCGCAGCCGAATTCGTCGGCGATGCGCAGGGCGGCGACGTACATGCGGCACTGGGTGAGGACCTGATCCTCGGTGAGATCGGTTTCGGGATTCGGGCCGAAGTTGAAGCGCATGCCCTTGTTGACGAACCAGTCATAGACGGCGCGGGCCTCGGCGTCGGGGACTTGCATGGAGGCGGCGTAGAGGGCGGACTGGCTGAGGCGTTCCTTGAAGACGCCGAGCGGCGCGAGGAGTTCGTCGGGGATGATGGCGTTGTACATGCCCATGCAACCCTCGTCGAAAACGCCGATGATGGCTTTGTTCGAGCGGAGTGAGGCCGCGAGCTTGTCGCCGAGCTTTCCGTACTTTGCGGGGAGCGCGATGCGGCCGATGGGCGCGACGTGGGCGGCGCGGTGCGTCACGCGGCCGGTGCGCAGCCACGTTGAGAGATTGCGGTTGAACCAGTCGTCGGTGAACGACTCGCTCCACAGCGTGGAGAATGGCACGCCGGCCTTCTTCAGCGAGCCGTTGAGGTTGAGCATGCCGACCAGGCCCGGCCACTGGCCGGACCAATTGGCGACGGTAAGGATCGGGCCTTGATGGAAGATCAGGCCGGGCAGAACGTGCTGGGAGTATTGCCAGACGGCCTCGGCGACGATGAGCGGGGTGCCGGGGTTGATGGACTTGAAGAGGTCGATGCCCTCGCGCTGGGACGCGATGAAGCCGTGCCCGCGGGCGGCGTCGATGGGGTGTGCCCGGACGAGCCTTCGGCCCTGGCGGGCGACGGCGGCGGCGATGGCCTGCTCCATCTGGTGCTGGGCGGGCCAGCAGACGCGGTTGGCGGATTCACGGAGGTCGCCACTGGCGACGAGCAGGATTTCGGGCGGGCGTGCCATCGGGCGTTCCTTGGCGATTGAGGTCGATTTGGGGTGGTTCGGGCGGTGGGAGCGCAAGGGTATACGGTGACGGTTGGGGTCGGAAGGGGCACCGGCGATCGATCTGCGAAAAACCTGTACCCGTGTTTGCTTTTGCCATAGAATCGCAGAAGTCCGGGACGGATGTTGAGGGTATTGTGGCATCTCAATAGCGAGGGTGCCGGGAGGCTCGAATGCTGGCTGCCGAACGTCATCAGGCGATTGTGACACGCGTGTTGGAACGGGGCGCGGTGCGGGTGGCGCAGCTGGCGCGCGAGTTTGCGGTGACGGAAGAGACGATCCGGCGCGATCTTGAGAAGCTGGACGGCGAGGGAAAGCTGAGGCGCACGCACGGCGGGGCGGTGCCGCTGGGCGATGATCGCCACGAGACGCCGCTGGAGATCCGCGAGGCGGTGCAGACGCTGGAGAAGCGAGCGATCGCGCACGTGGCGGCGCGTCACATCATCGAGGGGGACGTGATCGCGCTGGACGCGAGTTCGACGGCCCAAGCGGTGGCGCGTGATTTGCCCAATATCGCGGTGACGGTGGTGACCAACTCGATCGCGGTGGCGTCGTCGCTGATGGATCGGGGGCGGGTGCGGGTGTTCTTGTGCGGCGGGATGATGGACGGACCGTCACGGTCGATGGTGGGCCCGATCGCGGAGCAGTTCCTGGCGAAGTTCAACATCAAGAAGGCGTTTGTGTCGTGCCAGGGTCTTGATCTGGAGCGCGGCCTGTCGGTGACGGCGGACGAGCACGCGTCGATCAAGCGGCGGATGATGGACCTGGCGGAGAAGGTGTATGTCGTTGTTGACAGCAGCAAGTTCGGCGTCAAGGCCGTGGAGTTCTTCGGCGAGATCGGCGAGGTGGACGTGATCATCGTCGACGACGGGGTGGAGAAGAACGCGGTGGATGCGCTGAAGGGGATGGGGGTTGAGGTCGAGGTGGCGGCGGTGGCGCGATAGGGGGAAAGAAGTGGTCGAGTGGCGGAGTGGTCAAGTAGCGAAGTGAAAGGCCGAAGAGCCGATCGCGGCGCGCTCGCCGATGTGAATTGAAGAGCGCCGATGTCGAAGGGCGACATCGGGGGCACGCGAGGCGAAATCGCCAAATGGCCAAATCGCAAAGTGGCCAAATGAAGAAGGCACAAAAGTGACGGGGATCGCCGTGGCCTCCGAGTGCCCCGGGTTGCGCGCCGCTTGGCATGGAAGAGCGTTCATGTCGGAGGGCGACATCGGGGGCGTGACGCGGCGGGGCGCGAAGAGAAGAGCACGGGCCTGAAGGCCGGTCGTGAAAACTCAGCAGCCTGATTCGAAGGAGCTGGCGAACGCGTCGTAATCGTCGCCGTTGACGAAGCCGTCGTTGTTGAAGTCGGCGGCCTGGTCGGCGTTGTCGAATGCGGAGGCGAAGGCGTCGTAATCGTCGCCATTGATGAAGCCGTCGTTGTTGACGTCGGCCGGGCAGAGGTCGACGAAGACGAAGTTGTCGGTGGCGGAAACGTTCCCGGACTCCTCGAAGGCGACGATCGTAATGCGGTTGAGGCCGTGGAAGAGCCCGGAGAGCGTGCGGTACCACGAGAAGCGGTCCTCGCGGTTGGCGATGTTGATGCTGGTGGCGGCGGCGACGGGATCGGCGTTGGTTGGCAGGTTGGCGATGAGGTGGACCTTGGTCGCGGTGCGGTCGTTGGCGCTGGCGTAAAAGAGCGCGGCGCTGGTCGTGATCGAGGCGGGCGGAACGAGCGTCATGGCCGGACCGGTGCGGTCGACGTAGATGACGGAGCGGAACTCGCGGTAGAGCGCGGCCTCGTTTGCATTGCGCTTGCGGAAGGCGATGACGGAGATGTAGTGATATCCCTCGGAGAGGGCGGCGGTGTTGACGGTCTGGGCGTACTGGCCGCTGGTGTTGTTGGTGCCAGCCAGGGGCTGGTTGAGGGTGAGGAACTGCTCGTATCCGGGGATGACGGCGTTGTCGTCGCCGATGTCGGTGATGCCATTGGCGTTGTAGTCGCGGAAGCCCTGGTCGATGCGGAAGAGGGCGTTGTCGTCGGCGTTGTTGTTGTTTCCAGCGCCGGGATCGCCGTTGGTGGTGGTGAGCTGGATGCTGAAGGTGTTGTCGGAGACGACGGGGATGGCGGCGTTGCGGCGGCGGAAGCTGCTGGTGGCGGCGGAGTCGGCGGGAAGCGTCGAAGAAGTGGGAGTGATCGCGAGCGTGCCGCTGGGGATGGCGGGGGCGTAGACGACATAGCCGCGGTTGTGCTCGGCGGCGGTGGACTTGTTGTTTGGAACGCGGATGGTCACGCGCTGGCCGGCGCCGACGGTGAGGACTTCGTTGATCTGGCCGGAGGGATCGACGGTGGCGTCGGCGGCGTTGCCGGTGTACTCGATGAGACGCGTGCCGACGGGGAAGCTCGTGGCGACGTTGCGTTCCTGATAGCCGGCGTCGTAGCGGTCGTTGCAGCCGACGAGGCAGTTGCCGGAATAGCCCGAGCCCGTGTTGGTGCGGCGTTCGAAGACGATGACGTCGTCGAGCGAGGGGTTGACGGTGTCGGTGCTGTTGATGACGTTGAACTCGCCGCGGCCGACCCAGTTGTGGAGCTGCACGAGTGTGGTGATGTAGGGAAGGGACGCGTTGGAGGCGGGATCGACGCCGAGGGCGATGTTGATGCCCTGGCGGGGCCAGAAGCCGCCGGAGCGGGAGATGCCGCGGGCGTTGTGATAGAGGTTGGCGGTGCCGGTGCGCATGAGGACGTAGGCGTTGGCGAAGAGGCCCTGCTGACGGAGGGTTGGGTCGGGCGGGGCGGAGGAGCCGTTGCCGGCGGTGCCGTTGTCGTGGGAGTAGGTGTGGTTGACGCCGAGCGTGCCATCGTTGAATCCATCGGCGTTGTCGATGTGGTTGTTGAGGGGCGTGAGCCAGGAGCCGAAGCCGTTCTGTCCGACGAGGTCGCGGAGGGAGCCCGAGCCGTTGATGTCGAGGGCGTCGCGGTTTCCGAAGGAATCACCGGCACGCCAGGACTGGTTGCTGTTGTTGTTGGGCTTGCGGATGAAGTTGGTGTAGGTGAAGGAGTTTGATTCGACGGATTCGCCGAAGGTGTAGGGCGTGACGCGGGCGCCGGAGGGCTTGACACGGCGCATGGAGAGGGTCGAGTCGATGTAGGTGTCCCAGAACCAGCTGGGGACGTGCTTGATGGCGTCAAAGCGGAAGCCGTCGACGTGGTGCTCGTCCATGAGCCACTGTGTCCATCGCATGAGGAGGCCGGTGGTGTTGTCGGTGACGGCGTCGCCCGCGAGGGGCGTGGTGGTGTTGAAGGGGTGGAACGAGAAATTGTTCGCGCCGGGGTTGCGGAAGGTGCCGGGGTTGTTGACGGCCAGGGGCGAGAGCGATTGGTCGGGATAGAAGCGGGCGTTGCCGGCGTCGGGCTTGTTGTAGATCGAACCGGCGGGGATGTTGAACGGGTTGCCGCTGGCGACGGGCTGGCGGATGAACTGGTGGTTGGATTCCTGGGCGATGTCGATGAGGGCGACGAGGTCGCCGTTGTAGAGGTCGTAGCGTGCGCCGCTGGGATTCTCGGATTGGTAGTAGCCGCCGGAGGTGCCGGCGTGGAAATCGCCCCAGTTGTCGGTGGGTTGCTTGTTGACCGGCGGGGTCGCTGGCGCCATCCAGAAGCCGGGATAGCCGCCTTGAGACTGGAATGACGCGCTGGTCTGGCGCGTGGAGCAGTGGTTGAGAATGGCGTCGATGTAGATGAGGCCGTTGGCCTGATGGAGTTCCGAGACGACGGCACGGAAGTAGGCTTCGGTGCCGTAGGCGGTCTGGGACGAGGGCTTGCCGAGATCGAAGCGGTCGAAGACGTCGTAGCCGGCGGAGTTGCTGGCGGCGGCCTTGGAGGGTGGCGGAAGCCAGACGGCGCCGTAGCCGGCGAGGAAGAAGTCGGGAGTGCGGCGCTCGATGTCGGTCCACTTGGCCTCGAACCATTGGAGGATGACGGGGTTGTCGTTGCCGGCCAGCGAGGGCGCGGCGGCGCCGGCGAGGGCGGCGAGTGTGGTGGCGGTGACAACCAGCGGGCGATGGGCGCGCATCAGGCGGCTCCTGTTTGCTGAGAAATGGTCTAGAAATGAAGGGTATCACGCGAGGGGCATGAGGAGAAGCGAATTCGCAAGCCGGACAGAATCATTGATATTCGGACGGGTGAAGATGGGGTGGATATGCTCCGCGCTCGGGCACACACCTTCTCAGGAGCGAATTCATGCGACTGAATGAAATGCGGACGAATGACTCGACCACTCGGACGCGGGCGGACGCGGTGATGATGGCGTGCGGGCTGGCGATCGGCGTCGCGGGCCTTGCGGCGATGTCGGGCTGTTCGTCGATGCAGGCCGGGCGGACCCTGGCGGATGGGCGGTTCGTCGAGCGACTGAGCAATGTCGAGGGTGCGGCGTGTTATCACTCCAGCGAAGCGGCCGCCAAGGATGCGCTACCTTCCATGGCGATGCAGAGGCCGAGGACGCCTGCGCGAGGGAGCGCCGCGACGAGCGAGTCGCCGGCGTTCTCGGTCGAAAACGAGAGGCAAACGGCGAAGATTCGGGTTGGGGCGGGGACGAGCCTGTATGGAACGGGCGAGGTCGGCGGGCCGCTGCTTCGGAACGGACGGCGGGTCGAGTGCTGGAACACCGACGCGTATGGGTACAGCGGCGACTCGGCGTCGCTGTACAAATCGCACCCGTGGGTGCTGGGTGTTCGCGCGGACGGAACGGCGTTCGGCGTGCTGGCTGACACGACGTATCGGTGCGAGATCGATCTGACAAGCGTGAACGACAACGGCGGGGAGATTGTGTTCCGCGCGGTGGGGCCTTCGTTCCCGGTGATCGTGATTGAGAGGAACTCGCCGCAGGAGGTCGTCGGGGCGCTGAGCATCCTGACGGGGCGGATCGAGATGCCGCCGAAGTGGGCCATCGGGTATCACCAGTGCCGGTATTCGTACGAGCCGGACACGCGGGTGATGGAGATCGCCAATGGGTTCCGCTCGCGGGATATCCCGTGCGACGTGATCTGGCACGACATCGACTACATGAACAAGTACATGTGCTTCACGTTCGACCCGGTGAAGTTCAGCGACCCGACGCGGCACAACGCGGACCTGCACAAGCTGGGCTTCCGCACGGTGTGGATGATCGACCCGGGCATCGGGGCCGAGAAGGCCAAGCACCCCGCGGGCGGTTACTCCGTGTACGAGAGCGGCACGGCGGGGAATCACTGGGTCCAACGGGCGGACGGCACGACGTACCAGGGCGAGGTGTGGCCAGGCTGGTGCGTGTTCCCGGATTACACGCGGCGCGAGACGCGGACGTGGTGGGCGGGGTTGTACAAGGACTTCATGGCGACGGGCATTGACGGCGTGTGGAACGACATGAACGAGCCGGCGGTGTTCAACGTGCAGAGTAAGACGATGCCGGAGGACAACGTGCATCGCGCGGATGCGGAGTTTGGCGGGCCCGGGTCGCACGCGCGGTTCCACAACGTTTACGGCATGCTGATGGTGAAGGCGACGCGGGAAGGGATCATGGCGGCGAACCCGGGCAAGCGCCCGTTTGTGCTGTCGCGGGCGGGGTATATCGGGAGCCATCGGTACGCGGCGTCGTGGACGGGCGACAACAAGGCGGATTGGGACCATTTGTCGTACTCGGTGCCGATGGCGCTGAACCTGGGCTTGTCGGGGCAGCCGTTCGTCGGGCCGGACATCGGCGGGTTTGACGGCAACGGGCCGAAGGGAGAGGAGGGCAAGCTCTTCGGGCGTTGGATGGGGTTCGGTGCGCTGTTGCCGTTTGCGCGCGGTCACACGGCCAAGGGCAACATCGACAAGGAGCCGTGGGCGTTTGGCACGCAGGTTGAGGAGACGTGCCGCCAAGCGATCACGATGCGGTATCGCTTGCTCCCGTATTACTACACGCTGTTCCACGAGGCGGCGACGACGGGATTGCCCGTGGCCAGGCCGCTGTTCTTTGCGGACCCGAAAGATCGCTCGCTGCGGGCGGAAGACGATTCGTTCCTGATCGGCGACGCGCTGCTGGTGGGCACGCAGCCGTCACGCGAGGGCGGCCGGGCGATCGTGATGCCCCGGGGCGAGTGGGCGCCGATGAACGAAGCGCTGGGCGCGCAGGACCCGGAGGTGGCGCGGGTGTTCCTGAAGGAGGGATGCATCCTTCCGACTGGGCCGGCGATCGAGTATGCGGATGAAAAGCCGCTCGATCCGCTGACGCTGTACGTCGTGCTGGACAAGGACGGCAAGGCGAGCGGGGCGCTGTATGAGGACGCCGGCGAAGGCTGGGGCTTCAAGAAAGGCGAGTATCTGCTGACGACGTACGGCGCGACGTCGAGCGGGAAGGAAGCGACGATCCGCGTAACGTCGAGCCAGGGAAACTGGGAGCGTCCGAGCCGGAACGTGAACGTGATCGTGATGATGAAGCAGGAAGACCAGTGGGTGACGTACGGCGGGAGCGGGAAGGACGGCGGGGAGATCAAGGTACCGTTGTGGAAGTGGTGATCGCGGACCGGAACGCCGGTCCGTGGCGAATCGGCATGCGCTGACTCGTCAGCGCTGGCCGTAGTCCGTCGTGTATCGCTTGTGCAGGCGGTCGATGTCGGCCTGGGGCAAGCGCGGCGGCGAGCCGAGAGACATCGCGAGCATGACGGTGCGAGCGGCGTCCTCGGTCATGACGGCGGACTTCACGGCGGCCTCGGCGGACTTGCCGATTGTGAACACGCCGTGCTGCTGGAGCAGGATCGAGGGCGAATTGCCGATGTTGGTCACGACCTGGGCGCCGATTTCTTCGCCGCCGATCATGGCGAAGCCGGCGCAGGGGATGTCGCCGCCGAATTCATCGGCGATGGCGGTGAGGCAGCAGGGGATGGGTCTTCCGTGGGCGGCGAAGGCGGTCGCGTAGGGCGAGTGGGTATGCACAATGCCGAGAACGTCGGGGCGGTGGCGGTAGATGTAGAGATGACTGGCGGTGTCGGAGGAGGGCTTGAGGTTTGATTCGATGATCTTGCCGTTGAGATCGACGACGACGTGGTGCTCGGGGCGCAGGTGCTCGTAGCGCACGCCGGACGGCTTGATGACGACCAGGCCGGTGGCGGGATCGCGTGCGGAGATGTTGCCGCTGGTCCACGCGACGAGCCCCTGGCGGGGCAGGGACTGATGGAGCTCGCAGAGTTGGGCCTTGAGGGTTTCGAGCATGCGGGATGGTAGAGGAGTATGCCCTCGCCGACCGTTGGACTCACCGGGCCGCCGCAGGCGAGGGATGAAGTCGGGGGCGCGATCGCGAGTTCTGGTCTCGCCCGAGACTATGAGCCGGTGAGTTCGGTGTTCGCCTCGTCCTCGGGTGGTGGTTCGACGGGTCGCGAGGCGAGCGACTCCCAGCCGCCGCCGAGCGCTTTGTAGATCGAGATGAGGTTGGAAACGACGGCCTGCTCGCTCAGCGTTAGGGCTTCTTCGGCGACGAACAGCGAGCGCTGGGCGTCGAGCACGTTGAGGAAATCGGCCAGGCCGGAGGAATAGAGCTGCTCGGCCAACGCCAGGGCGCGCCGGTTGGCGTCGACAGACGCCGCGAGCGACGCGCGACGCGACTGCTGGCGCAGAAAGCCGACCATCGCGTTCTCGGATTCCTCGTACGACGCGAGCACGACCTGCTCGTACTGCGTGAGCGATTGTTCGACGCGTGCGTCCTGCACCGCGATGTTGGCGCGGACGCGTCCGGCGTCGAAGACCGGCCAGGTGATCGACGGGCCGATCGACCAATAGCGGCTGTTGATGTCGAAAAGATCCGCGAACTGCGAAGACTGCACGCCCAGCGTACCGCTCAGCGCGATACGCGGGTAGAGATCGGCGGTCGCGACGCCCACACGGGCGGTGGAGGCGGCGAGTTGACGCTCGGCGCGGCGGACGTCGGGGCGGCGGCGCAGCATGTCCTGGAATCCTTTCGCATACGCCTGCTCGTAGGAGAGGAAGACGATGGGCGAACTCGAGTGGAGGGCCCGGATCACTCGTTCCGCCAGTTCCACAATCGTGACTTCCTCGTCGCTGCCGACGTTGAACACCTGGCCCTGGGCGGCGGTGCTGTTCTGCAGCCGAACGAGCGCCTCCACGGTGTCCGTTACGTAACAGAAGCAGCGCGTCTGCCGCCCGTCCCCGTGCACGATCAGTGGTCGGCCGGCTTTGGCGGCGGCCAGAAAGCGAGGGAGGACCATCCCGTAACGGCCGGTTTGGCGCGGCCCGACTGTGTTGAACAGCCGCACGATCACCACCGGCAGTTTCATCTCTTTGAAATAGGCC
>JABWBC010000102.1 GCA_013360695.1 Phycisphaerales bacterium
CGCCGCCCGCTCGCTCGGCGCGGGCGCCGCGATGTGCTGGAGCCGCGCCATCGGCGAATTCGGCGCCACCATCATCTTCGCCGGCAACCTCCCGGGGCGCACGCAGACCATGCCGCTCGCGGTCTACCTCGGATTTGAGCAAAGCCTCGATCGCGCGCTGGTGCTCTCGGCCATCCTCATCACGATCTCACTGGCCGTGCTGCTCGCGGTGCGCCTCCTGGCGCCGCGCGCAGGCGACACCGCGCTGTGACTACTTCTCCGTCGCCGCGCCCGGCGCACTCTGCTCCTTTTCGCACGTATGCACCGTAAGCGAGGTGAGATTGCGGACCCATCGAGAGTGCTTCCGCTCATCCGAAACGATGATCTTGAACGGGCCGTCTTTTTCGGTCAGCGGCTTGTCGTTGCACGTGTCCGCGACCAGCACGGCGCGATCACTAAACTCCGCCGACAGCTCCGGCAACGCGAACACCACCGCGTACCCATCGGAAGCCTCGGCGAGCAGATAGTCTCGCAAACGCGGCCCGAGCATCCCCTGCCCAAAGTCCAGCCCCGCCTTGGACAGCACGTGCTGAGCCAGCACGCCGTCGTACACCAATGGCTTGCCGTCCTTGTCTTTGACGGTCACCGTGCGACGCGGCATCGCCCTGAAATCCGACATTGACAGTTCGATCGCCTTCAGGCCGCGACCAGCAACGCGCAGCGTGCCTGGGGCCTTTGTGCTCTTGGCTTCCTGTGCCGGCTCGACCTGTCCCACACCGCGCGCCTTTCCGCCCAGGCCAGCGCCGACGACCAAAGACACGACCGCAATCGCCACCGAAAGAACTCGACGCATGGCCAACTCCACTCCCAAGCCGCAGGAAATATCGCCAACGCCGATGCAGCCTAGGGATTCTCTCCCAACAACGCGACCGCCGCCCCGCCCGCGAGCACGAAATCCTCCACATGCCCCGACAGTCGCCCGTCCTCAGTCACAAAGTGAACATGCACGTCGCTCGTGCCCGGCGTGAACCGGCGGCCCCGCGCGACTGATCCTCCCGTGTCACCCAGGCCTGCGGCGCGGCGTCGGTTCCGCTCCTGCGCCACGGACACGCCTTCGTGTCCGTGCGTCATTGCCGACACCGCATCCCAGCGCGGTACCCTTGGAACGTCAGCCCACGGCGCGACAGTTCACGCGAGAAGTCGTCGCCCCGCTCATGTACGGGGGATGGACTTCTCCCACTCGCGGCATCGGGCTTCTCGTTACGAGCCGACGACGAATCAGAAGGTCAATCGGTGCCGTCCCCGAGAACCTTGGGTCCGCCTGAGCGGAACCTCTCTTCTGTGCCTCCCCATCACCCATTCTCGATATCCCGCGGTTTCTCAACTTTGCGCGCGTTGCCCACCCTCCACACCACGCGAGCCCGGGGGTTGTGCGCTCGCACCAATTCGCGCGGACCTTGCGCGATAACCAGACCGGACCATGGCCCGTGTTGCCCGGCGCGAACGCGATTCTCGGAATCGTTCGTTTTTTTCAACGGCCGCCTGAAGTCGCCCCCGACGAGCGTCGATCGGATGATGCGATGCATCGCCCAGACGCACACCGGAACGACCGCGGGCGCACCAGCCCCGCCGGGAAGAAGAACCTCCCGCCCGACCCCACGCGCGCGGACCGCAGCGTGCAGGAGGTCGCGTTCCTCGCCCACGAGCTCTCCAACCTGCTCGACGGCACGCTGCGCTGGATGAGCCTCGCGGTCCGAACGCTCGACCAGGCGCGCGGCAAGGGCATCGACGAAAATCTTGACCAGGCCCAGCGGCAGATCAACAGCGCCGCCGCGGGGATGACCCGCATGAGCGAACTGGTCGACGCGGCCCTGCGCAGCGCGACCGTTTCCATCGGCTCGGCGCTGGCGGGCAAGGGCGTGACGCTGGGCGAGGCGATCCGCCACGCCGTGGAGGTCGTGTCGCCCGACGCGCGCGACCTGGGCGTTTCGATCGGCGTGACCACGCCCGCGGCTCTTGAGGACGCGCGGTGCGGCCCGCTCTACGCCGCCCTGCTCAATGCGCTGCGCAACAGCGTCGAATCGATCAACGACTATGCGATGAGCGTCGGCTCGGTGTTCCCCGCGGGGCGCATCGAGATCGAGGCGACCAGCGAGTTCGGGCCCGACGGCGGGCGCTGGATCGCGGTGTACGTGAAGGACAACGGGATCGGCCCGCCGCGCGGCTCGGACGCCGCCCGGGTCTTCGACTTCGGATTCACAACGAAGGCATCGGGGTCGGGCGTAGGCCTGTCGCTGGCGCAGAGCATCGCGCGCGAGCTCAAGGGCACGATCCAGCTCCTGCCGCGCTTCGACACGGGGGACCCCAAGCGGCCGGGCGCGGTGCTCCGCATCGCATTCCCGGAACAGACAGAAGAGAATCGCGAGTTCGGCGAACGGGAGTAACGCCGAGCTCTTCAGACCGGAATGGGCACGGAGAGAAAGAGAGAAGTGCGTATGGGTGAGTTTGCCTCGCGCATCCTGGTGGTGGACGACGATTCGATCGTCGCGGAGTCGATGGCGGAGTTTCTGCGCGCCGAGGGATACGAGGCCGCGACCGCGCTCAACGCGGGCGAGGCGCTCGAATCGCTGGCCGAGGCGGAGAAGACGCCCCCGGCGTCCGGGCAGCCGATCAGGCCGTTCTCGCTGGTCATCAGCGACGTTTCCATGCCCGGCACCGACGGCCTTGCGCTCCTCCGCGAGATCAAGCGTCGCCATCGCGGCGTGGTCGTGCTCATGGTGACGGGCTACGGCACGATCGAATCGGCGGTCGAGGCGGTGCGCCTCGGCGCCGTTGACTACCTCACCAAGCCGGTCGTCGACGACGAGCTTCGCATCGCGCTCGAGCGCGCGCTGAAGCAGCAGGCGCTCCTGGCGGAGAACCAGGTTCTGCGCCAGCGCCTCGACGGGCGTCTGTCGCTCGACAACATCGTGGGCACCGACCCGCGGATGCAGCGGATCTATGAGCTGGTCGAGGCCGTCGCGCCCAGCCGCACCACCGTGCTGATGACGGGCGAGTCCGGCACGGGCAAGAGCCTGATCGCGCACGCGATCCATCATCACTCGCCGCGCGCGGGCAAGCCCTACGTCGAGATTTCGTGCGGGTCGATCCCCGAGACACTGCTGGAGAGCGAGCTCTTCGGGCACGTCAAGGGCGCGTTCACCGGCGCGCACGCCGACAAGGTCGGTCGGTTCCTCGCCGCGAGCGGCGGGACGATCTTCCTCGACGAGATCAACAGCGCCTCGCCCGGCATGCAGCTCAAGCTCCTGCGCGTGCTTCAGGAGCGGAAGTTTGAGCCCGTGGGCTCGACGCAGACCATCGAGGTCGACGTGCGTGTCGTGCTCGCGAGCAACCAGCCGCTCGAGCAGCTGGTCGCGTCGGGCCAGTTCCGCCAGGACCTGTACTACCGCATCAACGTGGTCAAGATTGAGCTGCCCCCGCTGCGCGACCGCATCAGCGACATCCCGATCCTGGCCGAGCACTTCCTGGCGAAGTTCGCCAGGGACCTCGGCAAGCAGATCGCGGGCTTCTCACCCGAGGCGATGAACGCGCTGCAGCGCTACCAGTATCCCGGAAACGTGCGCGAGCTGCAGAACGTGATCGAGCGTGCGGCGGTGCTTTCACGCCGCCCGATCATCAGCGCCGAGGACCTTCCGCCGTCGGTGCTCGGTCAGGCGCCGGAGCTGACGCTCCGCCGCGCGACAAATGATGAGGGCGAGGACCTGCCCTGGGTTCCCATGCCGCTGGAGGAAGCGCTGCGCGAGCCGGAGAAGCGGATCCTGCTGCGGGCGCTGAAGGCCAACCACTGGAACCGGCAGAAGACGGCCGACCAGCTCGGCATCAACCGCACAACGCTTTACAAGAAGCTCAAGGCGCACGGGCTTGCGGGCCCGGACGATCGCATGGCGGGGTGAAGAAGAGCTGAAGTGGCGAACTGGCGAAGTACAAGAATCGCACCGTCTGCGCGATTTCCACGGCGATCTCGATTCCCCACCACTCCCCATTCCCGACTCCCGCTTGCTCTTCACGACTCACGGGCATTTCTTCATGACTCCGTGATTTCGTGACTTCACTTCGCCTGCTCATCCGTCGGCATCGTCATGATCGAGTGGCGGATCCCCCACTTGCTCATCTTCGCGCCGTCGTCAAAGTCACGCATCGGCGCTGTGTCGATCCCGAAGCCCTGGCCCGCCGTCTGCAGCTGGTTGTACGGCATGGTCGGGTCCCAGCGGTACGAGAACACCGCCCCCTGCGGCCCATTCGCAAACGCGATCGGCACGCGCGAGCTCGTCCACACGTCGTACAGCATGCACGTCAACCACCCCTCGTCGAGCGCGGTGTTGCCCACGCGCGACGTGCGATAGGCGATCATCTGCCCGTTCAAGCCCGGCCCGCCCTGGTGGAACAGGTACAGCTGTCCGGCGTTGTTGAAGGCGACGATCGGGCGCGTCACGGTGCCGTTGCCCGAGCCTTCGCCGCGCGTCCACTTGGTCACCTCTTCGTGGATGCGGTCGCCGTTGACGTTGCACCAGGTGACGCGCATGCACCAGCTCACGCCGCGCGAGTTGTTGTACGCCGTCGCGACGATCAGCTTGTTGGTGCCCGGCTCGACGCCAAGGCCCGCTGGGACCACGGACCTGATCTCGAGCTTCGTCGGCGGCGTGACCAACGGCTTGCTGAAGTCGTTGTCCTTGAACGTCATCCACCGCGCGTCGAGCGTGTCGTCCTGGTTCCGCGTCACCAGCAGCACGCGATCACCCACGCGGCACACCGATAGGTCGATCGGCGGCACGTCGGGGATCTTGACCGGCGCGCCGATCTCCGTCCCCGTGAATTTCGTCACATGCCAGCCATAGATGTGGTGGTGGATCATGAGCCCGTAGTCCTTGCCTCCCACCAGCAACGGCTCGCGTTCGGTCGCGGTGCCGGGGAAGTTCCGCGGCTCGTTCCAGGCGTTGTCGCCCTTGTACGCGCGAATCCAAACGTGATCTCGCGTCTGGTCGACCGATGCGAGATAGCACACGTCGCCGACGTAGGCCAGAGCGGGCCCGGTTCCGGTGATGTCCACATTCCCGCGCACGCCGCAGTTGGTCGACCCGCCGTAGTTGATGTCGGCCTCGACGGGCGTGTCGTCGAACTTGCCGTTGTGGTTCCAGTCGATCATGGTCGTGCCGTCGCCGTTGTCCTTGAGCGTGAAGCGGAAGGGGTGGTTGGCGAGGTACTTCAGGTCGGCGTACGGATACGCGAGTTTCTCGCTGAGATTTCGCTCGTCGAGAACCGTTTCGCGGAATTGACCGCGAGAGAAGTGGATCTTGTTGCCGTCACCGTCGAAGGAATAACTGAACGCGTACGACATCAGCGACGGATAGAGCGGGCACCAGGGCGCCGCGGAATCGCCCTCGTGCCCGAGCGACATCTGATGGCCGAACTCGTGCGCGAAGACCGCCCATCCGTTGCCGCACCCGCCCATGTCGCCGGTCTGGGCCGCCTGCCCGCCGCCCCACGGCGTGACCTGCATCCAGTGCATGAGGCCGCGCTCGTTCCTGGCGAAGTACTTGGCGCCGACGTCCCACCACGGGAGCGTCTGATCCTCCTTGGCGACCAGCGTGGGAAGCGGGCGGATGTGGACCCAGATGCCGTGCGAGCCATCGGGGTTCGGCGTGTTCAACTCGCGATAGAGACGCTGCACGTGCGGGATTTCATTGGCGAATTGCTTGGGATCCACGCCGTCGAAATACGACACGCTGCAAATGACGTCCTGGCGCATCGGGCTGAGCTGCTTGTCGCGTTCGGCCTCGGGGCGGTCCTTGGAATAGAGCGGGATGTCGGGCCCGAGGTCGACACCGCGCGGCAGGCCGTTGACCTCCCAGCCATCCAGGATCGAATCGTCGTCTGTGTCGCGGTCGAAAGGATCAGTGCCGAGCTCGCGTTCCTGCAGATCGGTCAGGCCGTCGGCGTCGGAGTCGAGATCACCCGACTTGTAGCCTGAGACGACACGAATCACATGGTGGTCGTGGGGAACGTGGCAGCCATAGACGAGCGCGAAGTCTTCCGTTTGTCCGTTCTGGCGCGGGCGAGAGAATGCAAAATCAAACTTGGCAACCACCTGGGCTCCGCCTTCGTAGGGTGGTGCCCACCGCGAATACCAATAGCTCTTCCACTCCCCGTCTCCAAAGGCAGCTGGCGCGAGTGCCAGGCTGCCCACGATCCTGACCACTTGGTCAATCACTCCCGGCGGCGGAAGCTGTTCATCCTGGCCCGACGGAACCAACGCTCGATCCCTAACCACATAGATGCGGCTGTTCGTGTCATACACGCGACTTTCGCCGTTCTTGTTGCGATACACACCCTTCAACGTCACACCATCCGGTGCTGCGAGCGTCACCACCTGATCGAACTTCCCGTCCTTCGGCCGGCCGACCACTCGCACCTCGTGCGGCCCGACGATCGCGATCTCTTCGCCGGGCAGGTCCGCGATCCAATCGCCTCCCTGGAGCGCCACCGCGTTCTCCGGGCCGTTCTCCAGGATCATCTGCCAGCCCGCGGGCTTCCAGCCGTGAACGTTTGGCGAATAGAACAACTGCCGTCCGGCGTTGAAAGTGAAGAGGTCGTCGAGCCCGTCGCCGTCAAAGTCCGCGCCGGCGTAGAGCGAGCAATCGGGGCCCGAGGTGTACCAGTCGTTGGCCTTGGGCTCGTCGTCGACAACGCCGCCCTCGGGGCGAGCCGGCCCCTCGCCGTGCGCAAGCCCGGCGCCGTGGGCCAGCCCCGCGAGCGATGGGATCGCCAAGAGGAGAGCGGCCGCGGCGTTGAGTTTCATCAAGCGTGACATCGCTTCGAGCATGATCGGTCTCCGTTGAAACAGACTTCTACTCTACCGGAACGCGGCGGGCGCGTGCGACGGCAACTCACGCATCGCCGCCCGCGAATCCGCCGGTTGTTGGTCACTCTCACGCCGAACAGGAGCCCATCATGGGGTTCATCCGACACATCCCGGGAACCAGGCCGATCGAGCCCGTGCGCCACCACGACAAGACGCTCGGCGTGGGCGTGCTTGGGCTGCACGAAGGGCGGACGCTCCTGCTCTCGCTGTCGACGCGCTGCAGCGACGCGCGCCCGGTCGCGGGCTGCGACCTCTCGCACGAAAAAATCGAGGCCTCGAAGAACGAGCTGCCGGACCTTTTCTACACGACCGATTACGACACGATGCTGAAGCGCCGCGACGTCGACATCGTCGCGATCTACACGCCCGACGCGCAGCACGGCGAGCACATCGTCAAGGCGTTCGAGGCGGGAAAGCACGTCATCTGCACCAAGCCGCTCGTCAACAGCTTCGACGACGCGCGCCTGATTCTCGATGCGGGGCGGCGCACGGGGTGCAAACTCCTGGTCGGGCAATCGACGCGGTTCTTCGAGCCGTTCCGTCGCCAGCGGGCGGCATACGAACGCGGCGACCTGGGCACGCTCGAACTGGTCGACGCGCACTACATCCACCGCATGGACTGGTACTACGACAAGAGCCCGTGGGTCGCCAAGGGCACCGACTGGGTCTTCCTCGGGCTGTCGCACCCGATCGATCTGCTCCGCTGGTATCTGGGGCCGATCGAGCGCGTGAGCGCGATGGCGAGCACCTCGGCGCTCGGGCGCGAGCGCGGCGTGGTCGGGCCCGACATCTACATCGTCAACGCGTTCTCTGCGTCGGGTGCGCTCGGCCGCGCCATGGGCCACTACGGCTGCCACGAACTCCCGCGCGCCCGCAACTGCATCGAGCTCATGCTCTACGGGACCGACTCCACCAGCCAGGCCCAGTACCACGACATGCGCTACACCCACCTGGCCAAGGACGGCTCCGAAATCGTCGAGGACTCTCTCTACGCCGGACGCCACTACTACTTCAACAGCGAGGTCCACGGCATGCACTACGGCGAGTTCGCCAACTACGCCGAGCACTTCGCGCGCTCGATCATCGACAACACCGACGCGTCGCCGTCGCTCGAAGAGGGAGTCGAGACGTTCTGCATCATGGAAGCGGTGCGGCGTTCGTCGCGCGAGGGCGTGGCGGTCGAGGTCAGGCCGCTCTTGAAGCAGGTCGGGTTGTAGCCGCCCCCCCTTCATCGCGTCGCCGCCGGACTTGCCTTCCCCCGCGCCGCCGCTGGCGCCCGGCTCGCTCGTGCTGTCCCCTCGCTTCCCCTACACTGCGCCGGCTATCGGGCAGGGCCCGGGGAGTGCGTATGGCGTCCATCGTCTTTTACTTTCAGGTCCACCAGCCGTACCGCCTGAAGCGGTACTCGGTGTTCCACTCCGACCCGTTCTATTTCGACGACGCGAAGAACCGCGAGGTGCTGCTCAAGGTCGCGGACAAGTGCTATCGCCCCGCGACCACGCTCATCCTCGACCTCGTCAAGCGGCACAAGGGCAACTTCAAGGTCAGCTACGCGATCACGGGCGTGGTGCTGGACCAGCTCGCGGCGTGGGCGCCGGACGTGCTCGACCTCTTCAAGAAACTCGCCGACACAGGGTGCTGCGAGTTCATCGGCGAGACCTATTACCACTCGCTGTCGTTCCTGTACTCCAAGGACGAGTTCGCGGCCCAGGTGGACATGCACTCGGCCAAGATCAAGGAGCACTTCGGGCAGACGCCGCGAGTGTTCCGGAACACGGAGCTGATCTACGCCAACGAGCTTTCGTACGCCCTGGCGGACATGCGGGATGCGCAGGGCAAGCCGCGCTGGCTGGGGGCGATCTGCGAGGGCACGGACCTGCTGCTCGGCTATCGCTCGCCGAACTACATGTACCGCCCACCCGACCTGTTCGGGAAGACGGTTGCAAGCGTGGACAACAAGGCGTTTGCGCTCCTGCTGAAGAACTACCGCCTGTCGGACGACGTGGCGTTCCGCTTCAGCAACCGCGGGTGGGCGGAGTGGCCGTTGACGGCGGAGAAGTTCGCGGGCTGGGTGAACCAGATCAACGGCGACGGGTACTTGTGCAACCTGTTCATGGACTACGAGACGTTCGGCGAGCACCAGTGGGCCGACACGGGCATCTTCGAGTTCTTGAAGACGCTCCCGGAGAAGGTGTTCGACGTGAACCCCGGGCACAACCACTTCAACACGGTGTCGGAGGCGATCACGCAGTTCCCGCCGGTGGGCGTGTACGACGCGCACAACTGGACGTCGTGGGCCGACACCGAGCGCGACCTGACAGCGTGGCGCGGAAACGCGATGCAGAACAACGCGCTGGACGAGTGCTACCGCGTCGAGGGCCTGGTGAAGGACTTCGTGAAGAAGTCGGTGGGCGACAAGGCCAGGAGCGAGCAGGCGGCCCACGTGCTGGCGGACTGGCGGAAGCTGACGACGAGCGACCACTTCTACTACATGTGCACGAAGTTCTGGGCCGACGGCGACGTGCACAAGTACTTCAGCCCCTACGACTCGCCGTACGACGCGTACATCAACTACATGAACGTGATGGACAACGTGAAGACGCGGATCAGGGGGTAAGCGGGCGACCTCGCGTCGCGCGATGGTCGAATCGGCGCGATGATCCGATGCGCCGGTTCATCAACTCGCACCGGCCGACTGGCGGGCTCGCCGGTCGGTGGCACGCGCCTCTCGGCGTTTCCGCAGCACGACATCACGTCCGCCTCGCCCGGCGGGTTGGTTAGCTCACGCGCTTCAGCTTGGTCACGCGCCCGACCTCCACCCACTCCACCACGAAGATGTTGCCGGCATGGTCCCAGATCGCGCCGTGGGGGCAGATGAACTTTCCGGGGAGGAACTGGTCGCGGGCCTTGTCGCGGAGGTCCATCTTCTCGCCATCGCACAGGTGGGTGATGAGCTTGTTGTCCTTGTTGAAGATGGTGACGCGTGCCTGGAGGTCCGGGATGAGAAGGTCGGTGCCGCGCTGGTGGAAGTGGCAGGGAAGCTTGAGTTCGTCCTGGACGAAGGAAAGGTGCTCGCCGCCGAGCGAGAAGTATTGGATGCGGTTGTTTCCGCGATCGGCGACGGCGAGGACGGGCGTGCTGCCGCGCGTGTCGATCATGAGCCCGTGCGGGCAGCTGAGCTTGCCGGGGTCGCTCCCCGAGCCGCCGAAGGACTTCTTGTAGTTGCCGGCGGTGTCGTAGATGTGGATCCAGTTCTTGCCGTATCCGTCGCCGATGAAGAGTGTGTCGTTGTGGATGGCAACGTTGGTGGGGTGGTACTCGCCGGGGTTGGCGTAGAGACCATTGGCATCGGGCACGCCGCGTTGCCAGACGACCTTGCCGGCGAGGTCGGTCTTGAAGACCAGCCCGCGTGCCTGGTCGCAGAGGTAGAGATACTCCTGCGAGCCTTCCTTGCTGAGGTGCAGGCCGTGCGCGCCGCCGCCGATGCCCAGCTCCGCGCCCCAGGCGCCGACGTACTTGCCGTCGGCGTCGAAAACGACCATCGCGTTCTTCTCCTGGCTGCTGGCGTGGATGGTGTGCTTGATGTAGATTCGACCTTGCGAGTCTTCGCACACGCCGTGGGTGTTGCCGTAGGCGATGGTCTTGGGAAGCTGTCCCCAGTCGTGCATGACCTCGTAGCGATGATCGCCGGCACCGACGATGATCGGCTCCTTGCCGGACTTGTTGGAGGCGGTGGCGACGCGCGGGAAGCCGAGCGCGGAAGCGGCGCCGACCGCGGCGCCGGCGGCGGCGACTCCCTTGAGGAACGTGCGACGGGACGAGCGATCAGTCGATGCGGACATCGTGAATCTCCGGGTGTGCCGCGGGGCTGAGCGCCCCCACGGTTGCCTGTTTGTACCCGATTTCCTGTCTTCTTGCACTCTGTTCGTATGGCCCGCAGGGCGTTCGTGACGAACGGAATCCGACGGTGACAGGCGGGCGAATCAGCTCGGGAAAAGCGCCGGACCGGCGCGAACACAGCGCCGATCTGGTCGTATCGCCCAGTGGAGGTTTCATATGACACTACGTTTCGTCGATGGACCGATGCCCACCACCCAGGCCGTGCTCGACTATGTCCGGCAGCGCCTCGCCCACGCCATCGGGCGCTTCGAGCCCCAGATCGCGACGATCGAGGTTCGCATCGCGGACGTGAACGGCCCGCGCGGCGGCGTCGACAAGGAATGCCGCATCCTCGCCTCCATCCCCCATCGATCGCCCGTCATCGTCGCCGAACAGGCCGGCGGCTTCTATGAAGCCATCGACCTCGCGTCGCACAAGCTCAAGAGAGCCGTCGGCAAAGTGATCGATCGGCGCAAGCGCGGCTGAGCCCGCCCGGGGCATCGCCGCGCGCCGATCGCCCCGGGCGGAGGGAATCGCCCGGGGCTTGGGAACATCGGGACGAACCCACCACCTCCGCGTGCATCTTTCCGCACTTGGGGGCGGTGAGATTGCCTTGTTTCCGCGCCGTCGTTCTGCGATACTCGTGTCGTCCACTGAGGAGAAGGGACGACATGTTCAAGAACGAACTCTCGGGCCCGCACGCGGGCGTCGTGGCGCTCGCACTCATGGCGGCAAGCGCGATCGCGCCCTTCGCCGCCGCGGGCCACACCAACAACATCATGATCACAGGCTACTGGCCGCCCACCAACTGGATGGTGTCGCGTTTCAGCACCAACCCCGAGCTCAACCCCGACGGCTGGATCGGCGGCAATTGGGAAGGGCGCGGCTACAACGTCTTCTCCTACTTTCCGACCTTCAACCCCGACGACGCCCCCAACTGGGGCAAGGGCACCGGCGATTTCGAGGTCGACTACCAGGATACTTCGGCCGACTGGCAACGCATCGTCAACGAGGTCAAGCCCGCGGCCATCATCACGTTCTCGCGCGGCAACCCCGGCAGCAACTGGGAAGTCGAATCACGCCTCAAGATGCGCGCGGTCAACAGTTGGTTCCCCGACTACCTCGAACCCAAGCGCCCCAGCGCCGACATGCCCATCTTCGCCGATCTGGCGCCCAACCAGATCGTGCCAAGCACCCTCCCGATGCAGGGAATCGTGGACGCGGTGAAGGCCTCGGGCGCGATCAGCAACGCCTACATCGACACCGGCAACGGCTTCGGCGGGGCCTTCCTCTCCGAATTCATCGGGCTGCACGGCGAGTGGTACAACATGCAGCATTCGGGAGTAAACGATCCCTATAGAAACTTCGCCGCCGGGCACATCCATGTCGGCATCGACACGCCGCTGGCCGCCGCGAACATGGCCACCGAGACGACCCTCCGGGTTCTGACCGACTACCTCGACACCGTGGTTCCCGCGCCGGGAACGGCGGGGATGGTCTTTCTCGGTCTGGCGTCGATCGCGCGGCGCCGCCGTCCCTAACGGAGATTGAATCGAAACCACCGGGAATTGGCAAGATTCGCAAACCCGCGCGACATTCGGGTGCGAAGGTGCTTTGCCGTTGCGTTCCGGTGCGTGAGAAGGGTACCGTAATGGCGTCGGCTTTCGGGGTGGTGGAGGTACCCTTCCACCCCGCCGCGTTTCCGCCGCGGCGAGCCGTCGCTCTAGTGCTTTCACGAGGAAGGAGATTGGCATGAAGACGATGAAGGTGATCGGTGCGCTCGCGATGATCTCGCTGGCGGGCGCGGCCCAGGCCCAGATCTGGGCGTCGGCGGCCCACAACTATGTCCAGGGCCTGCAGGAGGACGGAAGCCCCCTGCCGCTCGATCGCACCAACACCGCCAACGCGCTGGGCGCGCCCCAGAACGACGACAGCTTCCCCGACACGATCAACTTCGTGTCGCTGGGCTTCGGCGGGCAGCTGACGCTCTCGTTCGGCGAGCAGTTCAAGGACAACATCTACTGGTACGAAACGACGTTCAACGCTCAGGGCGGGCACTATGAATACGCCGACCTTTATGTCGGCACCGGCGCGGACGCGCTCAGCGCGACGTACTACCTCGTCGGCAACCTCTCGAACCTGACCGAGGGCGTGCCGATGTCGCTCGCCACCGTCCAGGGCAACACGGGCATCGGCGCGTGGGACTTCGTGAAGTTCGTCGACACCAGCAGCTTCATCGGCCTTCCCTACGCCGACGGCTTTGACATCGACGGTGTGGGCGCTGACCCGATCCCCGCGCCCGGCGCGGCGGCGCTCCTGGGCCTCGGCGGCCT
>JABWBC010000009.1 GCA_013360695.1 Phycisphaerales bacterium
CGCGGCGCGCCGGTGCTGGGCCCGAGCCCGGAGCCAACCGATCGGGTTCCGGGGGTCGTCGACCACCCGTCGCCCGCGCTGGTGGCGGGGCGGGTGCTGGTTGTCCCGCCGTTCCTCAATACGACCGACCGGCGAGCTCCGATCGACGTGGACGTGGCGATGGGCGACGGGATCGGCGCCGCGACGCGGAGTGTGAAGGTCGAGCGCTACGGGCGCGACGCCCAGGATCGCACCCTTCAGCTGCTGGCCGAGAACAAGCCCGAAGGCGTCACGCTGATCGATCGCTCGCGATTCGACCGCTTCCTCGACGAGTTCAAGTTCAGCGAGAGCGGAATGGTGAGCCAGGAGTCGGCGATCCGCGTCGGCCGCCAGCTCGGAGCACGCTACGTGCTCCTGGGCGAGATCAAGAAGCTGAGCATCACCGATCGGCACGGCGCGTCGCCGGACGGCCAGCCGCTCGCGACCTTCGTCGCCGAGACGGAGATCAGCTTCAGGCTGCAGAACCTCGAGACCGGCGAGGTGGTCGGGACCGCCAAGGCCGCGGGCCGGTGCACAGCGCTCACGAGACTCCCGGACGCGGACATGATCTCAAGCGCGTTCGACCAGGCGTTCGAGAAGTTGTCGAGTGACTCGAAGATGTCTGCGGCCCTCAAAAAGCTCGCGGAGATGGCTGAGTAAACAAGATCGGGGCGGGCGCGAACGTCCGCCCTTTCACTGAACACAACGCACACGGAAAGGACCGGACATGAAGACGATGAAGCTCCTTGGTTGGACGGCGGCGGCGATTCTGGGATCGGGTCTGGCGGCGGGTCTGGGCGGCTGCGCCATGACGCCCCAGTCCCAGAGTGAAGCGAGTACCGATGCCAGCTTCGAGGCGAGCCGCGCCACCCCGCTCGGAGTCGTGGTGACGGACGAAGACGGGCGGGTGCCCCGCGGCGGCGCGACCGAGGTCGAGACCAGCTGCCTCCAGGCCCTGATGGGCAAGCGCTACGAGCTGGTCGAACGGGCCAAGCTCTCGTCGCTGGTCATCAACGAGCTGCGCTTCCAGCAGAGCGGCATGACCGACGCCGACGCGGTCGAGCTCGGCAAGCTCGCCAACGCCAAGGCCATGCTGCTCGTGCAGGTGACCGACCTGCAGAGCGTGCAGTCGGGCAATGAACGCTCGCTCATCACCTTCACCCGCGAGCGCGCCCGCCTGACGATGCGCATCATCGACGTTCAGACCGGCAAGCTGCTCTGGCTGGCCTCCGCCAAGGGCACCAACTCGGTGTTCGGCGGCTCGGAGCCGATCGAGCTGGTCAAGAAGCTGGCGACGGACACGATCGCCAAGCTCCCGGCAACCGGAGACTCCGCGTCCCCCCTGGCGACCGCCGCCAGGTGACCAATCCCCCGCCAATTAAGGCTCGATACGACCCGCGACAAGGGCCGGCGCACCACGATCCGGGCGCCGGCCCTGTCACCTTATGGACTCCCGACGCGTCCCGCCGATGCCCGTTCGGAATCCGCGCCGATCCGATCCTGAGTCGCGCCCCTCACGCCCGAACTCCGCCAAACTCGGCGCGCCGCCGTCACTCACTCGAGCGGCGCTAGCCTTCGGACATGAACTGGCTCTGGTTCCTGCTCATCGGCCTGGCCGCCGGATGGCTCGCCGGCCTCCTCACCCGCGGCAAGGGCTTCGGCGCCGCCGGCAACCTCCTCGTCGGCGCGCTCGGCGCCGTCCTCGGCGGCTTCCTGCTCGACCTCATCGGCCTCAAGTCAGTCTCCCGCCTTGGTTCGCTTGTCAGCGCCACCCTTGGCGCGATCCTGCTCCTGGCGCTTGTCAACTTCATCCGCAAGAAGACGCGCTGAGCAGCCACCTTCCCGCGCGGGCGATCACCCCCCTGCCCTCTCGTCGGCCCGGATCCCAACGAAAAAGCCCCCCGCAGCGCGAGGGGCTCTGATCGCTTCAACGCACGATGAGATCAATAGAACGACGCCGTCGTCGTCATATTGAGGAACGTCCACGTCCCGCCGTCGCCCGGGTTCCAGTAGTAACGCAGCACCTCGCCGGTCGCCGCCTTGCCCACCAGGTTGATCGTCCCGCTCGGCGACGCCACGCCCGTCATCCGCCCCGACGGCGTCACCGCGCCCGTCGTGATGTCCGACAGGTTCGTCACCACCCAGTCCGTCATCCCCGGCGCCCACCAGTACACATTGATCTTCCCGTTGGCGTCAAGCCCCGTGATGTTCAGCCCGCCCCACGGCGTGACATAACTCGAAACGCTCGTCGTCACCAGCGTCGGCCCGGAGAACTGATCCGTCAGGTTGTTCGTCACCCAGTTCGAGCCCGGCACCCACCATGTCACGTTCAGCTTCCCGCCCGCGTCCGTCCCCGCGAGGTTGATCCCGCCCCACGAGGTCAGATACGACGTCAGCGTTCCCGTGATCGCCGGCGCGCCCGTCAGGTCGCTCAGATTGTCCGTCGTCCACGCCGAGAGGCCCGGCGCCCACCACACCACCTGAATCTTCCCATCGCTGTCCAGGCCCGCCACGTTCATGCCGTTCCAGCTCGTCACATACGTCGTGATGTCCCCCACCCACGTCGGCATCGTCTTCCCGTTGGGGATGAGGTCGCGCGTCGCGATGTTCGCAAACGTCCACGAATAGTCGCCGTCGGTGTCCTTCGTGCTCGTCTGGCTGAAGATCACCAGCTGCCCGGCCCCCGTCGTCCCCGCGACGTGATTGAGCCCGTCGGTCGACGTGAACACCGACACGTCCGAGTTCACGATCTGGCTCGTCGCGATCTCCGTCCCAAGATTCCGGACCGTCCAGAAGCCCGTCGTCGACCGCGTGAAGAGCAGCAGCCCCGCCGCCGACGGCGCCGCGGCGTAGAACCGGCTGTCGTTGGTATCGAACCACGCCGTCAGCTTCCCCGTGATCGTCGGCGCGCCCGTCTGCAGCGACAGATCGCTCACCGTCCACGACGCCGTGCTCGACGCCTGATGGAAGATGATCGGCCGGCTCAGCTCGTTGTTTGTGATGAACAGCGACTGGCCCGACGCGCTCCCCGCCCCGCGCACCACCGCGTCGCTCTTGGCCTCCTGGCTCCACCCCGGCGACGAGATCACCCGCACGTCGTTGATCTTCACCAGGTGCTCGTCCGTGATCGTCCCGCTCGTGTAGTTCTCGCGCACCGGCAGCGTGTCGTACGGACTCCCCGCGTTCACGATCTCCAGACCCGTGATCCGCAGCACCACGTCCCACCCGTTCACCACCTGCCCGAACACCGTGAACCCGCCGTTCTGGTTGTTCAGGTTGCTCGAATTGTCCGCCAGATTAAAGAAAAACTCGCTCGTCGCGCTGTTCGGATCGCCACCCTGCTTGGCCATCGCCACCGTCTTCGCAAGGTTTGACAGCTGATACTCGTTCTGGACCGCCGCGAACGTCTCGATGTGCTGAGGCGTGCCGTTGCTGTCCAGCTTGTACCCGCCCCCCTGGAGCACAAAGTTCCGCGCGTGACGATGGATGAACGTCCCGTCGTACCGATCCGCGTTCACGTACTGCAAAAAGTTCTGCACCGTCAGCGGCGTCGTCGTGTTGAACATCTCGATCCAGATGTTGCCGTAGTTGGTCTGCACCTCCACCAGCGTGTTCCCCGCCGCGAACGGCAACGCCGACAACACCTGGCGCGGCTCGAGCGCCTCCAGCATCGACACCGGCCCACGCCCCGACACCCTCGACAGCCCCCACCGACGCGCCGACTCACGAACCGCAGTCGTCCAACCCATATCGATACCCCTCGATGCCACCGGCGGCCGCGCCGCCCGTGCCGTCTTCTTCACACCCAACAGACATCCAGCCAATGACCAACTTTAGGACGCAACCCGAGAAGCCATGTCCACGCCGGCAGCGCCAACCACGGAACCATGACCACCCGCGCCCTACCCGCGGCCTGAACCCCGAACAACGACACTCCGGGCCCGCCGCCTCGCGTCCTCAGATGCCTTACGCACGCCAGCCCCATCTGGTTGTACCACCACCCGCTCCACCTGCAAATCGGGTGTTCAGTCGCTTTCTGTGTTTGCTTTATGTTCGGGGTCGATTCTTGCGTGGCCCGGCGATCCCCGCCGGATTCGCCGACTTCCGCCCGCGCCGCTCAGATCGCGCCGACTTACCCCGTCTTCCGATGCGGGTCGTTTAGCGATTCGTTGTACGTCGACGCACGGCACAATTGCAGCAGCGCCAGCCGAAGCTCCGCCGACACGTCCAGGAACTTCATCCCCAGCTCGTGCTTGAACCAGCCCGTCTTCCGCGCCCACGCCACATGCGCCATGATCGGCAGTTCCGCCCCCTCCAGCGTGTTCAGCCGAAAGCAGATGACCTGCCCCGCCGCAATCCCCGGGTTCCTCTTGCACAACACCCGCAATCCCGTCGCCGAAAGATCGCGCACCTCGCCCAGCGAGCACGTGATGTACTGACAACGCACCCGCCCCGCCTTGCGGTTGTTCGGATCGTCCGAATGATTGAACAGGCCGCCAAGGCGACCGAAAGTTCCCATCGCGTCTCAACATCGACCGCCCGCGCGCCCACCTTCAGCCCACCAAGGGAACCCATAGCTCGGCACAGACCGCACACACCGCACAACTCCCACGAGGCGTTCACCCACTCAGAAATCTCATGCACTTGGTCTCAATTCGCTCCCGCGCAACCCCCCAAACTTGTCGCCACAACGCGACCGGGTATTGTTCTGGAGTTTGCGCCCACCTCGCCTCTCGCCGGAGCACCCATGCCCAAACGCACCGACCTCTCGACCATCCTCATCCTGGGGTCCGGGCCGATCGTCATCGGCCAGGGTTGCGAGTTCGATTACTCCGGCACACAGGCCTGCCGCACGCTCAAATCCGAGGGATACCGCATCGTCCTGGTCAATTCCAACCCAGCGACGATCATGACCGACCCCGCTTTCTCCGACCGCACCTACATCGAGCCCATCACCCCCGACGCCGTCCGAAAGGTCATCCAGAAAGAAGCCTCCCTCGGCACGCCCATCGACGCCATCCTCCCGACCCTCGGCGGCCAAACCGCCCTCAACTGCGCCTGCGCCCTCTTCGACAACGGCACCCTCAAGGAGTTCGGCGTCGAAATGATCGGCGCCGACCGCCGCATCATCCATCGCGCCGAGGACCGCCAGGCCTTTAAAGACATCTGCGAGAACATCGGCCTCAAGCTCCCCAAGGCCAAGACCGTCAACACCCTTGACGACGCCCTCGACTTCCTCAAGGAAATCGGCCTCCCCGCCATCATCCGACCCGCCTTCACCCTGGGCGGCACCGGCGGCGGCATCGCCTACAACCGCGACGAGTTCATCGACATCATCACCCGCGGCCTGCGCGCCTCCATGATCCAGCAGGTCCAGATCGACCAGTCCGTCATCGGATGGAAGGAATACGAGCTCGAAGTCGTCCGCGACAAAAAGGACAACTGCATCATCGTCTGCGGCATCGAGAACATCGATCCCATGGGCGTCCACACCGGCGACTCCATCACCGTCGCGCCCATCCTCACCCTCACCGACAAGGAATACCAGGCGATGCGCGATGCCGCCATCGCCATCATGCGCGCCGTCGGCGTCGAGACCGGCGGCTCAAACGTCCAGTTCGCCGTCAACCCCAACCCCACGCCACGTGCCGACGGCACCAAGCCCTTCGAGATGGTCGTCGTCGAGATGAACCCGCGCGTCTCGCGCTCTTCCGCCCTCGCCTCAAAGGCCACCGGCTTCCCCATCGCCAAGATCGCCGCGCGCCTGGCCGTTGGCTACACCCTCGACGAACTCAAGAACGACATCACCGGCACCACCAGCGCCTGCTTCGAGCCCACCATCGACTACGTCGTCACCAAGATGCCGCGCTGGACCTTCGAGAAGTTCCCCGAGGCCGACGAGACCCTTACCACCCAGATGAAGTCCGTCGGCGAGGCCATGGCCATCGGGCGCACCCTCAAGGAATCGCTGCAAAAAGCCATCCGCTCGATGGACGTCAAGCGCTTCGGCCTGGGACTCGACAAGAACGACAAGTGGCTCTCCGCCATGCGCGCCGTCGAACGCGACCAGCTTGTCCTCGACGTCTCCCCCGGCGCCAAGCCCGGAACCTCCAGTTCGCCCACCGGCCTCCGCACCGCCGACGGCCAGCCGATCGAGTGGCCCATCCCCCTCAACAAGCTCTCGCGCAAGCTCGCCGTCCCCTGCCAGGGGCGTCTCTACTACGTCCGCTACGCCTTCAAGATGGGCTGGAGCATCGAGAAGGTGCACGCACTCACCAAGATCGATCACTTCTTCCTCGACCAGATCCAGCAGCTCGTCGAGTTCGAGGACGTGCTCTGCTCCTACGACTCGCTCGACCACGTCCCCGCCGACGTCCTCTTCGAAGCCAAGCAGCTCGGCTATTCCGATGCGCAGCTCGCCAACCTCTACCTCGGCAAGCTCTCGACCGAGACCATCCTCGCCGTGCGCGAGCGCCGCAAGGCCCTGGGCATCGAGCCGGTTTACAAGCTCGTCGACACCTGCGCCGCCGAGTTCGAGGCCGTCACGCCGTATTACTACTCGACCTACGAGAAGGGCGCGACTTCTGTTGCTTCCCCAGTGCCCGGTGCCAAGTGCCCAGTGCCTTCTTCCGACGACGAAATCCGCGTCACCGATCGCAAGAAGGTCATCATCATCGGCGGCGGCCCCAACCGCATCGGCCAGGGCATCGAGTTCGATTACTGCTGCGTCCACGCCGCCTTCGCCGCCAAGGAGCTCGGCTTTGAGTCGGTGATGATCAACTCAAACCCCGAGACCGTCTCCACCGACTACGACACCTCCGACCTCCTCTTCTTCGAGCCGCTCACGCTCGAAGACACGCTCAACGTGATCGAGCGGCTCAATGGAAAGGCGTTGAGCCGCAGCCTGCTGATTGCGCCCAGCTCTCCGTGGACTTCGATCATCGAGAACAGCAACGGCAAGCAGGCTGCCGCCTCCATCGCTTCGCTTTGCAGCCTGCTCGAATCGACTATGAAGCGAGTTGCGCAAGGCGAGTTCGTTCAGTTCGCCACGGTGGTCGACACTCGTGACGCAGCGGGCAAACCTTGCCACATCTTCCAGTTCATTGATGCTGGCCGGAACGTTTGGAGCGTCCAAGCTCAATGGCTTGATCACTGGAAACTTGGCGAAGCGAAGCGCAGTGACTGGACTTCAGTCGACGCGGACGAAGTGGAAACTCTCGAACGCCAATTCAATAGCTTGGGCGGTAGCCATGTCTTCGGCACCATCGTCCAGTTCGGCGGCCAAACGCCCCTCAACCTCGCGCACGGCCTGGTCGCCGCCGGCGTCCCCATCATCGGCACCTCCGTCGACTCCATCGACCTCGCCGAAGACCGCGACCGCTTCGACGCGCTCCTCTCGCGCCTCAAGCTCCATCGCCCGCCCGCCGGCATCGCACGCTCCATCGAAGAAGCCGTCACCATCGCCGAGAGCGTCGGCTATCCCGTCCTCATCCGCCCCAGCTACGTCCTGGGCGGCCGCGGCATGGAAGTCTGCCCCGACGAAAAGGCCCTCCGCGGCTTCATCAAGAACGCCCTGAAAGTCTCCGACCTTGACGGCGCACCCGTCCTCATCGACAAGTTCCTCGGGCACGCGACCGAGGTCGATGTCGACGTCGTCGCCGACTTTGACCCCACGCTCCCCGTCGATGATCCGCTCAACCGCTCGCGCCGCGCCCTGGTCACCGGCGTGATGGAACACATCGAGCACGCCGGCATCCACTCCGGCGACTCCGCCTGCTCCATCCCGCCCTTCTCCCTCCCGCCCGATATGGTCGAGGAGATCAAGCACATCGGCCGCACCCTCGCACGCGAGCTCCGGGTCCGCGGCCTCATGAACCTCCAGCTCGCCATCAAGGACGGCATCATCTACATCCTCGAGGTCAACCCCCGCGCCTCGCGCACCGTCCCCTTCGTCTCAAAGGCCACCCACAACCAGTGGCCCGCCATCGCCGCCAAGGTCATGATGGGCAAGACCCTCGACGAGCTCGGCGCCCGCGAGTTCCAGCCCTCGTCCTGGTACGCCGTCAAGGAATCCGTCTTCCCCTTCAGCAAGTTCCCCGGCGTCGACGTCGTGCTCGGGCCCGAGATGCGCTCCACCGGCGAGGTCATGGGCATCGACCGCACCTTTGAGATCGCCTTCGCCAAGTCCCAGATGGCCTGCGGCGTATTCCTCCCCACCGATCCCGCCAAGGGCGGAATCTTCGTCTCCGTTCGCGACGACGATAAACACACCATCATCGATCCCATCCGCCGCCTCGCGCGCATCGGCTTTGCCATCCACGCCACCGGCGGCACCGCCGATCTGCTCGAATCTGCCTCCATCCCCGTCAACCGACTCCAGAAGATCGCCGCCGGCGCACGCCCCAACGTGCTGGACCTCATGTCCAACGGCCAGATCGCGATGGTCATCAACACGCCCACGCGCACCGGCTACCAGACCGACGAAGGAAAGATCCGCGCCACCAGCGTGCGCCTGAACATCCCGCTGATCTCAACCACCGCCGCCGCAGACGCCGCCGCCCGCGCGATCGAAGCCCTTCGTTCCGGCGAGTGGGACGTCGCCGCACTGCAGGATTACCGCGAGCCCAACGTTGCCGTGGAAGCAAAGCGCCCGCAGGCCGCGGGCGTGAAGTAACACTTCGGGTGACTCGGCGTTCCCCGCCGGACCTGCATTCTGTTCAATTGGCGAGCCGGCTACCGCCGCCTTCTCATCATCGCCAGCGCCGCGCCCATGACAACGACCGTCCCCGGCGTGGGCACGCGGATCACCCATCCCGCGTATTCACCCTCGGGCGAGAGGCCATCGCCCGCGATGTACATCCCGTCATCCGACACCGCCTTGGCGCTCTGCAACTGCCATCCGTCGATCGATAGCCTCAGCACGCCCCGGGCATACTCGTTCAGGTCGACCATACCGTTCTGGCGATCCCAGATGAACGCGCGCGTCGGGCCGAACGGCGCGCTGAACGCTTCGCCCACGACGACCTTCCCGCCCTCGCTCACGTCCCACGCCACGCTGAACAGATCGTCCATCGCGCCCAGGTCGACCAGCCCCTCGTCGGCGTTCCACATGAACGCGTGCCCATCCTCGAACGCGGCATCCAAGCGGCTGCTCCCGACCACGGTCCCGCCGTCCGGCGAGATCGCCCACGCATAGCTCGCCGAGCCGCCCAGCGTTCCCAAGCCCGTCATCCCGGTCTGCGCCGTCCAAACAAACGCCTCGGTGCGATCGAAGTTCACGTCGCTCCAGCCGGCGATCGTCGCGCCGTTGGCCGATACGTCGCGCGCCGAAGCGCGCCCGCCGCCCAGGTCACCAAGATTGGTCATGCCCGAAGCGTCCATGCGGAACGCCTGCTCGGGATACTCGTCATACTGCCCGACGATCACCCGTCCGTCGTGCGACGCGCCATACGCCGTGCTCATCGACGACTGGATCCCCAGCGATTCGATCTTCTCATCCTGCGTCCACTTGAACGCCTCGGTCCGCTGGAACGAGTGCCGCCCCGACGACCCGACCACCATGGTCCCGTCGCCCGAGATCGCCTCGGCCGCCGACGTGTTGTGAAGCAGCGTGCCCACGGTCTCCGCGCCCGCGCCGTTGCTCCATACGAACCCCTCGAAATTGCCCTTGTCGGTCATGCTCCGCCCGACGACCTTCATGCCGTCGGCCGAGATCCCCGTCACCCGCGTCCAGCGGTTGTGCTCGTCGAGCGATTGAATACGAGTGAAGGTCGCCTGTCCCGCCGCCGTGCCGCAGAGCGACACCAGCGCGAGCAAACCCGCACAGGGGAGAAAGGCGGCCTCATGCCGCGCGCAGCACACCACCTTCATTCGTCTGTCCTCTCCGCGCCGCCGAGCACCCTCCCAGGCCCCGACGCGCCGTCAGCCTACGCCTCAAATGCCAAACCTGCAAGCCCACCTTTTCGACTCGGAATCTGGGCAATCTGCGTCCAAATCAACCCCAAACCAAACACGATCAAACGCGCTACTTTCCACGCTCTAGACTACCCACCTATGCGAGCCATCGTCACCGGCCAGATCGGAATGGAAAAGAAGCCCTACCTCGACGCCGTCGCGCGATTCGCCGGCCAGCAGGGCGAGAACCTCACCCTTTACCACGTCGGCGACATGATGTACGCCGAGGGAACCGACGTTCGCTCCGGGCGCATCCTCGACCTCCCCATCTCCCGCCTCAACTCCCTCCGCCGCGCCGCCTTCAAGGACATCATCGCCGAGTCAACCACCGCCGGCCCGGGCGGCACGCCCCTCCCCAACATAATCGTCAACACCCACGCCACCTTCCGCTGGCGCCACGGCCTGTTCGCCGCCTTCGACTACGACCAGATCGCCAAGCTCCAGCCCGATCTCTTCATCTGCCTCGTCGACAACATCGAGGTCGTCCACCACCGACTCCACCGCGAGCACGACATCGACGCCACGCTCAAGGACTGCATGGTCTGGCGCGAAGAGGAAATCCTCGCCACCGAACTCCTCGCCAAGTCGATCCCCGGCTCGCAGTTCTACATCATGGCCCGCGGCCGCCACAACCTCACCACCCGCACCCTTTTCCGCCTCGTCTGCCGCCCCAAGATGAAGAAGGTCTATCCCTCCTTCCCCATGTCCCACGTCATGGACATGCCCGACGTGCTCGCCGAGATCGATCGCTTCCGCGCCGCCCTCGCCGACCACTTCATCACCTTCGACCCGGGCGACGTCGACGAGAAACTCCTCCTCGACCGCGGCATCGCCGCCGCCCGCGATGGCAAGGAGTTCCTCGACGTCACGCCCCACACCTTCGGCGGGAGCAAATCATCCGCCGAACCCATCCGCGTCCGCATCCGCGAGATCCTCGACATCGCCGGCGACGTCGACGGCCAGATCTACATGCGGGACTTCAAGCTCGTCGACCAGTCCGACATGATCGTCTCCTACATCCCCGAACTCCCCGGCGGCATCCCCGGCCTCTCCTCCGGCGTCGAACGCGAACTCCACCACGCCTTCGAGCACACCAAGGAAGTCTTCGTCGTCTGGAAACCCAAGAAGCCGCCGTCGCCGTTCATCACCGAAACCGCAACCCGCATCTTCAAGTCCGTGGATGAAGCCCTCACCTACTTCGAGCAGAACGGCTACTTCACCGCCAAGAACCTCTTCGGCAACTGACTTCCTGCCCTCGTGCCACGGACCCGTCTTCGGGTTCGTGCTCTTCGTGCTGTCCGACGCGGCTCCGGGTGGCGCGGGCCAAGCCGTGGCCTTGCGGGGCGTGACCACGTTCTTCAACTCTCCCCGCGGCGTGCCGACCCCCGGCTCCGCACTTCATCTCTTCCTTCTCCCCATCACCACCACACCCATCAGCATCAACGCGGCCGCCCCCGGCGCGGGAAGTTCTTGAACCCACACCACGCCCTGGAGCGGGCCGTTGCCGAGGCGAATCTGCCCGGCAACATAAATGTTGTTCGCGTCGGAATAGACCGCGTTGGCCGACGAACCGACGACGTTGTTCCCCACCAAGGCGGCCAGGTTGACGAAGCTGTTTGGATCATCGGACATCCAGATGCCCGCGTAGCCCGCGCCGTTCTTCGACGCCAGCCCGACGTGGCGCAGGCCGTCGGTGGCGGTCAGTTCGCCGCCGCCGAATCCGCTCGGCGTCATGATGACCGCCGAGTCCGCGCTTCCGTGCCAGAGGACAGGCTGGCTACCCGTTGATCCCACGGCGGCCCGTCCGACCTGCGCGCCCGGCGCCATGCCCAAAATCCACGAATCCCACGACCACGACGGGTTCACATCCGTCATGCTCGCGCTGGTTCCGTGCCATAGGGCGGCGTGAATCTGTCCCGTCCGACGAAAGACGGCCCAGCCACCCTGGCTCTGGCCGTCCGTGGCGAAGCACTCCGAATACTGCGCCTTTGTGTTGTTGTGCAGGTCGACAAAGGTTGAGAAGGTCGGGCCTGTCCACAGGGCGGCGTGAGGAAGGCCCGTCTGGACGTACGTGGCAAACCCCGCGACTTGTTGTTCGCGGATGCTCCGGGCCATCGAGCCCCGGTATGCGTTCGAGGCGGGCTGAAGGCTTCGGAAACTCTCCGCCGACCCGGACCACGCCGCCGCCTCCGTGACCACCTGCTGCTGCGCGTCGCGCTTGCTGGCCCACCCGACCTGAGTGTTGCCCCACGACGCGAGAGTCTCGGAAGTGTCCCACGGCGCCGAAGGTGCGAGCGACGCGGGCGGCGCCTGCGGGTGCTCCCACAGGGCCGCGTTTGTACCGATCACTCCGCCGGTCCGTCCGGCGTAGATCGTCGTGGCGCGGGTCCATCCCTGGCTCGACCCGGTTGAAAGAAGGTACACGCGCCAGTCGGCGCGAGCGCCCGGGGCCGCAACAAGTTCACAGGCGAGAACCCCGACGACGCACGCACGCGAGAGCTGCGGCCCGGAGCTCGCGCTACCTGTTTTCCAACGCATCGTATGACTCCACAAACGACTCGTAATCGTCTTCGTCGACCATCAGGTTCTCGTTGATGTCGGCCTGCAAGTCCTCGGCGAAGACTGCATCCACGAACGAATCAAAGTCTTCGGGATCGGCGGAGCTGGTGGGTCGGTTCTCCGAGCCGACACCTTCCCGGCCTACCGGCTCCATCGTGCCACACCGCTTGCCGACCAAGTTGACCAGCGCGGACATTTCCTGCCTCCACACCCTCCGATGGAAGCGTACCGCGCGGGATCCGTTACTCCAAGGAGTTTCTCCGCCTCCGCGCGCTCATGGTCGGCCCACTGTTCCTCTTCTCAGTGCTCCCACGCGCTTCGGCCTCGGCATCGTGAGGCATCACGCCGGCCCTCCGATCGCCGACTCACGAGCCCCGAATCACGAATCACGAATGCCCGGGCCTGCTTGGTTCGGAATCCCGATCACGAGGCAGGACATCCGCGCTCCCTGACTTTGCGACTTTGCGACTTCGTGACTTCTTCTCTTCTCTTCTCTTCTCTTCACTTCGTCTCTGCGTCTCTTTCCTACTTCTTGAACTCCGCCGCCAGGTACGGGTGCAGCACGCACACCGCCTTGTCGTAGTCCTTCCCGCACTCGGGGCAGATGCCGCGCCGGGCGAGCCCCTCGAGTTCATAGCCGCAGTGGACGCACTTCACCGTCGCGTGCATCAGCGTCGGCGATTCGCCCGACGATTCAAGCGATTCGGTGCAGCTTTCGAGCGCTTCGGGCCCGTGCTGGTTGACGATGAGTTCGATCGCGTCGTGGCGCGCCCCGCACGCGCAGGCGATCGTGCCGTCCTGAGCGAGCCGAGGGTCAAGCGCGCGTTCGCACGCGGGGCACGCCACGCGCAGCGCGGGCGGCAGCTTCGACAGGTCGATCTCCGCTTCCGCCGCCGGCTGGCTCGCCAGCGCCAGCACGCACTCGGCGGCCACCGACAGCGCGCGGGTCGTTTCGTCGTCGTTCAGGATGACAATCTCCGCGGGCGGCGTCGGGCCGTAGCCCGCGAAGCTGGTGAAAGGCCGGACCACGCGCGACTCGATCCCTTCGCCCAGGAGCGCGTCGCACACCGGCTGGGCCAGCGCGTGCGGCACGCCCTTCAGCAGCGTGCGCATGTCAGTTGGTCCCCGCGAGCTTGCGCACCGTGAAGTCGAACGTCCGCACCATGTTCATGTGGATCGCGTACACGATGCCGACGTAGACCGCGCCGGCGATCAGCGCGCCCACCGCCAGGGAGAAGCGGGCCGTCGTCAGGCCGGACGACAGCGAGCCGCCGGAATCGCTCACGGTGTCGAAGAGCCCCTCGACCGGGTAGACGAGCGAGAACGCGAGCGTCGCGGGGCTCATGGCGTTGAGCACCGGGCCCACGACCGGCAGGCTCTCGCCGGCCTTGAAAGCGCACAATCCGATCACCAGCGATGCGATGCCGACCACCGCGACCGTCGACACCACGGAGCCCAGCGTGCCCTTGCTCTTGAGCGACCACTGCAGGCCCACCATGGCGCAGAACGCGATGAACGGCACGATCACCAGCGGCAACAGGATCGCCGCCTCGGGGAGCACGACCGGCACGCTGAGCTTGGTCGTGAGCACGGTCGCGTCGCGCATCACGCCGCCCGCCCGCTCCAGCCCGCCGAAGAGGACGTAGACACCCGCGAGCCCGAGCGTTCCGACGGGAACGGCGAGCATCGGCAGGAGGTACGCGATCAGCCCTTGCAGCTTGCCCTTGAGGTACGCGCCGGGCGTGATGGGCGTGGTGAGGATGAGGTCGAGCGTGCCGTCCTCGCGTTCGCGGCTGACGGCGGTGGCGGCCATGTTGATGGCGACGAGGGTGATGACGGCGACCTCGCCCCAGACGGTGGCGATGAGGGCGAGCTGGAACTCGTTGATGGCCAGGGAGCCGGTGTGGAAGAAGAAGAGGAGGAGCAGGCCGAAGATGAGCCCCGTGCCGACGAAGCTCCAACGCGCGATGGAGCGCCCGAGGGTGGCGTTGCGGGCCGAGGCCTCGCGCCAGGCGATGGGGTTGTGGCTGACGGCACGGGGCGGGCGGTGTTCGGCGCCGGCGGCGCCGAGGCCGAAGAGCCTGCGATACCAGGGGATCCCGCCGTCGGTGCCGAGAGTCTGCAGGCCGCCGGCGCGGACGGTGAAGGTGGAGAGCCCGACGAGGAGGGCGGAGAGCCCGAAGGTGCCGGCGCAGAAGGTAGAGACGGGGCTCTCGAGGAACCATGAGGCGAGGCCGGAGGTGGTGCCGGCGGGCGACGGGCCGTAGGACGACGGGTTGAGGAGGCTGTGGAGCGCGAGGAAGGGGTTGACGGCGGTCATCCAGGTGATGCCGCCCGAGGGCGCGACCTTGTTGATGGAGACCAGATAGCGATCGATGGCGATGGTGATGGCGAGGTAGCTGACGACGGCGACGTAGAACGCGAAGACGGCGCGCTTTCCGGCGAGGCGCGAGACGGAGAGGGAGATGGCGATGCTGCCGACGCAGACGGCGGCGGCGGCGGCGATGAGGTAGCTCTTGAAGATCGCGGCGCCGGGCACACCGCCGAAGTACTGCGTGAGGGCCATGAGGGGAAGCGAGCAGACGAGGAGCGCGAGGATGAAGAAGAGGCGGCCCAGGAGGTTGCCCAGGACGATCTGGGTGTCGTTCATGGGGGTGGTGAGGAGGACCTCCCACGTGCGCGGGTGGGATTCCTGGGCGATCGCGCCGGCCATGAAGACAGGAGCGAGGATGCAGATCAGGATGATCTGGAGGTAGGCGATGTAGGTGAAGCTCTTGGCGCCGGCCTCGGCGAGCTGGCGATAGGAGAGGGAGTCGCCGCTGGTGTTGATGAGGAGCGACCAGAGCAACACGACGATGAGGACGGCGAGGTAACCGGCGCGGATGTAGAAGTGGCGCGGGCGGCGCGAGGCGTTCTGCACCAGGCGGACGGTGATCGGGTTGGTGGGCCCCAGACGGAGGAGCCAGCGGAGGATGGCGGGCATGGCTGCCAGATGGTACAGGCGAAGGGGAGGGGTGGGTTCGGGGAATGGCGTGAGAAGGCGGGGGTGGGGAGTCGGGAATGGGGAGTGGGTAAAAGGCCGGTGCATGGTGTCCTCCTACCCGGGGGCGGACGGACACTTTGGTGCGCACCAAGGCGGTGATGCGCGCGCGAAATCGCCAACGTACAAGTCGCCAGATCGCGACATAAGACGAGGCGGGGCAGGGGTTTGCGCGAGGGGAGGAGTCGCGCGAAGATTTTTTTGAAAATCCGGGAAGAGGGGAAAAAGACGGACACTTTGGTGCGCACCAGGGCGGTGATAAGCGATTACTAACCGGGAGGAGCGCGAGTCGTGAGTGGTGAAGAAAAGGACGGAAGAGGATTCAACGCGGAGGGCGCGGAGAAGAGGGAACTCGAAGGCCTCGAAGAGCGAGAAGGCGCTCGAAGAGAAGAGAACTCAGAGGAATCAGAGGGAAGCAGAGGGACGCGGAGGGGAGAGGAGGAGAGAAGAGGATAGGGAAGACGGGAAGAGGAAGAGAGGTGGGAGGCGGAAGAGCGGGTGGGGGAAGTAGATGTCGGCTCGGAGAGCCGACGTACCAAACGCACGAAGATCAAGAACGTGGTCAAGCCCAGGAGACGGGGCTTGGCCACGCCACCCGGCGCACACGGAGCTGAAGACAGGTCCGTGCCACGGAAGCACGATGTCAAGAACCGGCGGGGACCGCCGGGCCACCCAATGGCGCGCTCGAAGAGGCGGCGTAGTAAAAAACCCCGGGGGAGGCCCGGGGTTCGGCGCGATCGGAAGTTGAGGGCGAGCGGGACTGAGGGTGTTGGCGGCGATTACGTGGAGCTGGCGCCGAGGGTGGCGGGCTTGTCGCCGTTGCTGGCGGGGGGCTGGGTGTTGGGGGTGAAGTCGAAGAAGAGGTGATCGTCATCGACGCCCTCGGCGTTCTTGCGCCGGGTCACCGTGATCTTGCCGCCCGACGCGACGTCCTTGGAGAGGAGCATCTCGGAGAGCGGGTCCTCAACGTACTGGCCGATGGAGCGGCGGAGCGGACGGGCGCCGAACTCGGGGTTGTAGCCCTTGTCGATGAGGAACTCCTTGGCCGCGGCGTCCATCTCCAGCGTGAGCGACTGGGCCGCCAGGCGCTTGCCGACCTTCGCAACCTCATAATCAACGATGAGCGCGAGGTCGTCGCGGATGAGCGGACGGAAGACGATCACGTCGTCGAGACGGTTGATGAATTCGGGGCGGAAGAAGCGCTCGATCTCCTTGGAGAGCACGCCCTTGATGTTGGTGTAGTCGACGTCGGCGGTGCGTTTCTGGAAGCCGAACCCGCCGCCGCCCTTGATGAGGTCGGCGCCGAGGTTGCTCGTCATGATGACGATGGCGTTGCGGAAGTCGACGTTTCGCCCGAAGGAGTCGGTGAGGCGGCCTTCCTCCATGATCTGCAGGAGCATGTTGAAGACGTCGGGGTGGGCCTTCTCGACCTCGTCGAGGAGGACGACCGAGTAGGGGCGTCGGCGGATGCGCTCGGTGAGCTGGCCGCCCTCTTCGTAGCCGACGTAGCCGGGGGGCGCGCCGACGAGGCGCGAGACGTTGTGCTTCTCCATGTACTCGGACATGTCGAGGTGGACGAGGGCTTCCTCGTCGCCGAACATGAACTCGGCGAGGGCCTTGGCGAGGAGGGTTTTTCCGACGCCGGTGGGCCCGACGAAGATGAACGAGCCCATGGGGCGCTTGGGGTCCTTGAGGCCGGCGCGGGCGCGGCGGATGCTCTTGGCGATGGCCTTGATGGCTTCTTCCTGGCTGATGACCTTCTTGTGCAGCTCCTTTTCCAAGTCGAGGAGTCGCTGGGCCTCGTCTTTTTCGAGGCGCTGGAGGGGGACGCCGGTCATCTTGCTGACGACCTCGGCGATCACGTCCTCGTCGACGACGCCGTCGACTTCCTGGGCCTTGGTGCGCCACTGGCGCTGCATCTCTTCCTTCTTCTTGCGGAGCTGCTCGGCCTTGTCGCGGAGTTCGGCGGCGCGCTCGTAATCCGCGGCGCGGACGGCCTCGTCCTTCTGAACGCTGAGGCGCTCGATGTCGGCCTCGATCTCGGCGAGGTTCGGGGGCTTGGTCATGGTGCGGAGCCGGACGCGGGCGCCGGACTCATCGATCACGTCGATGGACTTGTCGGGCTGGACGCGGCCGCTGATGTAGCGCCCCGAGAGCTCGACGGCGGCCTTGAGGGCGCCGTCGGTGATGCGCACGCGGTGGTGCTGCTCGTACCGATCGCGGAGACCCTTCAAGATCTCGATGGTCTGCTCGTTGCTGGGCGGATCGACGGTGATGGCCTGGAAGCGGCGGGCGAGGGCGGCGTCCTTCTCGATGTACTTGCGGTACTCGTCGAAGGTGGTGGCGCCGATGCACTGGATCTCGCCGCGGGCGAGCGCGGGCTTGAGGACGTTGGAGGCGTCGATCGCGCCCTCGGCGCCGCCGGCGCCGACGAGGGTGTGCAGCTCGTCGATGAAGAGGATGACGTTCTTGGCGCGTCGGACCTCGTTCATGACGGCCTTGATGCGCTCCTCGAACTGACCGCGGTACTTGGTGCCGGCGACCATCATGGCCAGGTCGAGCACGACCAGGCGCTTCTCGTGGAGGATCTCGGGGACCTCGCCGCTGATGATGCGCTGGGCGAGGCCCTCGACGATGGCGGTCTTGCCGACGCCGGCCTCACCGAGGAGGACGGGGTTGTTCTTGGTGCGACGGCAGAGGACCTGCACGACGCGCTCGATCTCGTTGGCGCGGCCGATGACGGGGTCGAGGGAGCTTTCGCGGGCGAGCTCGGTGAGATCGCGGCCGAAGGAGTCGAGCGCGGGGGTCTTGCTCTTGCCCTTGCCGGCGGGGCCGGCGGCGGGGTCTTTCGCCGAACCGGGGCCGCCCGCTTGCGGCGAGGAGAGACCCTCGCTGGTCGGGCCGCCTTCGGCGTTTTCGTTGCCGGCGCCGAGGAGGTTGAGCACTTCCTCACGGACCTCTTCGAGCTTGAGGCCGAGGTTCATGAGCACCTGGGCGGCGACGCCGTCGTGCTCGCGGAGCAGGCCGAGCAGGAGGTGCTCGGTACCGACGTAGTTGTGGTTGAGGTTACGGGCCTCTTCGATGGCGTATTCGATGACCTTCTTGGCGCGTGGGGTCTGGGGGAGGCGGCCCATCGTGACCATCTCGGGCCCGGCCTTGACGAGGCGCTCGACCTCGAGGCGAACGCGCCGGAGGTCGACGTCGAGATTCTTGAGCACGTTGGCGCCGACGCCCGAGCCTTCCTTCACCAGGCCGAGCAGAATGTGCTCGGTCCCGATGTACTCGTGGTTGAACCGCTGGGCTTCCTGGTTGGCCAGGGCCATGACCTTGCGGGCTCGATCGGTGAAGCGTTCGAACATCGGAGCTCTCCAGTCTCGTCCCGCGCGTCCGGACGCTCCGGGGTGGCGCGGGGTGTAGGTCCCAGAATCCTGTTCGCAGGGCGAGCGCCCGGCGCTTCGGAAACTGCCTTGGGTTTTTCCCGCCGATCGTACGCGAGCCGAGACGAACGGTTCACGCTTCCGTTCGGATCGGGTTCGGATGATCAGGCGGGGTGCCGCCCATGGCCATCGAACGTATCGGCAGCGAGCCCTGTGCCGGTTGGTGGAAGTCGCCAAGTCGCGCCAGAGGCGGCCAAGAAGGTCCGCAAACGACAGGACGGGTGGGGTGGACCCGACCAACCGCCGAAGTGGCAGGCTTGAGAGGGAGTTGCGAGACGCGCGAGGAAGGATGTTGGCTGGCCGGCAGAGGGCGGGCGTCGTCCGGCCGCGGGCTGCATCAGCGTTCGTGGTCGGACGCGTCGCGATCGACGATCCAGCGCGCGTGGCAGGTGGACGCGATGATCGAGGCGGGGAGGGAGCGGTCCTGGTCGCTGGAAGGCTGGAGTACGCGGGCGAGCGTGTCGCGTTTTTCGTGGCCGGTGACGAGGAACACCGCGGCACGGGCGCGGGCGAGCGCGTGGTGGGTCAGGCTGATGCGCGGGCGGATCGAATAGCCCGGCGGCGCGACGACACTGATGGCGAGTCGGGCAGGATCGGGCGGGAAATCGGCGGTGGAAAAGAGGGAGGCGGTGTGCCCATCGACGCCGAGGCCTAAGAGCACGAGGTCGAAGCTCGGCGCGGCGTGGGGGAACGTGGCGGCGAGGAGCGATTCGTAGCTTGGCGCGGCGGCGGGGCCCAGCTCGGCTTGGATGCGGTGGATGTTGGATGATGGGAGCGGCACGCGCGAGAGAAGGGTGTCGGCCGCCATGCGGAAGTTGCTCTCGGCGTGGTCGGGCGGGACGCAGCGTTCGTCGCCGAACCAGACGCGCACGCGCGTCCAGTCGATGACGCGGGGGGGGAGCGCGGCGAGGCGCGCGTAGGCGGCCTTGGGGGTCGAGCCTCCCGCCAGCGCCCAGTGAAAGACGCCGCGGGCCGCGATCGCGCGCTCGGCGGCGTGGACCACGCGATCACGCGCGGCATCGGCGACCTCGGGCGCGCCGGCTCGGATGTCGATTCGATCGCTCATCGGATGATCCGGGGAGGCCGCGGGATTACAGGTTGACCCACTGGTGGCAGGCGGGGGCGAGCAATTCGTCGGCCTTGGACGGTCCCCACGAGCCGGCGGGGTACAAGAGCGGCTCGCGCCCCGTATCGATCAGGGGCGCGCTCACCTTCCAGGACGCTTCCACCTCGTCGTTGCGCACAAAGAGGGTGTGATCTCCACGCATGACATCGACGAGAAGCATCTGGTAAGCCTCGGGGAGCGTGCCGAACTCCTCGGCGTAGCGGAACCGCATCTCTTGCGTGTGAAGGCGCATTCCCTCTCCGGGGATCTTCACCTGGAAGGAGAGGTTGAAGCCCTCGTTGGGCTGGAGGGTGATGAGCAGTCGGTTGCTCTCGCTCCCGCACACGATGTAGGGCGAGAAGACCGTGGCGGGGGGCGTTCGGAACGTCACGGCGATCCGCGTCGCCTTCTTTGCCAGGCGCTTCCCGGTACGGAGATAGAACGGCACGCCCTCCCATCGCCAGGTGTTGATCTTCAGGCGCACGGCGGCGAAGGTCTCGGTCTTTGACGCGGGCGAGACACCGGGCTCCTGGCGATAGCCGGCGAGGGACTTGTCGTTGATCTCGCCCGCGCCGTATTGCCCGAGGATGAAGTCGTCGGGCTGGATGGGCGCGATGGAGCGGAGGATCTTGAGCTTTTCGTTGCTGACCGACGTGCCGTCGATCCCGGCGGGGGCGTCCATCGCGACCAGGGCGAGGACCTGGAGCAGGTGATTCTGGATGATGTCGCGGACGGCGCCGGCCTGTTCATAGAAGGAGCCGCGGGCCTCGACGCCGAGTTCCTCGGCGGCGGTGATCTCGACGTGGGAGATGCGGTCGCGGTTCCAGAGCGGCTCCCACAGCGCGTTGCCGAAGCGGAACGCGATGAGGTTCTGCACGGTCTCCTTGCCGAGGTAGTGATCGAGGCGGAAGAGGGCGCTCTCGGTGAAGTGCTTGTGCAGGAGGGCGTTGAGGGACTGCGCGGAGGCGAGGTCTCGGCCGAACGGCTTTTCGATCACCAGGCGCGTCCAGCCGGGGCTTTGGTTGAGTCCGGCGGCGGCGAGCGATTCGACGGTCGGCGGGAACGCCGGGAGCGGCAGGGCGAGGTAGAAGATGCGATGGCCGGGGAGATTGTGCTGCTTCTCCAGGGCTTCGAGGCGTTGCCGCAGGGCGGTGTAGGCGTAGGGAGACGCGTCGCCGAGCGACTGGAAGAAGACCGAGCGCCCGGCCCAGGCGCGGAGCTCGGCTTCGGGCGCGTGCTTGGCGAGGGCGGCGACGACCTGATCGCGGAAAGCACTGTCGGAGAGGTTGGCGCGGGCCACGCCCAGGATGGTGGTGCGCCCGCGGGTGGCGGGGTCCTTCTCGATCTCGTGGAGCGCGGGGATGAGCTTGCGCACGGAGAGATCGCCGGTGGCGCCGAAGATCACGAGGATGTGCCGATCGGGGTAGTTGGTCATGGGAAGGCTCGTCTGAAGTGGTCAAGTGGCGGAGTGGCGTGGTGCATGGGCGCGACCGATGGACCTTCGAGCGATGGGCGATTCTCACGGGATTCTGACGCGACACCCGGCGGCGTCGCCCCTGGACAGTCACTTTGCCGCTCGATCATTCTTCTACTCGACTCCGCTCGGGTCCGTTCTCACGCACGACCCTTTACTGCCTCTTCACCCCGTGCCCGCCGAACTGTTCGCGGAGCACGGCGAGCATCCGGTCCGCGTATGAATTGGCCTCGCGCGAGCGGAAGCGCTCGAAGAGTGACTGCGTGATGACGGGCGCGGAGACGTCGAGATCGATGGCGGCCTGCACGGTCCAGCGTCCTTCGCCGGAATCCGACACCCAGGGACGAACACCCTCGAGCGTCGGATTCTCCGCCAGGGCCCGGGCCGCCAGGTCGAGGAGCCATGAGCGGACCACCGAGCCCTCGCGCCAGATTTCGGCGATCTGGCGGCAATCGAGCCCGAAGTCCTTTTTCTTCTCCATGATGGCGAAGCCCTCGGCGAAGGCCTGCATCATGCCGTATTCGATCCCGTTGTGGACCATCTTGGTGAAGTGTCCCGCGCCGCTGGGTCCGACGTGTCCCCAGCCCCTGTCCTTGGCTGGGGCGAGGGACTCGAAGATAGGGCGGAGTTTATCGACGGCGTCGGTGGGTCCGCCGATCATGAGCGAGTAGCCGTTGTCGAGTCCCCACACGCCGCCGCTGGTGCCGCAGTCGACGTAGTGGATGCCCGCGCCTGCGAGTTCGGCGGCGCGTCGCGTGGTGTCGTGGAAGTTGGAGTTTCCGCCGTCGATGATGATGTCGCCGCGGGAGAGGAGCGGGCGGAGTTGTGCGATGGTTTCGTCGACGGGCTTGCCGGAGGGGATCATGAGCCAGACGGCGCGGGGTGCGGCGAGGCCGGCGACGGCGTCGGCGAGCGACGACGACGCGACCGCGCCGAGGCCGGCAAGTTTCTTCACGCTGTCGGCGTTGAAATCCGAGACGACGACGCGATGCCCGGCGCGGAGCAGCCGCTGGGCCATGTTGCCGCCCATCTTGCCCAGGCCGACGATGGCGATATCCATGCACGCCTCCTTGCGTGGGGGCATGATAACGGGGATCGGGGTCGGCGTGTGAGGCGGACTACCGCTTGTCGATGGGGATGTAGGGGGCGGCGTGCGGGCCGACGTACTCGGCCTTCGGTCGATAGAGGCGGTTGTCGGAGAGCTGCTCGATGACGTGCCCGGCCCATCCGCTGACGCGCGACATGGCGAACATGGGCGTGAAGAGGTCGAGCTTCAGGCCGATCGAGTGGTAGGTGGTGGCGGAGTAGAAATCGACGTTTGGATAGATGCCCTTGGCGCCGACCTCGCGGGCCATGATCTGCTCGATGCGGCTGGAGATCTCGTAGAGCTCGAGATTGCCGGTATCAGTTGCGATCTGCTTGGCGAAGGTCTTGAGGAACGTGGCGCGCGGATCGATCGTCTTGTAGACGCGATGCCCGAAGCCCATGATGCGGGCGCCCTCGTGGCGGCGGGCCAGCTTGTCCATGATGAAGGGCTCGATGATGGACATCACGTCCTTGCCCTCTTTCTTGGCGATGTCCTCGATCTCGAACAGCATCTCCATGACTTCCTCGTTGGCGCCGCCGTGGAGCGGGCCGCGGAGCGAGCCGATGGCGGCGGTGAGGGCGGAGTAGGTGTCGCTGAGGGTGGAGATGACGACTCGGGAGGAGAAGGTGGAGTTGTTCAGGCCGTGGTCGGCGTGGAGGATCATGCAGATGTCAAAGGCGCGGGCGACGGCGGGGCTAGGCTTGACGCCGTTGAGCATGTAGAGGAAGTTCTCGGCGAAGGTGAGCTTGGGATCGGGGTCGACCAGGGGCAGGCCGCGCCGGTTGCGGTCGAACATGGCGATGATGGCGGGCACCTGGGCCAGCACGTTGAGGGCCTTCTCGCGGACCTTGTGGACCTCGACGGAGTTGGGATCGGGATCGTGCATCGAGAGCGCCGACACCATCGTGCGCAGCATGTGCATGGGCTGGGCGTTCTTCGGAACCGACAGGATGCGTTCCTTCATCCCCGCGGGGAGCGCATAGCGCGAACGCAGCTGTTGCGTGAAGTCCGCGAGCTCGCCCTTGGTGGGAAGTCGGCAGTTCCAGAGAAGGAAGACGGTCTCTTCGAAGGTTGAGTTCCGCGCCAGATCGTCGATCGGTATCCCGACGTATTCGAGGATGCCCTTCTCTCCATCGATGAACGACATCCGAGTCTCGGCGGCGGTGACGCCTTCCAGCCCCTTGGCGAACGTAGCCATACGACCCACCTTTCGCGGAACGATGAAGGCTCCGACACGGCGAGGCGAGCCCCAGGTCCGCCGCCCGGCCGGAGAGTGCGCACTATAGAAAGCACCCCGAACCGCAGCCACAGAATCCCAGATTGGCCGCTCGCTCTTTCTCGCCTCCGTACCATCCGCCGTGATTTTTCCGGTCGGAACATCCCGCCCACATCGGCGCCCCGCGACGATCACCCTGGCCCTGATCGGGGCGATGGTCGCGACGTTTTTGTTCGCACGATTTCAGGCCCGGCTGGACCCCGAGACCTATTCGAGCCTGCTCGGGCGGCTTCACCTGACGTGGAAGCCGTCGGAGCCATGGCGATTCATCACCTATGCCTTTGCGCACGCGGATTGGTGGCACGTCATCTCCAACGCGATCTTCCTGTGGGTGTTCGGGCCCAGCGTGGAGGATCGCTTCGGGCACGTGGGATTCCTGGCGTTTTTTCTGGCGGGGTCGGTGTTTGCCGGGCTCGGGCACATCGCCATGAGCCCGGCCCCGGTGATCGGCGCGTCGGGGGCGGTGTCGGCGGTGACCGGCGCGTACCTGGTCCTCTTTCCGCGAACGACCGTCCGCATCCTTTTCATTGTTTTCTTTAGTTTTTATGACATCCCCGCGACGTGGTTCATCGCGGCGGCGGTCATTCTCGATTTCCTGCGGCTGGGCGATGGCGGGCAGATCGCGCACGGCGCGCACCTGGCGGGCTACCTCACGGGCTTCGTTGTCGCGGGGGGCTTGCTCGCCACGCGGGTCCTCCCGCGCGAGCCGATGTACGACCTCGTCTCGATCTGGCAGCACCGCAAACGACGCGCGGCGCTCAAGGCCGCGGTCGAGGATGGACAGAAGGAGCGCGCCGCCAGGCAGGCGCCCGACACCGAGCCCGTGATTTCCGAACACGCCGCGCGGCGCCGCGCGAAGATCACCGCGTTGCTCGCCTCGGGCGATCGAGCCGGGGCGGCTGACGAATACGAACTCCTCCTCTCTGAAAACGGCCTGGCCTCTCCCGCGGCGCTGCTCTCCAAGCGTTCGCAGTTCGAAGTCGCGGGTGCGCTGTATCAACTCGCACGCTACCCCCGAGCCATGAGCGCGTTCGAGCTCTTTGCGCGCGCGTACCCCAACGACCCGCAGACCATCGGCGTGAAGTTGCTCATGGCCGCCATCGCGGTGAGGCACATGCGGGACCACGATCGCGCACGCGCCATCCTCGACGACATCGCGCCGAAGCTCTCGACCGATCAGCAGGGTTTCGCCGGCGACCTCCGCGCGGAGCTTGCGTCGAGCGCCGTCACTCCCCCCAATCAACCGAAAGCCACGCCATGAGCCGAACACGCATCAAGATCTGCGGCATACGCGACGAGGATTCCGCGATCGCGGCGATCGAGGCCGGGGCCGACGCTCTCGGCTTCGTCTTCGTCCGCTCCAGCGCCCGCTACATCGACCCCGCCGACGCCTGGTCGCTCGCCTCGGCGCTCCCGCCCTTTGTCTCCAGCGTCGGCGTGTTCATGAACGCCTCGGTCGATCACTTCTGCGATGTCGAGGAAACCTGCCCAACCACCCTCGCGCAGCTCCACGGCAGCGAGGACGAGGCGACCGTGAAGCAGTGCGGCCCCGGAATCGTCCGCGGCCTGCGCTTCGGCGCCGACACCATCGACGCCGACCTCGCGCGCTGGGACCGTGTCGATGAGGTCGACGCGATCCTCGTCGATGGCTCCGCGGGCGGCGAGGGAACCACGCTGGATTGGGAACGCCTTGCCCGGGCGATCGAGCCCATCTCCAAGCGCATCATCCTCGCGGGCGGATTGACGCCCGCGAATGTCGGCGATGCCATCCGCGCCGTACGCCCGTACGCCGTCGACGTTTCCAGCGGCGTTGAGAGGGAGAAGGGCGTGAAGGACCCGGCGCTGATCGAGGCGTTCTGCGACGCGGTGCGCGAGGCCGATCGCGGGTAGCACCCGCCGCCAACAATCGGGCATGACCAGCCCATCGCGCTCGCCGTGCCCACTCTGCCAGCAGGTCGAACGATGTCGCGACGGCGTTGAACCCATGCTCATTGCCTCGTTGCCGCGCACGTTCGTGGTGCTTGGGAGCAATCAGGGCCTGCCCGGCTGGTGCGTGCTGGTCCTCCGAGAACATCGCGAGCACCTGGCCGAACTTCCGCGAGAGGAGCAGGGGGCGATCTTCGACGAGGTCGCGCGCGTGGCCGCCGCTATCCGCGCGGTCTTCCCGAACTCCGGCGCGGGCGGCGGCCCGCCGCGCATCAACTACGAGTGCCTCGGCAACCAGGTGCACCACATCCATTGGCATGTGATCCCGCGCCACGCGAGCGACCCCGATCCTCGCAACGCCGTGTGGGGAATGCCCGCCGAGACGCTGAAGGGAACCACGAGCGACAACGACAAGCAGACGCTCATCGCGCAGCTGCGCAAAGCGCTGGACACGACCAAGTAGCCCGCTGCCCGACGCCGCGCGGATCGCCCATCTACGTCCGATCCACGCCCGTCTTTTCGCTGGGCGGGCTGAAGAGATCGAGGATGTCCGTGTCTTCGTGCGCAACGCACCCATGCGGCGCGTTGGGCGGGAGCACCAGCACCTGGCCTCCGATCAGCATCACCCGCCGCTCCGTCGGCGCGCCCTCGTCGAGCACGAACTCCGCGCGTCCGCTCAGCACGCACACCATCTGCTCGTTGGCGTGATGGTGCGTCGCCAGGCGGAAGCCCTTCGACAGGCGCACCTTGGAGATCATCATGTGCGCGCCGATGACTCGCCGCCGCTCGATCAGCGGCATGGGGCAGTCGGCGGGCAGGTCGCTCCACGACAGCACCTTCGATTCAGACATCGCTCGCTCCGTGTTGAAGTGATTTCACTTACGCCAACGCGCGGTCGAGGTCCCCGATGAGATCGTCCACGTCCTCGATGCCGACCGAGAGGCGCACCAGGCCGTCCGCGATGCCCAGCGCCTTGCGCGCCTCGATCGGCACGCTGGCGTGGGTCATGATGGCGGGGTGCTCGATCAGCGATTCCACGCCACCCAGCGATTCCGCGAGGCTGAACAGCGCGACCCGCTCCAGCATCTTCCGCGATGGCTCGAGCCCGCCCTTCACGACGCACGAGATCATGCCGCCGAACCCGCGCGGCATCTGCTTTTTCGCCAGCGCGTGCTGCGGGTGGCTCTCCAATCCCGGGTAGATCACCTTCTCGATCTTCGCGTGCTTCTCCAGCCAGCGTGCGATGCTCATGGCATTCTCGCAGTGGCGCTGCATCCGAACGTGCAGCGTCTTGGTCGAGCGCAGCATCAGGAAGCAGTCCATCGCGCCCGGCACGGCTCCCGCAGCGTTCTGCACGAACTTCAGGCGTTCCGCGAGCGCGTCATCGCTCGTCACCATCGCGCCCGCGACCAGATCGCTGTGCCCGCCGATGTACTTCGTGCACGAGTGCATCACCACGTGCGCGCCCAGCGACAGCGGGCTCTGCAAGTACGGCGAGGCGAACGTGTTGTCGACGACCAAGATCGGCTTTTCAATGGGCGTACCCAGCGGCCCCAGCGCCGCGTCACGAACTCCCGCCGCCTTGCCCGCCTTGGGCCCGTGCTCGTCGACGATCGCCCGCACACCCGCGATATCGATCACCTTCAACATCGGGTTGCTCGGCGTTTCCAGCCACACCAGCCGCGTCGTCGGGCGCATCGCCTCGCGCACGGCGCCGAGGTTTGTCATGTCGACGCGCGTCACCTCGATCGCGTGGTGGCGGAAGATCTTGTCGAGCTGGCGGAACGTCCCGCCGTAGACGTCGTCGGAGAGCACGACGTGGTCGCCCGCGCGGAGCTGATGGAGCACGCAGTCCATCGCCGCCAGCCCGCTGGAAAACGCCATGCCGTGCTTGCCGCCCTCGAGCGCCGCGAGGTTGGATTCGAGCGCCGTGCGCGTCGGGTTCTTCGATCGCGCGTAGTCATAGCCGTCCTTGAACACGCCCGGCGAGCGCTGCACGAACGTCGACGTCATGTAGACCGGCGTCATGATCGCGCCGGTGGTGGGGTCGGGCGCCTGCCCGGCGTGGATGCAGCGAGTTCCGAAGCGCGACGACTCGTTCATGACAATCTCCCGTGGGTTTCACGAATCCCGGCAAGCGTAGGCCTCGCAGATTTCGCACCAGATCGTGCGTCAAAGTCGGGAGTCCTCGAACCGGAGGAGCAGGCCTCGACCCGCCCGCGTGACACGCCCGGAGTCCATTACAATCTGTCCCAAGCCAGAGCACACTTTGGAGCTCTCTCATGATGCCCTTGAACGACACGCCGCTCGCTCCCAAGCACGTCGCCCCCGGCGGCGGCGCAATCCTCCACGGCCCAGGCGACATCTCCTACATCAAGCTCTCGGCCGCCGACACCGGCAACCGCCTCTCATTCACCGAATACCACGTCGAGCCCGGCGCCGGCCCGCCCTTGCACGTACACACGCTTGAGGATGAGACGTTCTATATCCTCGAGGGCACGATCTCGTTCCATGTCGGCGGGAATCGGATCGAGGCGACGCCCGGCACGACGCTGTTCGGCCCGCGGAACGTGCCCCACTGCTTCAAGAACAACACGAGCCGCGTCGCCAAGATGATTCTGGTCGTCACGCCTCCCAAGAACTTTGAGGACTTCTACGCCGGCATTGGCGCGCCGGTCAACGGCAAGCCGCCGGAGCTCCCGATCGTCATCGAGCGCATCGGGCAACTCGCGCCCAAGCACGGCCTCACAATCCTGGGGCCGAATCCGCTGTAGCCAAACCACGCAACACAGGCACCGGCACCGCCTCGAGTGCCGTGTTGTCGTGTGCCATGTGCTCTGGGGGCCTGTGCCCTGCAGCGCTGTTCTTACCCCAACACTCTTGCCCCAAAGTCCAGCTTCATCGCCTGTTTCGCCAGGTGCAGCGTCTCTTCCGCGACCGCGTTGCCCTTCTTCAGGCCGCGTTTGATCACGTCGAGCACGATCGACTCGCCGCCCGGCTCTTCCATCTTCGCCCGGCGCACCCGCATCGGCTCCAGCATCGTGTTGATCGCCTCGCCCAGCTCCGCCTTCACGTGTCCGTCGCCGATGTTGTCGCCCGCGGCGTATCTCCGCTTGATCTCCGCCGCCCGCGCCGCGTCGTGGTTGCCGATGAACGCGTCGACGTACTGCATGAGGATGTTGCCGGGATCGCCGGGCTCGGTCGGGCTCTGGCGCCCGGTCGTGATCTTGTTGATCTTCTTCTGCACCGCCTTCGCGTCGTCATAGAGGAAGATCGCGTTGCCTAGCGACTTGGACATCTTGTTCTTGCCGTCGATCCCGACGAGGCGCGCCACGCGCCCGATCTTGGCCGCGGGGATCGGGAAGAGCCCGCCCGACTTCACATGGTCCCGGGGCTCGACGCGGTTGCCCACGCCGCAGTACATCTGGTTGAACTTCAGCGCCACGTCGCGGCACATCTCGATGTGTGCCTCCTGGTCCTCGCCCACCGGCACAAGCTCCGGGCGGAACGCCAGGATGTCCGCGCATTGCCCGACGGCGTACATCGGGAAGCCGAAGGGATAGCTGTCGCCCAGCCCCTTGGTCTCGATCTCCGTCTTGAGCGTCGGGTTCCGCATCACCTTGTTGAACGGCAACAGCATCGCGAACAGGAACGTCAGCTCCGCGATCGCCGGCACCTCGGATTGCAGCACGAACGTCGAGCGATCCGGGTCGAGCCCCACCGCCAGCCAGTCCTTCACGATCCCGATCGTGTTGGCGCGGATGTCCGCGGGCTTGTCGGCCAGCGTCGTGAACGCGTGGACGTTGGCGATCAGGAAGTAGCAGTCATACTCGTCCTGCAGGCGCAGGCGGTTCTCCAGCGAACCGACAAAGTGGCCGAGGTGCAGGCCGGTGCTGGTGGGCGTGTCGCCGGTCAGGATGCGGGGCTTGCTCATAGGGAGGAAGGGTACGGGGCCCGCACGCCGTATTCCGGGACATGCGGCGGGGTTGCAGGTTACGGCCGGCCCCCTGCACCTCGCGCCACAACTTCATCCCGAGAGTGCTAAGCACTTTGCTCTTTGAGCGTTCCGAGTTTGGAACCCAGACCGCGATTTATCGCGAAATCGACGTGGTAACGCGGCAGCACTGCCGCGGTGAGCGATTCCTCATCCCACAGTCGTTTCAATTCCTCGAGGGTCCATTGGCCGCTTTGGCGGAGTGCCATCGCACCCATGACCGTCTCTACCAGCTGCTGCTCGAACCATTCACGCACAACTTGCTCAATGGCAGGGCGAGCCCCAGGCACCTGAACATACTTCCTGGCCCACCGATCCGTCATATCGGTGAACACCCGGAAATCTCCATTGATGAGCAGAAGATTCTGATCCGGCAGGAAACGCGCGGCGCGGTCTTCAAGGTCGCCCTTGGTCCGCGTGCCGTCGGCCACCGTCACCCATTTGCGATCCGGCTCGACCGGACTGTTCACCTCCTCTGCCGACACGCCGCCGCGGGTGGCAAGGAATAGGGCGTACACATCGCCTGCGCGACCACCACGCCCGCCGCCGCCACCGCCACCGCCGCCGGTTTCGGTCTTCTGCGGTGTCCCGCCGGGAGTGAGGGAGTCATCGTCGATGAGGTGCTGGCCGTTCTGCGCGGGCCGATACCTGCTGAAATGGAACAACTCTCGCAATCGCTTCAAGCGATCCCGGATCGCGGCACGGTGATCTGAAGGGCTGGACTTCGCGCTGATTTCCTCCATGAGATCGGAAATTGGTTGCGGAAGATTGTCACGGAACTCAGCGGCCCAATCCGACCATGGCAGCGGTTCGCCATCACACAACAAGTTCGTCCGCGCGATGTTGGCGGTAACAGACGCTCCCGCATTGGTGTTCGGCTCCAGATACATCACGACTCGGTTACAGCCGAAGATGACGCCGAAACCTTGAAGGCGAGCGACACCGGCACGCGCGCCGACCAACTCGTACAACTCGTCTTGGTAGAGCGCGGCGATATGCCCACCCCCCGCGTAGTGGCCTGAGTCGTCGTCCACTGTTTCTTTCAGAATCCACCAATGCGCCTTGGCCGTGGTCAGATCGACGGTGCCCTTGGCCTGAGAGTTCTCATCAAGCCAGGGCTTTTGCCCCGTCACTTCTCGCAGAAAACTGTGTCGGTCCGACTGGCCCTTCTCCCACCCCTCGCGTGACTTGGCCAGCACTCCAACAGGAAACCGAAAGTACCGAGTATTCAAGTACCGCAGAATCCAGCGTGAGGGCATCGGGGTGCCTGCCGGGGCGGTCATCGTATTCTCCTTCTCTTCCTTTCCAAGAAGGATCACCATCGTCCCGTTGTCTTTGATCGGATCAGGCTTGAGCGTGTCGTCTATGTACCCCCAGTACTCCTCGCGCCCATCGGGGTGTTTCATGCGCTTCAGGCCGTACTCATTGTTCTCCGGGTCGCGCCAAAGGTGGATGATGTACCCGACACCATCCTTCCAACTCAAATACACAAGCCCTTCGGGATTACGAGGAAGCGCAGAGATTTTCGCACCCACGCCAAAGTTCCCGTGGCGGCTCTGCTCGTGCATCGACGACGACAACTTATTGATGTACTCAACCATCTCCTCGCCGGTCATTCCCACGCCGTTGTCGATCACGGCGAGTTTGGTCTGACCCGTCAGCGTCTGGTGATTCCAAGCGACATCCCACCGAAGTTCGCCTTTCTTTCCTGGCGACTTGCGGATGCTCTCGATCGCGTTTTGTGTGAGTTCCCGCACGAACTGGAGAGGAGCACAGTCCTCTCCCAACTTGTCCACCATGAAGGTCATGTTGGCGACCGACATGGGGAGCGTGCGATTGGACGACGGCGCGCTGCGGCCCTGTGCCATGATATTTCTCCTTACCGAGCAGGGCAGGTTTGCGGCCCCGACAACGGCATGGCGTCGCCAGTCCGAACTACCAGCGGGGGTAACCCCAACTGCTGGGCTCACTGCGGCTGATCAAGACGGACGGGTCGACGTCCATAGGGTATCTGCGAGACCGCAGGCAGGCAACCGGCATGGAACACGCGCCCTTACTTCCCTCCCTCCGTCTTCACGTCCGTCTTCGCCGCGCCCGGCGTTTGCGTTCCCCCCTGCGGCCCCCCTGTTGGTCCATACCCCGCCGCGACGCGCACCCACGTCTTCTCGATCTCGCCCACCATCTTCGAGAACGCCGCCTTCTCCGCCCGCAATCTCGAATCATCGATCGCGTCGCTGGTGGTCCACAGGTTTGCGAGCTGGCTCGCCTTTTCCGTCGACTCCGCCAGGCCGTAGATGTACCCCGTGCGCACGTCCACCAGCGCCGCCGACGCCGTCGTCGTCACCTGCGCCTCTTCCGCGGGGAACACGCCCAGCGTGATCGTGCCCAGGATCGGGATCAGCGTCTTGCTCCCGAAGCGCGTGTCGATCGTGTAGACGAGCACCACGTCGGCCTGCAGGTCCGCGGCCGCCAGCCGCAGGCTCTTCTCGTCGTTCACCCGCTCGGGCACGACCAGCCGGTTCATAGGCGCCAGCCCGCGCACCATGGGCAGCTTGCCGAGCCGCTCCATGTCGACATCGCTCTCGAGTTCGCGGAGCGTGACGACGCTGAACTTTCCTTCACCGCGCGAGCCGTGGTAGCTGTGCGAGCGGTAGTTGTTGTCCTGCACGCGCACCGTCGCGATGACCGCGGGGAAATTGGCCGCGGGCTTGCGCGCCAGTCGCTCCGCGATCTCCTTGTCGGTGAGCGATGCCTGCTGATCCTGCGTGATGCCCAGGGCACGGAAGTCGGCCGGCCCGCCGGGCACGCTGTAACTGGAACAGCCCCCGAGCGTGGCCGCGCCCATTACGAGCACCATCGCGACGCCCACACCCACCACGCCGAACACGTTGAACACGCGCAACACGTTGCGCACCGAGGCGAACATTCCACGCATGGAGCACCTCCTTGTCCGCGCAGTGTATCAGAACAGTCCGGGAGTCTCCGCAAATTCACCGCGTGCAGAACGTGTGGACAAGCACGACGATTGTTCACAACCCGCATGAAGTCGAGCGGATCGCGGCGCACTCCCCGGTGATTCACCCGGCCGGGAGCTTCGATCACTTGAAAAATAGCGCCATCGCGATATTCGCCGCATTGAACAGCACATGAACCGTGATCGGCACGAGCAAGCTTCTGGTCCGCTCATACGCCACGCCGATCGCGCATCCAAGGAAGCCCAGCGTGATCATCGCGTGCCACGGTACCCGTCCCCAATGCGCCAGCGCAAACAACGTCGAAACGACCAGGATCGACAGCCAGGCGCGCTTCGTCGCCCGCACCAGCGCGCCCTGCAAACACACGCGGTACACAAACTCCTCGACGATCGGCGCGCCCACCACAGCCCCCGCCGCCATCACCCACACCCAGGGATTGCTCGGGTTGTCCACGATCTCCTGGAGCGTCTTGTGCGCGATCGGCTCTGGGTACCAGCGCTCCACCGCCCACGCCAGCCACACCGAGAGCTGCGACACCGACATCACGATCGGCATAATGATCGCAAACGCCAGCACGCCCCACAGCCCATCCTTCCATCGCGGCGTGATCCCCTCCGCGCCCGGCGACGCGCGCCGGAACAGGCCAAGCAGCACGCCCGCCGCCGTGATCCCCATGCCGTAAGAGACGATCGCGTACAGCCCCTGCACGCGCGGCCCGGGCGTGTCGGTCTCGCTCAGCTTCACGCCCAACCCCACCAGCGCGATCGTGCCGCCGATTTGCGCGATGAGGAACGTCGCGATCGCGCCGAAGACCCACACCAGCGCGCCAAGCTCGCCCGTCTTGCGAAGGCCGTTTCTCCGGAATGACCCCGGGCGGATCACGTCGCGCCACCACAAGACGCCGAGGAGCGCCGCCGCCAGCCCGAGCACCGCCCACTGAACCGGCGTGATGCCCTCGAAGGACGGGATCTTGTGCGACGCCGCCGGCACCGCGTCCGCCGACCGCCCGTCGGTGAGCGACGGCGCGGCGGTCTGGGCGCTCTCCGCAGCGATTGTCAGCGGCGCGCAACCCGTTTCGGCCTTTGTGAGCCCACCCGCGCCCAGCGCGATCGCCAGCGCAACAATCCACGCCGTGAACCCCAAGGTGCCCATCCTGGCCGAGATCGTCGAGCAGAAGCGCCGCGAGGTCGAGGCCGCCAAGGCCCGCACGCCCTTCGCGGAGCTTGAGGCGATGGTGGCGCAGGAGGAGGAACCCCGCAACTTCTTTGCGGCCGTCACCCGCCATCCCTCGCTGGACCACACGTCGGTGATCGCGGAGATCAAGCGCAAGAGCCCCTCGGCGGGTTTGATCCGCGCGGAGTACGAGGGCGATGCATTCGCGCCGGAGGACATCGCCAAACGGTATCACAAGGCCGGCGCCGCCGCGATTTCCTGCCTCACCGACGAGCACTTCTTCGGCGGGCGGCTGTCATTCATCCAGCGCGTGAAGGATGCCGTCCCCCTCCCGGTGCTGCGCAAGGACTTCATCATCGACCCGTGGCAGCTGTGGGAATCGCGTGCGGCGGGCGCGGACGCGGTGCTCCTGATCGCCGAATGCCTGACCGAGGGCGAACTGGTCGACATGCTGATCCTGGCCCAGCAGCTCCGCCTGACGGTGCTCATCGAAGCCCACGAGATGGAGAACCTTTTAAAGGTCCGCCCACACGTCGGGTTCCCGCACCCTTCCTATTCCCTGCTCGGCATCAACAACCGCGACCTCTCGTCCATGAAGGTCGACCTCGCCCACACCATGCGTCTGGTCGAGCTGGTCGACGATCGCTCCGTGCTCGTCAGCGAGTCCGGCATCAAGACCCGCGCCGACCTCGAGCGCCTCCGCTCCGTCGGCGTGCGCATCGTGCTCGTCGGCGAGCACCTCATGCGGCAGACCGACCCCGGCGCCGCGCTCCACGAACTGATCCACGGCACACGCCGCCCGACATAACCCATCCCGCGAGGACTCGCGATGATCCCCCATCCCATCCGCACCCGCCAAGTCGCGCTCGCCATCCCGGCGATGCTCTGCCTCGCCCTCCTGTCCGCGGGCGCGTTGGCCCAAGATCGGCCGGCCGAGCCACCAACGGATCAGCCTGCGCAGCCACCAACATCGCCACCCGATGCGCCCGCGGAATCACAGCCCGCATCTCAACCCGCCGCGGCCGCACCTTCTGGCAACGTCGACCCCGCCGCCAAAGAGATCCTCCAGGCGATGTCTGACGCCATCGCCAAGGCGACCTCGATCCGCGCCAACATCAAGACCACCGTCACCGGTTCACTGGCCGGCGTCACGCCCTCCACCGACGCCGCCGTCCGCTTGCGCAGGGTCGACGGCGCATGGCATGTCCGCGTCACCGGCTCGGGTGTCCGCAACGGCCAGGACACCAACTTCGACGTCGCCTGGGGCGGCGGCTCGATCACCTGGCTCGATCACCAGGAAAAGAAGCTCGTCGGCCGCCCACAGAACGAAGCTCGCGGCGGTTCCTACGCCCTCGCCTCTCAGGCCATGCCGACCCAGATCGTCGAAGCCATCCCCTTCAACAAGGAACTCGCCGGCGAGGAAATCACCCTCGCCGCCACCGAAGAAGTCGACGGCCAGACCTGCGACCTCCTGCACGTCCGCTACCCCAAGCGCAAGACGCTCCTCAAACTCTGGATCGCCCAGTCCGACCACATGCTCCGCAGGCTGGAACGCTCCACCGAAACGACCAAGATCACGAGCGCCACCGTCCAGGAATTCAGCAACGTCGCGCTCAACCAAGAGATCAGCGATCTCGAGCTCACCATCGCCCCGCCCGACGGCTACACCAGCGACGTCACGATGCCGCGGCACTATGAAAAGGGCCGACCCGTCGCCGCCGACGCGACGAGCACGAGCACGCCCGCCCGGGCCGAGGGCGACAATCCGTCCTCCACGCCCGCCAGCGTCATCACGCCGCCCGGCGCCGACGGTTCCTCCGCGCCCCATGGCGTCGCTCCTGTCCCAACACCCGGCGCCGGGGGCGCCACGCTTCCCAGCGCCACGCTCACGCTGTCCGACGGCACGACCCTCAGCACCGATTCTCTCCGCGGCAAGCCGGCCGTGATCATGTTCTGGGGAACCTGGAGCCTCCCGGCACGCGACGCGATCGAGCCGTTGTCCAAGTTCGCCGCCGCCCTCAAAGAACCCGGCGTACCCGTGATCGCCTGCGCCGTGCGCGAGCGCACCAAGGATGCCGCCGCGGACTTCCTCAAGAACTTCCACCCGCGCCATCGCACCGGCGACGAAAAGATCGACACGAGCTCGCTGAAGATCGTCGGCGGCGCTGACGCTCTGGCGCGCGAGCTGGCCATCGCACGCTATCCGACCTTTGTCGCCATCGACGCCGAGGGGAAGATTGTCAGGAAGCTCGAAGGCTTTGACCCAATCAAGACGATCGACGAACTGCGCTCCGTCGTTGCGCCCTGACGCCTGTTGAAATGCTTCGACGATCTAACGCGTTCCCGCGTCCGCATGTGATTGCGACTCGTTCATTCTCTTGACTTCCTTGAGGATGAAGTCCATGTCCGTGAAGGGATCGCCGCCGGTGCGCTTCCAGTGAACCCGCCCGCGGGTGTCGATCAGGATCGTCGAGTGGAGCTCCATGTCCTCGAAGTCGTCGTACGACGTGAATCGGCGGGCGTTGATGTGGTCGGTATCGGAGAGCAGTGTCATTGAGAGGCCGCCGAGCTTCAAGGATTCCTTGTTCTTCTCGGGGGGCGTGCTGCTGACGGCCAGGATCACGGTGTTCTGGCCCGACCAGTCGGAGGCGCGCTTGTCGAGGGCGACGAGCTGCTCGACGCAGTGGACGCACGACTCGTTGAGATAGAACACCACGATGACGTTCTTGCCCCGGTAGTCTTCGAGGCGCACCGGCTTGCCGTCCGGATCGAGGCAGTCGAATTTGGGCGCGGCGAATGGCTCCCAGTCCAGCGGCCCGAGATTGGACTGAAGGTCGACGTTGTAGTCGCGCTCGGAGGCGGGCGTCTCGGCGATGGGCTTGGCGTCCAGTGCCAACTCGTCCACCTTTGCACGCCACACGAGGCCGGGATCGGCGTTCGCCCACACGGCCGAAAAACGACCCGCAAAGCGCGCGGCCTGCTCGCGCTCGCCCAGGGCGTTGTGTGATGCGGCCAGGCCCGCCAGCGCAAACGCGTCGTTGGCCTCGACCTTCAGCGCCCGCGTGTACGCATCGACCGCCATGCGGTGCTCGCCGCGGGCGGCCAGAACGTCACCAAGCACCCGGTAGACCGGCCACGGATACGGCGGCGGATCGTTGCGGTAGGAGCCACTGTCGCGGTTCCTTTGTTCGGCCGCGGCGGCCTGAAGGAGGAGTCGCGTGGCCTCAAGCACGTCGCCCTCGGCCGCCTTGAGCAGCCCCTCCGCCGCGTCGGCGGCGATCGCGAGATCGACGTTCATGCCCTTGTTCTTCTCGCTCTGGTCCTTGACCTGCGCGCGCAGCTCGGCGAGGCGAGCGCGGGCCTCGACGAGATTACCCGTGCCGGTGTGCGCGAGGGCTTCGGCGAACGCGCGGCCGGCCTTGTCCGCAGGGATATCGCGCCACGGGATCACACCGGACTTCAGAATGTCGTCCCAGCGCTCAAACTTGATCAGGCAGCGAACCAAGGCCTGGATCCCCTGGTCATAGGCGCCTTGCTCGTCGTCCTTGTTCATCAGCGGGTCGCGCGGTGCGGCGATCAAAGCCCGCGCCCCCGCCAGCGAAGCCCCCTCCATCCCGAGCTGCTCGTGGATGTAGCTGAGGTAGTTTCGGTTGTGAGCAAAGTTCCAGGTCTCGTACGGCAGGGCGAGGCGCTCGTTCATGTACCGGAGCTCGACGCGGGTCGCGGCGTCCATCGAGATCGCGGCCTCTTTCCACATACCGAGCTTGGTGTAGTTGTGCCCGGGCATGTGGTTGGCGTGCCCGACGCTTGGCGCGATCGGGCCGTATCGGCGGCAGCTTTCCAGGGCCTGCTCGGTCGAATTGCCGTCCCAGTTGTGGATGCGATAGTGATGAGCGCCGGGATGATCGGGCTCCTTCTCGAGGACCTGACGGATCACCAGTTCGGTCGCCCAGGTCATGCCGGCGTTGATGCTGTAGAGGGCATAGAGCGCCTTGGCCTCGACATCATCCGGGTGGGCCAGAACGATCTTCTGCACCTCGGAAGCCAGCACGCGCGAGCGGTCCGGAGAACTTCCGTTGAAGGCCTTGTCCCACGCCTCGATGTACAGGCGTTCGCGCGCGGAAACGGAGTCCTTGCGCCGGACAGCGTCCTTCAGAAACTCCAAACCACGCTTGGACACCGGATCATCAAGCGTGCCGGGGCTGAACCAATTCAGGCTCGCGGCCGCGAGTCCCCAGTAGGCCATGGCGCAGTCGGGATCGAGCTTCAAACACCAGCGGAATGAACGCTCTGCTTCCTCAAACCAGAACGAATGGAGCAGCGTGTTGCCCTGATCAAACCACTCCTGAACCTCCGGCACCTTGGTGGTTACGGCGAAGTGCGTCTTGCCGATGCCCTGCATTCGCCAGGGGCGCTGGCGCAACCCGGTATCGAAGGCCGATCCGTGCGCTGAATGCCCCGGGCGATCGTCCGCCAGCGTTCCGGCGGTGAGGAATACGCCAAGAGCCAGCCCGATCAATCCCAAATTCTTCATCGCGCGAGTGTACAGGCTCGGAGTTTCTCCCGAGCCCGGCGCGACATGCTGGTCATACCCCTCGAGCACCGACTTGGTCAACAGCCCGGCGATCGCGGCCCGGAGCCGCCTCTACGCCGGGGTTTCTATTGGATATTCACCTTTTTCTCACTCAGGCGCGCTGCCCTCGCCCGGAAATCGCGTCTATTGAGTAGGCACACTCCTCATCCGGCCCCGTGCCGCGCCGGACTCGCCGGTGGACACCACGCGCGTGCCCTGAAAAGGACACCCGCGTGTTCGTTGCGGGCTCGCGGCTGCGTGGGCGTGCCCAGGACTCGTTCTCCTCACGAGAAGGGCGAGGCCGCTCTCGGGCGCGCGAAAGCGCGCCCGAGGCGCTTCCGATTCCACATTGAATAGGGCACATGAAATGCGCGTGGCCGAATCATCGCGACCGAACAACGGGCCCCGGTCCCGGTAGCATTAACCCGACTCACGACTCACGAAGTACTCTCTTCGTGACTTCGTGACTTCTTCTCAGCACCCCACATCAAACGCGCTCGCAAACTCGTCGTAGTCATTCCCGTTCACAAACCCGTCGTTGTTCAGGTCGGCCTCGGGGAGCGCCAGGTCAAAGGCGTCCGCGAACTCGTCGTAGTCGTTTCCGTTCACGAACCCGTCGCCGTTGAAATCCGCGAAACAGCCGCGCGTCCCGTACACGTTGAGCTGCCAGTCCACCCACACGCCCGTGTCCTGGGCCGCCCGGTCGGCGATCGCCAGCGTCCACGTTCCCTTCGCGTTCTCGCCGAAGTGGCGACGCGACGTGAACACAAACCCGCTGTAGTTGTCCGTCGGGTCGTTCCGCTTGGTCGCCAGCACGGAACTCTTGCCCGACGGCCCGGTCAGCGTGATCTGCAGATCCCCCACGAACGGGTGCGTCACGTTCAGCACCACTTCAACCGTCTCGATCGAGAAGTCGGCGGCAATCGTCGCCGACTTCGTCACGCCCGTCGAGTTATTGTCGGGGATGGCGGCGTCGACCTCGCGGAGGCCGCTGGTCTCGGCGCTCTCCGCTTTCACGTTGTCCCATGTGCGTGCCAGCCCCACCGCGGCGCTGGCGTCGATCGCCCCGAACCCATACTTGTAATTCACCCAGTACCCCGCGCCGTTCTGCACCCACTGCGAGTTGAAGGGCTCGCACTTCCGCGCGCTCTCGATCAGGATGTGCTGCACGTCGCGCCAGCCGAGGTTCGGATTCGCCTCCAGCATCAGCGCGACCACGCCCGCGCCCAGCGGGCACGCCGAGCTGGTCCCGCCGAAGTCCGGCGTGTAGTTCCCGGTCGAATACCCCCCCGCCCCAGTCACGTCCGTCGTGTAGATCCCGAGGTTGTTCCCGTTCGACGGCGCCACCACCAGGTGCGCCGACCCGAGCTCGTTGTAATACGCCTGGTAATCCTCGTCGCCGATCGCACCCACGCTCACCACGTACCGGCTCGACGCGTACCCGTCGTAGTCCACGCGGTCGATGCTCCCGCCGTTGCCCGCGGCCCAGGTGAAGATCGTCCCGCGCCCGCCCCGCCCGCTCTCTACCGACGCCCGGATCGCGTCCAGCTCGACACCCGAGATCGACGCGATGAACCCGCCGTCCGCCGGTCCCCACGAATTGCTCTTGATGAAGTTAAGATTGTTCTTATATCCGAACGCCGTCGCGGTCTGCGATTCGCTCCCGAAGATCAGCTGCGAAACCTTGGCGCCGAACGCCGCCCCCACGCCCCCCTTGTTGTTGTTGCCGACCGCCCCCGCCACCCCCGCGCACGCCGTCCCGTGCGACGTCGCGCTCCCGCCCGACTGCGACGCGGCCGCGTGATAGTTCGCGCTCAGGTCCTCGTGCCCGGTCTCGAAACCACCCTCCAGGATCCCGATCGTCACGCCCTGCCCGGTGTACCCGAGATTCCACGCTCCCTCGATGTTCACGTCCGCCACCGGAGTCACGCCGTTGATCAGGTGCCATTGCTGGGCCAGGCCCGGATCGGTCGGGATCGAGCGCAGTGGCATGGGGCGTCGCACATCGACCACCGCGTCCTTGAACCCCGCGCCGCGCAGGCTCGCCGCCAGCGCAGCCGCCTCCGCGATCGTCCCCGCCTCGATGTTCACATAGCTCGGCGCGCCCTCGACCGGCACGGCAATCACCGGTGCTCGCAACCGCCCCAGCGCCGCGTTCATCGCCTGTCTCGTTCCGCGAGCGACGACCTTGGAGGTCAGCTCATACCCCGGCGTCGGCGGCGGCGCCACGCCGTCCTTCCCCGCCATGTCCGCATTGACGCGCGAAGCCGCTGCCCGCCCGACGTTCGCATTCTCCACCAGGAACGTCGCGACGCCCCGCGAGGTGTGGACCACGATCGTGTCGCCCACCCCCGCAGACCACACCGTCCCCGCGCTCAAGGACAGGGCCAGGCAGGCCGACACCGATATCCGCCGCTCAATCTTCTTTCTCATGACGCACTCCCTCGGCCAGACAGATTCGGCCCGGCCCGCCCCAAAGTTGCGGCCATGACCCAACCCCACCCCAACCTTCACCCTCCACGCCTTCCTGATGAAAACGACCCGATCAGGCCAACCACCCATTGCCTCTATATTAGCGTATTGTTTGGTGTGATTCAAGGCCGATATGGATGGCCCAAACCGGTCTGGCGAGCCGGGAATGGGGGTTGGGTCGTGGCGTGTTGACCGCCCCCCCTGAGGGCATACGATCCACGCTCGCTCGGGGTCCGTTTCCCGAGAGGTTGACATTTCGGCCTAACGTTCCGCGCGGGCAGCCGCACGGCGCACAGGCCGCTGTAGCTCAGTGGTAGAGCGCACCCTTGGTAAGGGTGAGGCCATGGGTTCAATCCCCATCAGCGGCTCGTCGGGACTCCGGCGCGGCAACGTTCGCGCCGGATGATCGAGCACATGTTCACCGATTCGGGCGTTGCCCACGCTCGGCCGGTGAGGTTCATTCGGTCCTTATCCGTCGCGAGGCCCTCGCTTCGGGTGCGGACTCTTCGAGGTCGAAGATCCCCGTTGCGGGATCATGATCGGAGGTCGTCGGACATGGCTAAAGGCACATTCGCTCGTACCAAACCACACGTCAACGTCGGCACCATCGGTCACATCGACCACGGCAAGTCGACCCTCACCGCGGCCCTCTCGGCCCGCTCGGCGGCCCGCTTCGGCGGTGAGATCAAGTCCTACGCCGACATCACCAAGGGCGGCACCGTCCGCGACGCCAACAAGACCGTCACCATCGCCTCGTCTCACACCGAGTACGAGACCGAAAAGCGTCACTATGCCCACGTCGACTGCCCCGGCCACGCCGACTTCGTCAAGAACATGATCACCGGCGCCGCCCAGATGGACGGCGCGATCCTGGTCGTGTCGGCCGCCGACGGCCCCATGCCCCAGACCCGCGAGCACGTCCTCCTGGCCCGCCAGGTCGGTGTGCCCTACATCGTCGTCTTCCTCAACAAGGTCGACCTCGTCGATGACCCCGAGCTCCTCGACCTCGTCGAGCTCGAAGTCCGCGAGCTGCTCAAGAAGTACGGCTTCCCGGGCGACACCACCCCCGTCGTCCGCGGCCAGTCCAAGGCCGCCCTCGAAAACCCCAAGGACGACAAGATCTGCAAGCCCATCGATGAACTCTTCACGGCCATCGACAGCTGGATCCCCGATCCGGCCCGCGAGATGGACAAGCCCTTCCTCATGTCCGTCGAAGACGTCTTCTCGATCAAGGGCCGCGGCACCGTCGCCACCGGTCGTATCGAGCGCGGCATGGTCAAGGTCGGCGACACCGTCGAGATCGTCGGCCTCCGCTCCGAGAAGAAGACCACCGTCGTCACCGGCGTCGAGATGTTCAACAAGACCCTCGACAGCGGCATGGCCGGCGACAACGTCGGCGCCCTGCTCCGCGGCGTTGAAAAGGACGACATCGAGCGCGGCCAGGTGCTCTGCAAGCCCAACTCGATTCAGCCCCACACCAAGTTCAAGGGACAGGTCTACGTCCTTACCAAAGAAGAGGGCGGGCGTCACACCCCGTTCTTCTCCGGCTACCGCCCCCAGTTCTACTTCCGCACCACCGACGTGACCGGCTCCTGCAAGCTCCTCGGCGGCGCCGAGATGTGCATGCCCGGCGACAACGTCGAGATGGAGATCGACCTCATCGACAAGCCCGTCGCCATGGAGAAGGGCGTTCGCTTCGCCGTCCGCGAGGGTGGCAAGACGATCGGCTCCGGCACCGTGACCGAGATCATCGCCTGATCGATTCATGCCGGTCGGGGGGACACCCCCGGCCGGACTTTTCAGCGCCCTCCCGTTGCGTCGGGGAGCGGCCAAAATCCCGGCCAGGAACAGCGCGACGGGGCTTTCGTCCCTCGTGCCGTCGCTTGACCGGCCTAGACTTGAGCCGTCCGTCCGAGAGCCCACAGGGGCGCTCGGACGGCGTTGTCTGAAGGGATCCGCCGACGTTTGGCGGCACGCCCGACGGGCCACGGCGATCGACGGGGACCGTCGTCGCACACCCCCGGGCATGGACCGCCCGACCAGTGGAATTCACGCGCGGCCAACCGCGCCTCGCACCGCCCGGGGCGAACCCCCGAGCCCTGAAAATCGAAGTGACCCTATGGCGAAGAAGAAAGCAGCGGCCCGCGAGTACCTCTGGCTCCAGTGTACGGAGACCGGCGATCTCAATTACCGCACCGAAGTCAACACCAAGGGCGGCATGCCCGAGGGCCTCAAGGAAGGCCTGAAGAAGTACTCGCCCCGCCTGCGTCGTCACACCCTCCACAAAGTCAAGCGGAAGTAAACCAGTGCCGGAACACGGCTCATCCAATCCGTCCAATACGCCGGTAGCTCAATTGGCAGAGCAGCGGATTCCAAATCCGCAGGTTGCGGGTTCAAGTCCCTCCCGGCGTGTTCCCGACTCCGACCAGGGCGGCGGCTCCGCGCCCCACACGTCCGGCGGCATGGGCGTCTATCGCCCGGGCCAGGGCTACTGGGTCCGCGTCCTCACCGCCTGCGTCGCCGGACTTCTCTTCCTGGTCACCGCGGCGTGGACCGCCATGCAGGTGAACGCGATCCCGATCCCCATGCAGTCCTGGGTGCTGTCGCTCAAGAACATGACCGAGGCGCCCGACGCCACCGGCACCGTCGATCTCATGGACGAGTCGCCGGGCACCGGCCCGCTGGCGGTTCGCATCGGCAGCGCCACCATAGTCTCCTTCGAGAAGGCCGGCGATAACCTCGGCAATCTCACCATCAAGGAGCCGCAGATGGTGAGCAACCACGAACCCGCGGACGTGGGAGGCCAGGCCGTCCTGATCGGCGGGAAGCGCTACACCGTCGCCACCGCCGTCGGCGTCCCGCTCTTCCCCATCCTGTACCTTCAGGCCGGTGTCGCCGCCGCCATCCTCATCATCGGCGTGGCGCTGATCTATACCTTCGTCGGCGTGAAGCCCAAGAGCGCCGAGTTCCTGATCGCGACCGACGGCGAGATGAAGAAGGTCCACTGGTCCACGAGGCGCGAGGTCTTCGGCTCGACCTGGGTCGTCATCGCCGCCTGCTTCCTCATCGCCGGGCTCCTCTGGGTCTTCGACTTCGGCTTCGTCACGGTCTTCCAGAGCATCAAGCTCCTGCACAAGTAGCCCGCCCGGCGTGCATGAGCCATCCCGATTCGTGCGTTCGCTTCACCAACGCCCCTCGCCGCAATCGTGCGGCCGGCGGAGAACTTGGACATGACCGACACCGCCCATCGTGAAGGACTCCTCGACGCCGACGGCCCGCTGCGCCAGGAGGGCATGAACTGGTTCGTGCTCCGCGTCGCGTCGAACAAGGAATCGAGCGTCCGCGAGACCCTGCTCCGCAAGGTCCAGATCGAGAGCATGGCCCACCTGGTCGGACGCATCCTCGTCCCCACCGAAAAGACCAAGACCATCAAGGCCGGCAAGACCAAGATCACCGAGACCAAGCTCTACCCCGGCTATGTCTTCGTCGAAATGAAGCTCGAGCCCGACGGGCGCATCCCCCAGGATGTCTTCTTCCTCATCAAGGAGACGACGGGCGTGGGCGATTTCGTCGGCACCGCGGGGCGCCCCACCGCGATGAAGGAGCACGAGATCGAGAAGATGCTCGTCGACAGCCGCAAGCCCGAGGACCAGCCCTCGGTCCGGATGGTCTTCGAGAAGGGCGAGCACGTCACGATCAAGGAAGGCCCGTTCCAGGGCTACGAGGGCACGGTCGACGAGCTTCTCCCCGACAAGGGCCTGGTCCGCGTGCTGGTCACGATCTTCGGACGCCAGGCGCCGATCGAGCTCGAAGAATGGCAGATCGGCAAATCCGAGGGCGTGTAGGCACGGCCCTCGAACCATGGCGCGAACCGACGAACCCGCGGGAGAGTGTCCGCGGGTTTCTTTTTGGCCGAGAGCGATGCGGAAGTCGGAGTCGCTTCGGTATGCTGGCGACATCATCATGCACGGCGGGCCGCCCTGCGCCTTGCCTGAGCCGGAGGTGCAATATTCCTCGAGGATTGGTGGTCGGAAAAATCCGGGACGATCGGGACAAGACGGTGGTGCGCCACCTGATCACCGCGGGAATTCTCAAGGGCAAATGGGCGACGCCCGAGCGACTCGCGCCGCTGGTGTCGCTGCGGGCCGTCCGAAGCGGAGGAGCGAAGATTCGGGTCACGGGGCTCAACGGGAGCTCCACACCCGACACCCTGATCGACCAAGAGGGCAAGTTCAGCATTCCATTTGTATTTCACGAGCTGCCGGACCCCCATGACATCCGATTGGAACTTATTGCGTGGACCAACTCCAAGGGGATCGGGCGTGCCGACGGCGTTCCGGGGTATCTCGTCGACGTGGACGCGAGTGAGTTCCCCCAGGTGGGCGATGTCCCGCGATTGCGCGGCTCTTCCGTTCGGATCTTTGAGGCTGCGTGGCAGTTCAAGCATCATCAGACGCCTCTTTGGGATCGATTGGGAACGACCGAAACGACCATGCTGGTCGCGACGCACACCATGCGCGTCGCTCCGGGTGGCGTTTCGTCTTAGCCGTGCGTAGGGCGTGGGCGATCGTGGCAACGGCGGCGCTTTACGGTTCTTGGCCCGAGCGTCCGATTCTCTCGGGGCCAAAAACGCGTCCGGGGACCTCCCTCCGGATGTCCCCGTCGCGCGCGGCGACTGATCCTGTTCCTGATCGGGCCGCGATGTCTCTCTCGATCGGTTGCGAGCTTCGTCGGGGCGCGGCTTATTCCTCGGACGCCGGCTCGTCGCCGCCCTTGTTCTGGGCTTCGAGGAGCTTGCGCAGGTACTGGTTCTCGCGACGGGTCGCCTCCAGGTCGAAGACGAGGTACTTGATGGACAGGCGGAGGTAGTCGAGCGACTCCTGAAGGTCCGCGATGGTCTTCTTCATTTTGTCGTGACGGTTCTGGGTCTCGAGGGCGAGCTGCTCGAGCGGGCCGCGTTCCCCTTCGGGAAGCTGACCGATCTGGCTGATGAGGTCACCGAGTTTCGCCTGGAAATCGCTCTCGTTCATGATTCTCTTCTCCCCTGTCTGGCGCCGTTTCTGGCGTTGTTCCGATCGTCCCAAACCCGCACCACCGGCGGCGTCGCCCAAGCAGGCGACGTTGAGAGAACAACAACCCACACGCCGATCCGCTCGAATCCGCGTGCCAGTCGCGTTGGTCCTATAAAAGGCGGCGCAGGATTACGGCGCGGGCAGTCGTCGCGCCAGCGGCCATCGCGGGCCGATCAGGCCCAGGTCCGTCTGTAACGACTGTGGTGTTTCGTCAACGCATCACGTCGGCGCGACGCAACACCTGCCGCGCGTCGGCAGCGATGCTGGGAGCGAGGCTGTCGAGGAGCCCGGGCTCCTGGCGCTTGCTGTCCTTGGCAAGGCGGACCAGGTGCTGGTCGAGGGCGAAGCGGAAGCGCTTGAAGAGCTCCTCGAGTTCGTGGCGGTTGAAGCGGACCATGGGGTCCTTCAGGCCGGTCTGCATGCAAGCCCAGTCGATGAGCGAGCCGCCGTTGCCGGTGAAGCGATAGAGGCCGAGCGTGGCGATCATGCGTTTTTTGAGGGGGATGAAGGGGTCGGTGGCGGTGTCGGGGATGGCGAGCAGGCGTTCCTCGGCGGATTCGTCGGGGGCGGCCAGGGGATCGACCGCCTTCTCGGTCGGCACGGGCGGGAGCTCCGACGCGGGGCGCAGGTCCGCAAAGGCGGACGAGAGCGTCTTGAACCCGGCGCGTTCGAAGCGGATGACGAGGCGTTGCGTCGGCTTGCCGTCTTGCATGAGCGATTCGGCGGCCGTGACTTCGCCGACTCCCCATTCGGGGCGGGCGGCATGGCGCACTCGATCGCCGAGCGCGAACGCACGAACATTGGCGGACATGGTCATTCCGATCCTCGGCGGGCGGGTGCGGGTGAGGCCTTCATGGCCTGACCCATACAACGCCGAACTGGTCGAACCGACCAGCCCGGTGTGGGGACACCCGGCAAGCGTGGGGCGGCACGGGCGGGGCTCTCAAGCCCCTCTCCACCGACCGCCAGCATCAAACAATACGCCGGTTCCCCGTGGGGCGTTGCAACGAGGCGAGCAAGCGACTGCGCGGGCGGGGCGGGGGCGTCGGTTGGTCTATCCGGACCGGGGGGACGGTGCCGGCCTATAGTCTTTGTCCCGCCGGACGGGCGCGTCTTTCGCGCGACCAGGCCCCGCGGCAACCGGGAAACGACATGATCGAAGCCCTCAAGAGCGATGACATCGTCAATAAGGTCGGCGGCAAGTTCAAGCTGTGCGCCCTGATCCAGCGTCGCCTCATCCAACTCATGGAAGGGGCGCGTCCGTTGGTGGACCGCGCGGGGCGCACCGACCTTGAGGTCGTGATCGACGAGATCCTGCACGACAAGATCACGCTTGATTTCGATCCCTCGGTGCTCTACCGCAAGACCAGCGAAGCCGCCGAGTAAGCCGGGCCGCCCTTCGGCCCCCGCGCATCGCGATGCCATGACCAGCCCCGCTCCCAATCCCGCGGACGCCGTTCTCAAGGGTGCGCGGGTGTTTGTCGGCGTGATGGGCGGGATCGCGGCGTACAAGACGGCGGCGCTGGTGAGCAAGCTGGCCCAGGCGGGCGCGGACGTGACGGTGGCGATGACGCCCGGCGCGACGCACTTCGTCACGCCGCTGACGTTTCAGTCGCTCTCGGCCCGCCCGGTGTATACCTCGCCCTGGGAGCACATCGAGTCCCAGGACCCGCAGCACATCGCGCTGGCGAGCCGGACCGATCTGGCGGTGGTGGCGCCCTGCACGGCGGACGGGCTGGCGCGGCTGGCGACGGGGCGGTGCGACGACGTGGTGACGCTGATCCTGGCGGCGATCGATCGGAGGACGACGCCCGTGCTTTTGGCGCCCGCCATGAACACGGTGATGTGGGAGCAGCCGGCCAACCAGCGCAATGTGTCGCAGCTGGCGGCGGACGGCTTTGCGTTCATTGGTCCCGAAGACGGTTGGCAGGCGTGCCGACATGTGGGCAAGGGGCGTATGAGCGAGCCCGAGGCGATCCTGCAGCGGATCGTGCAAATCCTGAGCCAGCGGGTATCCTCGCCCCGCGCGCCGTTGCCTGGATGATTCAGGCCATTCATGGGGGATTTCGATCCGGCCACGGCGCGCTCGGAGGAGCGGCCAATGGCTCAACAGGAAACCAAGCCCGACGCCAGCGCGCCCAACCCAATGTCCAAACCCGCGTCCGAGCCCGGCGGGGTTCTCGGCTTCATCGAGTGGCTGGGGAACAAGCTCCCCGATCCTGTTTTCCTCTTCATCAGCGCGACGGCGCTGGTGATGGTGATTTCGGCGGTGGGGTCGTCGATGAACTGGTCGGTGCAGCCGCAGCGGGTGCGCCTGGTGACCGAAGCGATTCCTCAGGCGGACGGAAGCGTGGCGCAGGAGCCCAAGCTCGACGCGGGCGGCAAGCCGGTGACGGAGCTGGTGGCGAGCGGCGCGCCGGTCGTGCCGCGAAATCTCCTGAGCATGGACGGCGTGTACTGGCTGCTGGCCAACGCGGTGCGAAACTTCATCAACTTCGCCCCCTTGGGCGTGGTGCTCGTGGGGATGTTCGGGATCGGGGTGGCGGAGAAGGTCGGGTTGTTCGGGGCGGGGATGCGCTGGGTGGCGGGGATCGTGCCGTCGCGGGCGTTGACGCCAACGATTGTATTTCTTGGCGTTGTTTCAAACATCGCCAGCGACGCGGGCTACATCATCCTGCCTCCCCTGGCGGCGGCGCTGTACGCCGCGTTCGGGCGCGCCCCCCTGGCGGGGATCGCGGCGGCGTTCGCGGGGGTGTCCGCGGGGTTCTCGGCGAACCTGATGGTGGGCTCGACGGATGCGCTCGTCGCGGGTATCACGACGCTGGGCGCGCGGACGCTGGAGCCCTCGTACACGGTGCTGGCCACGGCCAACTGGTGGTTCCTGGCGGTGTCAACGTTGGTGCTCACGTTCATCGGCTGGGGCGTGACGGCGTGGATCGTCGAGCCACGCCTCACCGCGCAGGGATAC
>JABWBC010000103.1 GCA_013360695.1 Phycisphaerales bacterium
CTCCAAGGCCGCGGGGCCGGGGCTGGGGCGGTCTTCGATGGAGACGGTGGGCACGCCCGCAGGCCAGGCCTCACCACCGACGGCGGGACCGGGCGCGCCCTGCACGGTCACGATCAAGACATCCGGGGGCTTGTCGGTCTCGCCCTGCGAGGACTTCGGCAGCGGCAGCGCCGCCGAGCGGTCGTTGGCGAGTTTGCCGACGAGCAGGAAGAAGACAATGAGGCACATCACCACGTCGATCAGCGGGGTGACGTTGATCGCCTCGAAGGCATGCTCGCGTTGGACGTATCGGCGTCGCAAGTCTTGGGCGGTCCTGGTGTCAGGCGCCGGGAGTAGGCGTCGCGGGGGTGGTGCTGCTTGGCGCTGGGCGCGGCGCCGGGGCGCGGCGGGCCGAGAGCGACGCGGGCAAGAGTTCAACCAGGCCCGCGGAGGCGATCATGGCCTTGTTGCACAGGCGGTCGATGCGGGTGCGATAGAAGCCGAAGACCGTGAGCGCCGGCACCGCGAGGAGCAGGCCCAGCAGCGTGTGGAAGAGCGCCTTGGAGATGCCCAGCGAGAGGTCGGCGGGGCCCGCCTTGCCTCCGGTCTGGCCAAGGCTCGTGAAGGCCAGGATCATGCCCCACACCGTGCCCGCCAGACCGATCAGCGGCCCGAGATTCCCGATGACATTCAGCAGCTCGGCACGCCGGAACCAACGCGCGGATTCCTCGGCGGCGGCGAGTTCGGCGGCATCGCGGACGGCGTCGCGGTCCGGCGCGTGACGCGCCGCCGAGAGGGCCGAACGCATCACACGCGCGACATAGGTCTCGTCGCGCGCCACCAGGTCGCGCACATCGTCCCAGCGCCCGGCGGCGACCAGATCGCCCAGGCGGTCGACCAGCTTGCGCGGGATGAGACGCGATTCGCGCACGTCGATCAGGTTGGCGAAGATGACGGCGACCGCGACGACGCTGCCCAGGACCAGCAGGACCGTGAAGGCGTCGAATGAACGCGTAAACAGCGACCACAGGCCGAAGGCCTCGGTCGCGGTGTCGCCGCTTGGGGCGGGCGCGGGCGGGTTGGCGGCCTGGAACGCGGAGGCGGCGGCGGCGCACAGGCACGCGCCGATCAGGGCCGAGAGCAGGGTGGTTCTTCGCATCGGGCGATGATACGCGGGGGCGGCGGGGGAGGGGCCTCGGACGATATCCGCGATCGCTTGACGGACGCGGGCGGTTCGCGCATCTTGAGGACAGCATGAACAGGAATCAACGGATGCGTCGTGGGATGGCGGTGCTGGCGTTGGCCGTGAGCGCCGCAGCGCTGGCGGGCGGCCCGGGTGTCCCAGATTCGAGACAGCCTATGCACGGCCAGGCGGGTGCGGGCGAGACCGCGACGATGATCGCATCGCCGCCGGGCCATGTGGCTTCGCCGCCCGTTGCGAAGCTCGTGACGCCGGCGAGCGAGCTGAAGCTGCCGTTCGATCGGTACACCACGACGGACGAGTTTGGACGCGAGATCACGTTCTATCTGTCGGTGGCGAACTACAAGCCGAGCGGCCCGAAGGAAGCGCCGAAGGACGCACCACAGAACTCCGACACGAAAGAAAAGATCGAAACAAAGGACGCCGCGACGAGCGGTCCCGCCGATGCGGGCGCGAAGGACCGCGCCCTCCCCATCGCGGTGTTCATTCAGGGTTCGGGCGGCGGCTCGCTCTTTGGCGAGCTCCCCGATGGGCGGCGCTACGGCGGGATCCAGAACATCCTGCTCACGCTCGCCGATGGACGATTCCGCGTGCTGTGTGTTGAGAAGCCGGGCGTGGCGTTCCTATCGCAGGCCACGTCCCCCGGGTCGGCCGAGGGCTGCACCGACGAGTTCAAGCGCGAGCACACGCCGGAACGTTGGACCGCGGCGATCCTGGCCGCCACGCGCGCGGCGCGTGCCCTGCCGGGCATCGATACGTCGACGCTGCTCGTCTCCGGGCACTCCGAGGGCGGCGACATGGCGGCCCACGTCGGTGCGGCGTTGCCCGAGGCCACGCACGTCGCGATCCTCTCCGCGGGCGGGCCCACGCAGCTGTTCGACATGGCGCAGCTGGCGCGGCGCGAGCAATCGCCGGGAGAGAGTGTCGGCGACCGAGAATCCCGCGTCGAATCGGCCTACGAGGCGTGGGCACGCATCATGCAGGACCCCGACAGCATCGAGAAGTCCGAGTGGGGACACCCCAACCGGCGCTGGTCAACGTTCATGAAGGCAAGCCCCGTGCAGAGCGCGCTGGCGTGCAACGCGAAGATGTTCCTGGCGTACGGCACGCTCGACACGTCGGTGCCGGTGGAGAGCTGCGACGTGCTGCGGGCGCAGCTGACCGCCGCGGGCAAGGACGTCACGACCGATCGACGTATCGGCGAGGATCACGGCTACTCAAAGGAAGGCCAGGACCCGCGCGCCGGGTTCACGATCGTGTTTACGAAGATGATCGAGTGGTGGAAGCCGGGCGGCCAAGGAAAGTAGCTATGGCGGAGTGGTGAGTGGTCGGGTAGTACGGGCAGCCTGATGCTCGATGCCCGAAGCCAGTCGCCTCCTTCAGTAGCCCGACCGTGAGGGAGGGCGTGTCTTAACAAGCCCATAGCGCGCGCGGGTGAAGCTTGACCTCGCATCGCACCCCTTCACATGCCGCACAAGCCGACGAAGCGGGTCGGCGTTATTTCACACACCGCAATCTTGCATCGTGCATCACCCTCGGTTACGCTGCGCGTGCCGAACCAGGAAAGGAGCACGCGATGGCGATCGACCCTGATATCTATGAGAAGTACTCCGGGCGATCGGGCGATCCCTACAAGCGGCTCGGCGAGGCGCTCGCGCAAGGGGCCGCCCACAAGCAGCGCCTCTCGGCCGAAAAGGATAAGTCCTTCACCCAGCGCCACCTCGAGGCCAAGATGAAGATCAACATCGCGTGGTACATCATCGGCGGGATCATCGCGATCCTCAGCGGCGTGTGGGCACTGACGAAGTAGGCAACCGCATCGTTCGCCGCTGGCGCGTAGTTGGCAGCCGTTTCTCATGAAGAACGGTACTCGCTGCTTTGCTTCGATCGCAATCACCGAATGAATCGGATCGACGATCGAGACGATTACGCGTTGGGCTCGGTGGCGTCCCCCGCCAGCGCCAGGGTCGCGCTCCGCGCCGTCCCGCACTCCGGGCAATTCGCGCCCTTCAGGTCCAGCAGCGGATACTGACAGACATGGCACAGCGGCTCGCGCACACCGATCGTGAAGAGCAGCCCGCACGTCGGGCACGCCGAAGTCCCCACCCGCGCGTCGAACTTCTTGCCGCAGTGCGGGCAGGCGAGCCAGACGCTGGCGATCGTCGTGACGGCCTGGTCGCTGCGGGTTGGGTTGAGCTTGAGCAGAACCATGAGCGCGATCGTGGCGCACGCCGTGACAATGCCGCACGCGCCCGTGAAGCGCGCGAGCATGTCGGGCGGCGAGTTCTTGAAGCCCTGCGAGAGCGCGGAGATGTACGTGATGCCGCCCGCGGTGGCGGCGGCCGCGGCGATCGCCACCAGGCGCAGCCACAGCGCCGAATCCGGGAGCTTCAGATGAAGCACGACGTTCGCGTATCCCACGACGAACGCGATGCCGAGCACGCCGGCGTACACCGTCGGGTCGTCCGACGGGATGAACCACGTCCCCAGAAAGCTCATCACGAACGAAACCAGGGCCGCGAGCGGACCGATCCAGCGCCACGCGCGTTCCCGCGCCGAGGGCGCGATCAGCGCCATCGCGGCCGGAGCAGCGGCGGCGAGCAGACCCACCGCGGTCTCCGCCAGCCGCTCCTCGAAGTTCCACCAGATCGAGGCGAGGAAGAGCAGGGCCACGATCGACTCGGAAGCCAGCGAGGTTGTGGCGGCCAGCGAGAGATTGACGGAATGCCGCGCGGGGAGCAGGAACGCCGCGAGCATGGAGGCGACGAAGATCGTGAACGACGACGCGGCCAGACGCTCCTGCAGATCCGATGTCGTGATGAACATCCCGATCCAGATGGCCAGGAGCGCGAGCATGAACGCGAGCACGAGTCCCAGCAGCCCGACCAGCCCGCCCAGGCGCTTCTTGTTGCGGTCGAGGAACTTGCTGAGCGGGAACGCCGCGAGCATGGCGGCGGCGGTCAGACCGCCCGTGCCCGCGACGCGCCCCATCACCCGGGCCGAACCGAAGATGGTCATGACGCCGGCGACCGCGGTGATCGCCAGCATCCACAGCATGACGCGGATCAGGATGCGTTGCAGGTTCATGGCGGCCTCCGTCCCCGGGACTCAAGAAGTATAGTAAACACTATACTCGATCGTTGGGGAGGGCGGAAGGGGCGAGAAACGGGTGAAACGTTCAATCGGGTGCTGGGTCAGGCTGGCGCCCCGTGCGTGAACTGGTCGTTGGAGACGATCAAATCGGCCCGGGCGCGATAGAGCGATTCGAAGCGAGAGAAGGTCGGTTCGGCCACGCCGTGGAAAAACTCGCGCGCGGGCTCGACCCCCATGCCGCGTTGCCCGGTGCGCTCGATGTGCTCCCAGCGCGACCACCGGATGTCGCGCGGCGCGTCTACGAAGACCCGCACATCAAGCAGCGGGAGCACGGGTTCGTGCAGCGCGTGGATTCCCTCCAGCACGATGACGTCGGCGGGCGTTCGCGGCGTGTCGCCGACGCGCTTGTGCGTCTGGAACGACCACACGGGGATGCGCGTTTCGCGCCGCGACAAGAGCGAGCCCAGATCGCCGAGCAGGCGCGGGAAATCGGCGTGGTGGGGCAGGTCGCGCTCGCTCGGCGCGACAAGGTCGTAATCGGGGAGATACGCATCGGTCGGAACGATGCATGTGGAAAGAAGCGACGCGAGCGTGGACTTGCCCGCGCCGACCGGGCCGGCGATCGCGACGACGCGCGGGCGGTCCGCCGCGGCCAGTGCCGCGAGGCGTTCGAGGATCACGCGCGGCGCGAGATGGAACGGGATGGGGGAGGCGTCAGGCATTGGGCGATGGGTCATGGCGAGCTGTGTGATCCGGTTGCTCGGTCAATCGCACGCGTTTCCAGCCCCTGCGGCGTATCTCTTCTCTTCACGACTCATGCGCTCCCCGCGTTCCCGGCTTCTTCTCGTCATTCGCCTGCGCGATCATCGCGACCTCGGCGTCGACGGGCAGCTCATCCAGCTCGTCCACCGCCTTGGTTCCCGCCGCCCTGGCCAGCCGGTGCTGCGTGTACAGCATGATCGACGCTCCGACGATCGCCACCACGCCCATCGCCCACTGCCCGCTCGTCAGCACTTCCTGGAAGAGGTACATCGAGCCGATGCTCACGAAGATCGGCTGGAGCTGCACCACGCCCGCCGATACCGCCAGGCCCAGCCTTGCGATGCTGATGAAGTAGAACGTGTGCCCGAGACCGACGCCGATGATCGACGAGAGCGCCAGCAGCAACAGGTGCTTGCTCGAGAGGTCGAACACCACCATGCCTCTCCGCGGCGCAAAGACGAGCATGACCGCGAAGATTCCCGCGGCCGAGAGCACGCTCACCGCCGCAAACGCCGTGATCGGCGGGATCGCGTGCATGCACTTGCGCACCGCGAGGGCGTACGCCGCGTACCCAAGGCCCGCGAGAATGGAAAGTGTGACACCGAGCGCCGAGCCCGTGCCCAGCCCGCCCGGCTTGAGCGCGATGGTGAGGAGGGTGCCCAGGATGACCAGCGACATGCCGATCATGAAGCCGCGCGAGGTGATGATGCGTCGCTCGTTCACGAAGAGGATCGCCGCCCCGACCGTGACGAAGATCACCTGGAGGCGGAGCGAGAAGGTCATGAGCCCCGGAGAGACGTAGTACGGTGCCAGGCCGAACGCGATCTGCGCCAGGATGTTCAGAATGCTGGGCACCAGCGCGGCACGCCAGAGGCCCTTGGGCAGCGTGCCTCGCGCCCAGCCGAAGACCAGCACCGGCATCCACAGCACCGCCGACACGGCGTAGCGCCAGCCGTTGGCCGTCCACCCGTCGATCAGGTCCGTGAAATAGCGGAGGAACAGCGGGATGCTCGACCATCCGAAGAGCGAGCCCAGGATGCACATCGTGCCCAGCCAGCGTCCGCCGGCGTGGAGGTCCGCCGCCCCGGCCCCGGGTGCGGAGGGTGGCGCGGCCGGCCGCGAAGTCATCGCGGCGACGGGATTGGAAGGGGTGCTGGACAAGCTTGGCGGGCTCGGCTGGCGGAAAGTTGGCGGGGTGGGATGGCGATCGTAGACCCCCGCGCCGAAACTGCAATCGCCGGCGGCGTTTCTGGTATGAAAGGGCATGGGACGCCCCATGCACCATTGCGGGCGCTGCGGCACAGACCTGACACGCCTGCGGGCCGTGCGCGATCCCGTGTACGGACTGCCCCTGGTGCGTTGTCCCTCATGTGGCCTGACGCTCGCGCGCCGCAGGCACCCTGCGCCGGTGTGGACGCGCCGCATCTGCCGCGCGATCCCGGTGTTCTTCGTGCTGCTGGCCCAGGCGATCATTATTCCGATCGTCACCATGGGCTTCCTGGGCATGGCGGCCCTCCTGGCCGACGAGATCGTTATGATCGGCTGGTCGCGCGACGGCACGCTCCGCCCCGACTCGTTTTACGCCCTCCTCGATCGGTACGCGGAGTACCCCGAGGAAATGGGCGCGCTCATCGGCATGATCTGCATCGCGGGGTTGGTCGGCGTGTGGATGGGCCTGTTCATGCGCCATTGGAAGCGCTGGGCGCTCTTCGCGGCGTGGATGGCGTTCGTGCTGGGATACATCGGGCTCGATGTGCTGCGAGCGCAGTGGTCCGGCCCGCGCTGGTTCTTCGCCCCGCTCCTGGGCGAGCCCTGGGCCAAGACGCCACTGCAGGGCGCGATGTGGGTGATCGTCGTGCTCGCGTCGCTGCCGATCACCTTCGCGTTGATGGCGTTCGGCGGCGCGGTGGCGCGGGCGCTCAATCGGCGTCGGATCGCCCGCCGGAAGAAGATGCTCGTGAGGCTGAGACACGCTCGAACGCCCCGATCCGGGAGAACGACATGACCACGCCTGCGACCACCCCCGCGACCGCCGCCCCCGAACGCATCGCCATCATCACCGGCGATCGCGTCTGCATCGGCTGCGGCTTCAACCTGCACGGGCAGCACGTCGTCCGCGAGTCCCACTACAACATGCTGATGGTGCGCTGCCCCGAGTGCGGGCAGGTCGCCTCGCTCCACGAGTATCCCGTTCTCGGGCCCTGGGCCAAGCGCCTCGGCTTCGTGCTCGCCGCCTTCTGGCTCCTGGTCATGCTCGCCGCGGTCGGCGCGACCACGGGCGCCCTGATGGGCGGCACGTTCCTCTCGTCCGAGGCGATGCTCTCGGGCGTGACTCGCGAGATCTCCGCCGCCCACGCCAGGCACGCGGACGAACGCCTGAAAGAGGTCGATGCAGAGATCGCCAGGCTTCAGGCCGATCAAGATGGATCGGTGCAAGCCCTCAGCCGAAAGGGAACCGCGCCCGAGCAGGACCAGCTGAGCTATGCCCAGCAATCCGCGAAGCTCGCCACGCTCTCGACCCAGCGCCAGACCTGGCAGTGGATGTCGCAGCAGGGGAGCATGCCGAACTCCTGGGTCGACGAGGAGTGGTGGAAGACCAGCCCGGGCAAGGCGGAGCTTGTTGGCGGCCTGTGGCGCTCCATCGACTGGCGGACGAGCTTCTGGACGCTGCTGGGCGCGGGGCTGATGCCCCTGGTCGCCGGGGTCTTCTGGGCCATCACCTCGCCGCGCTGGCGCGGCCGCGGACTGCTCCTCGCCTGGGTGGTGCTGGCCCTCTTCGGCGCGGGCGGGCTGGTTGTTGCGAACGCGATGCGCCTTTCCGTCAGCCAGATGCAGATGTGGGCGGGCATCCAGATGGCGCAGGCGAGCGGGCTGGCCCGCGAACTGACCGGGCAGACGCCGACCATCATGACCTTTGCCGCCATGAGTCTTCTCTTGCTCGTGGCCATGCGTTTCGGGCGGGCCTGGGCGCGCCTCGCGGTGCGTGCCCTCCTCACGCCGCGGATGCGCGCAAGCTTCGCCTATCTCTGGGTGTGCGATGGCAAAGAGATGCCTCGGACACGAACCGCGCCCGGAAAGCCCGTGTAGAAGTCGGCCTTTGGTCACGCCGCCGCGGCCTTCCCGTCGGGCGACCCCTCTTCATTGGCCATTTGGGGATTTGGCCATTTGGCCATTTCATCTCCCTACCATCCCCCGCAATGACCGACAAGCCCGAACATATCCGTAATTTCTCGATCATCGCCCACATCGACCACGGCAAGAGCACCCTCGCCGACCGGCTCCTCCAGGCGACCAACGCCGTCTCCGCGCGCGAGGCCCGCGACCAGATCCTCGACTCCATGGACATCGAGCGCGAGCGCGGCATCACCATCAAGGCCTCGGCTGTCACCGTCTTCCACCGGCACAAGCCCGGCACCACCACCGACGAGCTCGAAAACGACTACGAGGCCCCCGTCGACGACAACGCCGAACCCTCCCATCACAAAACCAAGAAGGGCGAGTCCGCCGAGGCCCACGGCGAGCTCTACATGCTCAACTTCATCGACACCCCCGGGCACGTCGATTTCAACTACGAGGTCTCGCGCGCCCTCAAGGCCTGCGAGGGCGCCATCCTCGTCGTCGATGCCACCCAGGGCGTCCAGGCCCAGACCCTCGTCAACGCCTACCTCGCCATCAATGAAAATCTCACCATCGTCCCGGTCATCAACAAGATCGACCTCCCCTCCGCCCGCGTCAACGAGGTCGCCGAGGAAATCGAGCAAACCCTCGGCTTCCCCGCCGAGGATTGCCTCCTCGTCTCCGCCAAGTCCGGCATCGGAATCCCGCAACTCCTGGCCGCCATCTGCGAGAAGATGCCCGGCCCGCGAAAGCAGGTCGTCCCCCAGCTCCGCGCCCTCATCTTCGACGCCATCTACGACGACTACCGCGGCGTCATCGTCTACTGCCGTCTCTTCGACGGCGAAATGAAGGTCGGCGACAAGATCCGCATGATGGGTATCGGCCGCTCCTTCCTCGTCACCGAGATCGGCAAGATGAACCCCAAGCCCTACCGCCTCCCCGGCGGCAAGGTCGGCCCCGGCGAAACCTGCTACGTCGTCGCCGCCATCCGCTCCCTCAAGGACGTCCGCATCGGCGACACCATCACCCTCGAGCAGAACCCCGCCACCGAGGCCCTCCCCGGCTATCAGCCCCCGCGCCAGATGGTCTTCTGCGACTTCTACCCCGCCACCAGCGAAGAAGGCGACGGCCCGGACTTCGAAGACCTGCGCGACGCCATCGAAAAACTCTCCCTCAACGACTCCTCCTTCACCTTCCAGCACGTCCACTCCGAAGCGCTCGGCTTCGGCTTCCGCTGCGGGTTCCTCGGCCTGCTCCACATGGACATCATCCAGGAACGCCTTGAGCGCGAAGGAAATGTCCAGGTCGTCCAGACCGCGCCCACCGTCTCCTACCACGTCCTCGTCCGCGGCACCGACACCATCACCGGCGCCAACGGCCAGTCCCTCAAGCCCGTCGACCCCGCCACGTCCTTCTTCCGCGACGTCAAGCCCGGCACCCAGCTCCTCGAGGTCCACAACCCCGCCGACCTGCCGAACCTCAGCTACGTCGAGGAAATTCGCGAGCCCATCTGCCGCGTCGAGATCCTCCTCCCCAAGGAATACATCGGCGACGTCATGAAGCTCTGCCTCGACCGGCGCGGCACCTACAAGTCACAGTCCTACGTCTCCGCCTCCCGCGAGATGATCATCTTCGAGATCCCCCTCGCCGAAATCATCTACGACTTCTTCGACAAGATGAAGGGCCTCACCAGCGGCTACGGCACGATGGACTACGAAGTCATCGAGTACCGCTCCGACAACCTCGTCAAGCTCGACATCCTGATCAACGGCGACCCCGTCGAGGCCCTGGCCGTCATCGTGCACCGCGAGAAGGCCGAGCACCGCGGGCGCGCCCTCATCAAGAGGCTCAAGGAACAGATCCCCAAGCACCAGTTCGAGATCCCCCTCCAGGCCGCGATCGGCGCCAAGGTCATCGCACGCGAAACCATCAAGGCGTATCGCAAGGACGTGCTCGCCAAGTGCTACGGCGGCGACGTCTCCCGCAAGCGCAAGCTCCTCGAGAAACAGAAAGAGGGCAAGAAGCGCATGAAGAACGTGGGGAGCGTGACCATCCCGCAGGAGGCCTTCATGGCCGTGCTGGATCAGGGGGATTGAGACGAATTGCGAGGTTGATGCATGGCCAAGCCAAGAGTCGTGGTGCTTTGCGGCGCGGGGCTTTCGGCAGAAGTTGGATTGCCGACGATGGCTCGCTGGTCGCAGTGCGTGCAACAACATCCGGGGATCAAAGAACGCGACCGGCGTGATCTACAAGCGATTCACATTGAATGCAACGCGATACTTGGTCAGGTGGGTGCTACCGCGGCCAATCTCGAGCATCTCGCTTCCACACTCGAAATGCTAAGACTTTGCCGCCCGGCATTTGAGTTTCAGGAGTGCGTCGAACATCGCACCCCGTCGCAAGGCCTGCGTCTGCTGCGTAGTACCATATGTCAAATATACTCGCCGGATCCAACGGACCTTCGCCACAACGCGGGAAATATGATTCATGCTCTTGTTGATCGTGCATCTGATCTGCATATTATAACAACGAATTACGATTTGAATATTGAACTTGGAGCGGCGCATTTGGGATATGCTATTGACGTGTCGTCCGAAATCGATAGAGCCAGGGCGACTCTACGAAACAAGGAAGAAGCGGATATCTTCTCCATGTATTCTGCGCCATCACGCGGGAGACCCGCCTCTCGCCCGTCACCCATTGGGCTTAGCAAGCTGCACGGATCTGTCAATTGGTTCACCTTGCCAGATGGATTATTAGTCGCGGATGCGCTGAAGTTGTGCCATAGCGACGATCGTCAGTCGTACTTTCGTTTGTTATCAATGAACGAAGGACTCGTGGATCCGACTTCAACATGTATCGTAGCTCCATCGATCACAAAAGGAGATCACTTTTTAGTTGTTGGGAGCCAGTGGAAGTCGGCGGCAGAAGCGATTCGTGCGGCTGATCAATTATGGATAATTGGATACTCGTTTCCTGCCTCCGACGCATTCATGCGATACTTCATGGCCACCTCGCTACGTCGAAACACAACTCTCGGTCGTCTCGTTGTCATTGACCCATGTGCATCCGAAATCGTCGAACGGACCGCCGGTCTGTTCGGGCCCCCTGTCTTTGCTGGGGAGATTGAATCATACCCAGTGTCGTGGACTCGGCTTCATCCCTACTTTGGTTCAATCTGCCAAGGTGATTACAAGCCAACAGCTAGCAATCAGCTGATCCGCCAATTGCAGGATGAGAATCAGGGTAAGCGGATCCTTGCAGGGAGGCATCAAACGGACGATTTGCCGTTTGATCATGATATTGGAAGGAACTCGAGAGCCCGGGATTCACGTCGTCGGTAATGTGCATGTGATGGTTCGCAAGTGCGCTAGTACCAACTGTAGTCGCTTCCGATCGGCTCGGTAGTTTGCAGATTCCATCCTGGGCAGCCTTCCCTCGCCTTTGGGCATCCCGCCCCGCTTCGGGGCGGGATGCCCAAAGCGCTCGGCCTCTTCTCCCCGTCTTTGACCGGGGGGTGCCGGGGGGCGGAGCCCCCGGCGTCGGCGAACGGAGCGCGCCTCGCGCACGCTCTCCACACGCCGCGCTCGCCGACACACTTGCTCCGGGTGGCGTGGTCAACCTGTTGACCACGCTCTTCGGTGATTGACATGTGATCAATTCTTGTGGTGTGACTCTTCCACGTGGTCAAGCTTCACCGAGCCTCGCTTGACCACGCCAGCCAGACCACGCCAACCAAACTAGGCGACAAGCATCTGGATTCCGCGTTCGAGGTAGCTCCGGATGGCGTGGCCAACCTGTGGGGCACGCCCTTTGTTCATCGCGATGCCGGCGCTCATTCCACGTGGCGGCCATCGTCGCGTATCACTTCTCCCACGGGCGAGGCGACGACAAGTCCCCGTACGTGGCAGGGCTCAGCGACTCCATCAGCACGGGCTCCCACACGACGGTGTGGCTGCGGCCAGCGATCGCCAGCACGCGCTCGCCGCGGTTCACGAGGTCGACGAGCGAGCGGACGAAGTGGTCGTCGCGCACCTGGTTTGCCCGGCGGGCCATCGCGTTCAGCCACGTTCCGCCGGGGCTCGGCCACATCGCCTCCTCCGGCAGGTCGCGCCAGGGAGGCGATTGCGGGAACTGCGCGGCGAAGTACGCGTCGAGGGCGGCGATATCGGGGAGAGCGTCGGTGAGGGGCGCGGCCCTTTTGCTGAGGAGCCGCCCAATCTTGAAGTTGCTGACTTCGCCGCCGCGCCGGGCGCTCATGTATCCGCTGAGCACGCGGAACATGGCGACCTGGGTGCGATCGCCGCACTCTTGCAGGGCCGCGAGCTCGATCTCCAGCGGCGGTTCGAGGGTGTAGAGGGGGATGCGGTCGTGCCGGGCCATTGAATAGACGGCGGCGCCCTCGCCGAAGACGCCGATGCCCTGGCGGGGCGTGCCGACGAAGAAGCTCATGCGGCCTTCGACGAGCGCGACGGTGGGGCGGAACATCTCCCAGACGCGGCGGAGCTCGGCCTGCTGCGGATGCTCGGGGTCCTTGCTGTGGCGCGAGCCGAAGTAGACGAGCTCGCCGGGTGTGCTGCGCGAGCCGGCGCGACCGGGCACGATGTGGAGGACATAGTGGTCGTCGGGCCCGAGAAGGCCGACGCGCGAGTCGTGGTCGGCGATGGCGCCGCGGATGACGATGCCGTCGGGGGGCGTGTAGCCCGGCGGGGCCGACCAGCGGAGCGACCACGCGACGCCGAGG
>JABWBC010000104.1 GCA_013360695.1 Phycisphaerales bacterium
TCGGGCCCGTCTGAGCGCTGACGGAGGCACCGACGCCCGTGCCGGCGTCGAGCGCGAGAGCGTCGGCGGCGGTGGCGCCGGGTGCCAGGAGCGCGTCGGGGAGTTCGCCGGAGATGAGCATTTCGACGCGCTCGACGAGCTTGCCGAACGACTTGCCGCAGATGATGCTCCTTCGGAGCGAGTCGGTCTTGGACGCGAGCATCGAGACGATGGCCCCGATGCGTGGGGCGAGCTGGATTCGGGCGTCGGCGCTGGCGTCTCCGAAGGCCTGGGCGGCGTTACGCAGGCACACGCACAGGCGCGTCATCGGCGCGACCTCGAAGAAGTCGACGGAGCGCGAGATGGCGTCAGCGAGGTCGAAGAGTTGCGAGGCGGCGTCGCGGAAGCCGGAGACGTCGGAGAGTCGCGCCGCCTGCTCGCGGGCCTTGCCCAGCGAGTCGTCGAGGTCTCCGATGAGGTACTCGAGGAGGTCCTTCTTACCCTCGCCCAGGACCAGCGCCGTATCGCCGTCGGCGAGCGCCGGGGCGTCGGGCTTGGCGGGGGAGGCTTGTGCGGCGGGAGCGGCATCGGGCTTGGTCGCGGCGCGCTTCTGCTTGCCCTCGCCCAACGCCGCGAGCACGGCGACCAGGCTCGCGTCGGGCTCGGACAGCGCCGCGTCCTGCGAAAGCTGGCCCATCTGTTCCTTGATCAGGTCGACGGCCTTGAGCAGCGCGTCCATCGCCTCGCGATCGATCACCACCACGCGGTTGCGGGCCGCATTGAGCGCGCTCTCCGCGGCGTGGGCGATCTTCACGAGGTTGGTCAGGCTGAGGAACGAGGCGCTGCCCTTGATGGTGTGCAGCGCGCGGAAGACCTGGTTGAGCATCTCCGGGTCGCCCGGGTCCTGCTCGAGCGTCACCAGGTCCGACTCGAGCTGCGACAAGAGCTCGCCCGACTCGGTGAGGAAGTCCTGCACGATCTGTGGATCGAACGAAGACACGCGATGCTCCCGGCCGACGAGGGTCAGCCTTGGTTCCCGACAACTCTTAGATGGTCTTGCTGGTCAGCTTGCGATAGCAGAAGCCCTGGGGCAGGGGCAGGGCCTGGAAGGGCGCCTCGCCCGAGCGGATGGTCTCCGAGTGCCCGATGAAGAGGTATCCGTCGTCCGCGAGCTGGTCGGCGAACATGTTGAGCACCTGCTTCTTCATGGCGTCGTCGAAGTAGATCATGACGTTGCGGCAGAAGATCACGTCCCACATTCCGTGGCGCTTGGCGCCGAGGCGGTCGCGGAGGTTGTGCTTCTCGAAGGTGACCATCGAGCGGGTGGTGTCGTTGAGGAAGGAGTACGGGCCTTCGGTCTTGAAGAAGCGCTGGCGGATGATGGGGGGCGTCGAGCGCATGGCGTATTCGGTGTACTTGGCGGACTCGGCGACCTCGAGGGCCTTCTCGCTGATGTCGGTGCCGAGGATCTCGATGCGCCAGTCGTTGATGCGGATGCCCAGCGAGCGCTGGATGAGGATGGCGAGGGTGTAGGGCTCCTCGCCGGTGGAGCAGGCGGCGGACCAGACGCGGAGACGCCGGGTCGACTGGCGCGCCTCGAGGATCTCGGGCAGGACGGTCTTCTCGAAGATGTCGAGCTGCGGCTCGTTTCGGAAGAAGCTGGTCTCGTTGATGGTGATGCGGTTGAACATCTCCTGGAACTCGTCGGCCATGTACGGGCCCATGGAGAGGAACTGGATGTACTGGGTAAAGTTCTCCATCTCGAGCTCGGCCAGGCGATGGCCCAGGCGCGACTCGAGGACGTACTTCTTCCCGTCGGGGAAGTGGATGCCCGAGCGCTCGTAGATGATCTTGCGGAGATCGTTGAACTCGCGGTCGGTGATGCTGATCTTCGAGGCGGCGGTGGACATGACACTCTCCGAGGTCGGGGCGGTCGTTGAGTCTGAAGGGACGGGCATCAGGCCGCGGCGGCGACGGCGGCGCCCAGGGCGGCCGAGCCGAACAACTTCTGGAGATCGAGCAGGATCAGCAGGCGGTCGTTGAGCTTGCCGACGCCGGCGATGAAGTCGGCGTTGATGGAGCAGACCATGGCGGGCGCGGGCTCGACGATCTCGCTGGAGATGCGGAGCACCTCGTGGACCTTGTCGACGAGGAAGCCGAGCACGCGGCCCTGGACCTCGACGACGACGATGCGGGTGTCCTCGCCGCGTTCGGTGGTCGGGAAGCCGAAGCGCTTGCGCAGGTCGAGCACGGGGATGATCTTGCCGCGGAGGTTGATGACGCCCTCGACCTCGGGCGGGCTCTGGGGCACGCGGGTGAGGTCCATCATGCGGTTGATTTCCTGGACCGCGAGGATGTCCACAGCGAACTCCTCGCCCGCGACCTCGAAGGTAACGAGCTGGAGCTGGGTGGGACCGGACGACGCCTGGTGCTGGCTGATCTGGTGCGACATGGCAATTCCTCGAGCGCCTGAGAACGAACGGGCGCGTCTGTCGTATCGACGGAGCCCCGGAGCGACTTCAGCGGAGTTCGGGGGCTTGAGGTCGGGAACCCCCCGTCCGAGGGGCCGAACCGCGAAATCTGGGTGAACCCCCGTTCAGGCGACCTTGGCCGCGACCTTGCCGCCCACCGCCGAAACGAGCGCGGCGACGATCGAGTCGGGCGTGCCCGGGGTGGCGATGCCGGCGTCGACGACGGCCTTGGGCATGCCGTAAACCACGCATGTCGAGCCTTCCTGGGCCAGGATCACGCCGCGCGAGGCGGCCAGCTCGCGCCCGCCGATCAGCCCGTCGTCACCCATGCCGGTGAGCACGACGCCGATGGTGGCGTCCCCGGTGGCCTGGGCGGCGGAGGCGAAAAGCTCGTTGACACAGGGCTTGTACAGCGCGGTCTTGGGTTCGTCGGAGATCTCCAGGCGCAAGCGCCCGGCGGGCGTGGCGTGGACGCGTCCGTGCTTGCCGCCCTGGATGATGTAGACGTGCCCGCGCTCGAGGGGCATGTCTTGGTCGGCGTGGTGGACGGCGACGGCGCTGATCTGCGCGAGGCGATCGGCCAGGCCCCTGGTGAACATGGCGGGCATGTGCTGGGCGAGGACCAGGGGCGTAGAGAGCGTGCGCGGCAGGCCGCTGATGAGGCGTTCGACGACCGGCGGGCCTCCGGTGCTGGAGCCGACAACAACGAGCTGATACTCGCGTTTGGGGAGATTGGCGGGAGAGGTGGGCCGCGGCGGAAACTTCTGCTTGCGTGCCTCGCCGATGGCGCGGAGCTTGGAGAGAACCTCGCGGCGCAGGGTCTCTTCGTCGGAGGCGTCCTTGGCGATCACGTCGGCGGCGCCGAGGCGCATGGCCTCGAGGGCGTGGGTGCTGCCGGCGGCGGTGAGGGTGGAGCACATGAGCACGGCGGGTCGCAGCTCTGCGCGCAGGGTGCGCAGCCGCGCCAGCACGCCGAGGCCGTCCATCACGGGCATCTCGACGTCGAGCGTGATGGCGTCGGGCGCGAGCGACTGGATCTTTTCGAGGGCCTGCTGCCCGTCCCGCGCGCTGTCGACCACCTTCATCGTCCCGTCGGACTCGATGAACTTGGTCAACATACGGCGGATCACGACCGAATCGTCGACGACCAATACTCGCACGGGCAACTCCCTGTGGCGCACCTGGCGCGCCGCAAGGATCATCGAACGTACATGCCGATGGCTTGAGTCCGCCCCGGGGCTGGTCCGAAAAAATGGCCCGGGATTACCGGGCCTTGCGGGGAGTTGGAGTTGGTCGGTCGGCGGAGCGATCGCGCCGTGACCTTTCGCGCGCGACTACTTGTTGGTGCTGCCCAGGCCCGGCACCTGCTCGGCGCCGATCTTGACCTGGGCCGAGGATTTTGACATCGCGTCGCCCACGGGCTCGAAACGCCCGCCCAGATGCTGCGAGAGGAAGGCCTCGGTCACGGCATTGAACGCGGCGTTGTTCTCCGGGCGGGCGAAGCCGTGGCCCTCGTCGGGGAAGAGCACGTAGGTCACTGGGATGCTGGCCTTCTTCATGGCCGCGACGATTTGGTCGGCCTCGACCTGCTTGACGCGGGGGTCGTTGGCGCCCTGGCCGATCAGGAGCGGCTTCTTGATGCGATCGACAAAGTTGAGGGGCGAACGTTTGGCCAGGTGCTTGCGTCCCTCTTCGGTGGATGGATCGCCGACGCGCTGGGCCAGAACGGGGAAGAAGGGATACCAGTACTCGGGGATGTTCTGCATAAGCGTCTGCAGGCTCGAAGGCCCGACGATGTCCACGCCGCACGCGAAGAAGTCGGGCGTGAAGGTCAGGCCGACGAGCGTGGCGTATCCGCCGTAGCTCCCGCCCATGATGGCGACCTTGCTCTTGTCGGCGATCTTCTGATCGACGGCCCAGTTGACGGCGTCGAGCAGGTCGTCGTGCATCTTTCCGGCCCACTCGCCGTTGGCCGCGTTCACGAAGTTCTTGCCGAAGCCCGTGGAGCCGCGGAAGTTGACGGAGAGCACCGCGTAGCCGCGGTTGGAGAGCCACTGGTGGTAGGGGTCGTAGCCCCAGTCGTCGCGGGCCCACGGGCCCCCGTGAACCATGAGCACCATCGGGAGCGGCTTGTCAGGGCGGGCGTTCGCGTCGGCGTCGGTCCATTTGGGGAGCGTCAGATAGCTGACGAGTTCCATGCCGTCGCGGCTCTTGAGCACCATGGCGTGCATGGGCGAGAGCGGCAGACCCTCGAGCGCCTTGCGATTGCTGAACAGGAAGGTCGCCTTGCCCGCCTTGCCGGGGTCCGCGCGGTCGTAGCGGTAGTAGCGCACCGGGCCGTCGTCGTCGGTGTAGGCGACGATCCAGCGCTTGTCGTCGAGCGAACGGCTGACGACGCCGAGGTCGCCGTCGGAGACCGATTCGAGGTAGTCAAGATCGGGCTTGACGGCGGGATCGATGATCTTCCAGTGCTGGCGCTCGTAGTCGAAAGCGACGGCCTGCACGGTCTTCTCGGTGGGATGCACGAGCGCCTCGCCCACGTCAGCCTTGGGATCCTCGGCCAGGATCTTCTCCTCACCGGTCTTGAGGTCGACGGCCTTGAGGGCCGCGGTGTTGCGTCCGCGGCTGTCGGTCATGTAGAGCACGTCCTGGGTCTTGTTGAAACCGGCGGGCCCGGTGGTCATCGAGTCCTCGGGCCCGATGGTCGCGAACGGCTCGGCCGCGTCGCCCTTGATGCGCACGATCTCCATCTCGGCCTTGGGGGTGAATCGCATCGCGAAGCGGACGTTGAAGTCGTCGTCGCAGATGTAGGCAAGCATGCCGTCGTTCTTGCGGACGAGTTTCATGGCGCCGGTCTTGATGTTGACTCGGTAGATGTCGTGGAGGCGCGGGTCTCGATTGTTGAGGCCGATGAGGAGATCATCAGGCGATTTTTCGCTGACGCCCTGGATCTGGGCGGTGGGGCGCAGGGCACGCCCGGTGGGTCCGACGAGCGGCTTGCCATCGGGGCCCGGGATCGAGTCGAAGGGCGTAAGGTCGACCTGTTTGCCGGAGGCCAGGTCGACGGAATAGAGGCGCCAGTCTTCGTCGCCGCCGGAGTCCTGCAGGTAAAGGATGTGGCTGTTGGTGAATGCCCAGAAATACTGGCGGATACCGCGGTTGGCGTCGGTCGTGATGGGCTTGGCCTGATCGGGGTGCTCGACGGGGGCGACCCAGACGTTGAGCACGCCGTTGACGGGAGCGAGGAAAGCGATCTGCTTGCCATCGGGGCTGAGGCGGGCTTGGGCACGATCGGGGTTGCCGAAGAGCACGTCGCGCGAGATGAGGGCGGTGGGCGCGGCGCCTTTGTCTCCCACTGGGTTGACGAGCGGCGAGTTGTTCTGGGCCCAGGCGGCGGACGTGACAGCCATCGACGCCAGCAGGAGGGCGGGGGTGCGGCGGGTCATGAATTCTCCTTCGTACGATCGCCCGTCGCGGCGCGCGGGGATCGGCAAGTTGTACCACGTCGGGCCCGCGCGGATTCACGAAATCATGTACAGCGTGACACGGATCGAGGCGCGGGTTCCGGGAGCCGGGCCGCCCGGCTCGGTGAGAGCGTCGGCGGCAATTGAAAGTGCCCAGGAGAGGATTTGAACCTCCATGCCCTTGCGGGCGCTACCACCTCAAGGTAGTGCGTCTGCCAATTTCGCCACCTGGGCAGATGGCCCGGCCAAGGCGTTTGCCGGGGTGGAGAGGATAGGCACGGACAGGGCCGGGAGGCCAGTGCGGGGGTAAGCCCAACGCGATGAACGCCCTTCCAACGGTGGCGTCGCGGGATCGCGGGCCGAGAGCGTGAGCATCGCCTAATGTTGGCCGTCGGAGGGAAGGCGTGGCCAGCGGGTCGCGCCGGGAGAATCCCCGACGCCGTGCATCTCGAAAGGCCGAACATGACCCAAGCACCGACCCAGGTGCAGACGCTCTTGGACCTGATCGCCCGCGAGGCCCGCCAGTCGGGCGTCTTCGGCGAGGTGGTCGTGTCCCCCGCTCGTGTCGAGTGCGCCGCCAAGGACGCCGCCGAACCCGCGTTCTATCGAATTGACGTCGCGGGGAGCGATGCCTTGGTCTCACTCGTCACCGCCAACCGCTGGCTCAGCGAATCGATCGAAACGGACCTGCTCCACCACGGCGACTCGATGGAAGAACTGGTCGAAGAGGAGCTGGTCGAGCTTGGCATCAGCGGCGTGACGCCCACCATCCAGCACTATCGCTCCGACGACAAGCTCTTCACGTTCAAGTCGAGCGTGCCGGACGGAGTGAACGCCGGCGCCAAGACAATCACGACCTGGCTCCTGGCGTATGAGGCGGCGTTCCGCAACCTCGGCGATATGTCCGGCGGCGAGTAGATCGACGTGCGAGGGAAGCCGTCGAGGAACATCGAAGGGCCGAAGCGAGGACGTGGGGAGCGGGGCCGAAGATGGTGAAATTCGGTTCGATCTCGAAGTCCGCAGTCGGAATCGAAATGAACGGAATGCAAGCGCGAGTCGTGCGGCGCGTGGGAACAATGGCTGGCTTGCGCGAGGGATGGAGCCGTCGCCGAGCGAGATCAAGTGAAACGCGGGCGTGAGAGCGCGACGCTGAGGACGGTGTCATGCGGGTTCTGATGCTTGGATGGGAGTTTCCGCCGTTCATCGCCGGAGGGCTGGGCGTGGCGTGCCACGGCCTGACCAAGGCGCTCGACAAGCTCGGGCATGAGGTGGTATTCATCCTCCCCAAACCCGTGCGCGCCACCGAGAACGCGCCCGCCAAGCTCCTGAGCCCGGAAACGCTCATGGCCAAGCTCGCGCGGATTCACGGCGTGTCTCCCGGCGATCAGGGCACACCCGAAAGCCCGGAGGTCCTCGGCGGAGGGTTCCAGTCCATCCACATCCCCGGCTTCGAGCACACAGTCTTCCGCGGCGTTCCGGCGGCGTTTTCCAGCCCCTATCCGGGCGGCGCGCCCGCGGGATGGTTCGGGCTCACAGGCAGCGCGCCCATCGAGCCCTGGACGCTCGGGAGCGGCGCGAGCGCCGGCTCGGCGAAGCTGTACGAGGACCTGGGCCTGACCACGGCCGCCGCGAAGGCGCTGGCGCAGCCCGCGAGTTCGCCCGCGGGCGTCGGCTATGGCACGGACCTCATCGGCGATGCGGAGCGTTACGCGCGGTTGTGCGTGGCGCTGGCGCGGAGCGAGCAATTCGACGTCATCCACGCCCACGACTGGTTGACCTATCCCGCGGGCCTGGCGCTCTCGCAGGTGACGGGCAAGCCTTTGGTGGTGCATGTTCACTCGACCGAGTTTGATCGCTCGGGCGCGAACGTCAACCAGCGCATCTATGACATTGAACGTGCCGGCATGCTCGGCGCCGCGCGCGTGATCGCGGTGAGCCAGCTCACCCGCTCGATCTGCGTGCGCAAGTACGGCGTTGATCCCTCTCACGTGGACGTCGTCTACAACGGGCTCGACCGCGAGGCCTATCAGCCCGCGGCGGACACCGCGATCGAGGAGGGCGACAAGATCGTGCTCTTCCTCGGGCGGCTGACGATGCAGAAGGGACCGGAGTATTTCATCGCGGCCGCCAAGCGCGTGCTCGAGGTGATGCCCGAGGTGAAGTTCGTCGTCGCGGGCTCGGGGGACATGACGCTCCGCATGATCGAGCTGGCGGCGAGCGTCGGCATCGGTCATAAGGTCTTGTTCACGGGCTTCCTGCGCGGGGGCGACGTTGATCGAGTCTTCAGCATGGCCGACTGCTATGTCATGCCCAGCGTCAGCGAGCCCTTCGGGATCGCGGCGCTGGAGGCGATCCATCACCGGGTGCCCGTGATCGTGTCGAAGACCAGCGGCGTGGCCGAGGTGCTCTCACACGTGCTCAAGGTCGACTTCTGGGATATCGACGAGATGGCCAACAAGATCGTCGCGGTGCTCAAGCACCCGCCGCTTTCGCAAACGCTGGGCCAGCACGGGCGATTGGAGCTGCACCGCCTGACATGGGAAGGGGCGGCGGAGCGCTGCCTTCGGTGCTATGAGGACGCGATGGCGGGCGGTCGGTAGGGCGCGAGCGAGGCGAATCCTCTAGCCAAGGACTCTCTGGCATTCCGCGAATGCGTCGACACTTCTCCCACCATGGCTCGGTGATTCCGACATCTGTGGTCCGGTGAATCTGATGCAGCCCTCTACTTGAGGCGTTGCTGCATCTTTTCCTGAAGCTCTCGCATTTGGGCCGCTTTTTCTTCCATCTTGGCGCGATGCTCGGCGATGAGCGGGGGCTCGGGGAAGAGCTCGTCGAATGGCTTGCCCCCCTTGGCGACTTCGCCGGCAATCTCTTCCTTGTATCGCTCAACAAGAAGGTCAAAGGCGTAGACGCGGAGGTCGTCGGGAGCGCGGGCGTAAAGGGCCTCGGCTTGTTCACGGGGCACGATGGCGCAGAGCTGCGCAAAGACCACGCCGGCGACCACGCCGAAATCCTTGTCCATCATCTCCATGCGCGCGGTGCCGATATCGAGGGTGTTGAGGCGGGCCTGCGCGTCCATGTAATAGCGGTGGAACTGCTTGGCGTACTCGATCTGGGCACGGAACTCTTCCATGTTGCCCGCGAGCAGGCCGCTGGTGTACGCCCCCTGAAGCGCTCCCACGGTCTCGCTGACGGCGACCTGGGGAACCTTCTCCTGGTCGGCGACCTGTCGGTCGACAAACTCGGCGAGCGGGCGGCTCATGATAAACGGGCGTTCGGGGTCGTTGTTGTTCTGATGCGGGTAGTTGCGAAGATCGGAGTAGAGCTTCTCGGCGATGTCCTTCTGGCCGCGCCGGAAGTAGTAGCGGACCTGATCTTTCAAGAAGTTCTCGTAACCGGCGGCGTAAAAGCTGTAGGAACGCTGGTCGCTGTCGGCCCAGCTCCGGTCGACGAGCGACTGGAGGATGTCGCCGTAGGTCTGCACGAAGTGGACGTTGGGCATGGCCAAGTAGAACTGATCATTGCCGGCGATGAAGTCCAGGACGCTGAAGTAGATTTCGCCGGAGCGGGCGAGTTCCTGAACGGCCTGAATGGTCATTCGGTCGTTGTTGATGAAGTCGAAGTTTTTGCGATTCTCTTCGGTGTAGCGAGGGAGCGCGAGTTCCGAGCCGCGGGCCGACCAGTAGACGGCGTGGGAGCCGGGGTGGCGCCAGTCGAGCGGGCCGTAGTAGTCCATGTAGCGGAGCATCCGGGCTGGCTCCATGTGGTATCGATCGGTCAGCACGCGCTTGCGGACATGAAGGAGCAGGTCGGTCCACGCGTCGGCGAAGCGCGGGTCCTTGATAAGCTCGATCATCGCGGCGGTCTTGGGCCCGGAACTGGCCTCGAACTTGTAGCGGAGGGAGGACGAGGAGAGTGCCTTGGCGAACTCGTAGCGTCGGAGCAGGTCAAAGTCGGGGGCGACGCCGACACGTGATCGCAGCTCGGTGAGCAACTCGCCCACTTCGGGCCTGGCATTGATGACGTCATCGAGCGCGTCGGGCGCCTGCGTGATGGGGCGGAACCAGTCGAGGTGTTTCTGGATCGCGAGCTTGCGATCCTTCATGTCGGGCGACGGAGGGGGCGGGGGTCCGAGCACCCACGTCCACTCCTCGGCGAGCCTTCGTTTGTAGTAGCCATTGGCGTCGTCGGTGTAGCCCTGGATCTTGTGGAGGAAAGTCCAGGCGAGCTCCTTGTGGAGGAGCATGTCGTTGGGGTTGGCGGGGATCCCCTCGTCTCGGAGGAGCTGGATTCCCTGGTTGACCCAGCTCCAGCGTTCCTCGCGCGTCTGGGTGGTGACGGAGATGTTGTAGGCGAGGTTCCAGGCGTGGAAGACCCACACGCGCGGGAAGCGGGGCTGGAGCTTGGTGATGGCGCTGGAGAGATCGCGGGCCTCGTAATACTTTCCCTCTTCCTTGAGGTTGTTGGCGCGGATCCACAGGACGTTGACGAAGAGCCCGCGGAAGGCGCCCATCGCGATACCGAGGGCGACCTGCGGCGGGTCGTTGTCGGAGGCCGAATCGGTCCACACCAGCTTGCCGCGTGACGCCGAAGCGTTCACGGCGACGGAGGTAGCGCCCGCCAGCGCGAAGAAGACGATCGCGAGCAATCCGGCGGTGAGTCTGATGCGTGTGGTGGACGTCATGGCGTCAGGCGTGCCCCGAATAGATGGCCAGCTCGCGCTTGCGCAGCACGGCGACGGCGGAAACGAACAGGATGCCCGAGACGCCCGCGAGATAGGCCACTCCGCGCGAGACGGCGTCCCACGAGAGTCGGCGGCCTTCGACGAGGCTGGCGACCGGGTCTAGGTCGCCGTAGAGCTTGAACACGCCGGCGATCGCCACGGCGACCGCGCGGACGACCGTCGCGACGGGGAGCACCTTGCCCTTCTCGTCCGTGGAGTTGTAATAGTCGAGGGCGTTCCAGAGGTAGGGCGTGAGCTCGGCCGAGACCAACGCCCCCACCGCCATCACGCAGGCGACAGGGAAGGACAGGAAGGTTGACGCGAAAATGGCGATCATGGAGATGAAGGCGAGCTTGACCCAGAGGACGATCATGACGCGGAGGAAGTTGGCGCGGTAGCTCCCGTCGGAATAGGACAACTCCAGCCCGTCGGGCGGGAACGCGATGGACAACGGGTTGGGTTGACCTCGGGAGGCGTCGCCGTTGAAAATCTCGACGGTGACGCGTCCCTGGTCGTCGACGGCCGCGGGCGAGATGTCGACAGTCTGCGAGTTTCCGAGGCTGACTTCGCGGATGAAAGGCTCGCTGCCGGAGATGATCATGGTGAGCCGGTAGAGCTGGTCGGGTGCGTTGGAGCCGGCGTTGATGCGGTAACGGAAGGTGAGGGGGCGGAGCGAGCCCTTGGCGCCGGCGAGCCCGTCGAAGACGTAGACCTCGCTCTTGGTTGGCTCGATCGAGCGGTAGGCGTCGCCGAAGGCCTTGATGAGGTCGGAGCGCATCTTGGCACGCTTCTCGGGCGTGTCCTTGAACTGGGAGTTGGCTCGCTTTTCGGCCTCGATCTTGGCCTCGACGGTCTGCTCGAGCGCCTCGGGGATGATGTCGGGGGGCGAGGCGACGACCGCCACGCGGGCGGTCAGCACCTGGGTTTCCAGCACGGCGCGGTCCTCACTGACCCCGCCGGATGCGGTGACATACGCCTCGCGCTCGCCCTGGGCCGGCTGCTGGCGAAGGTACTCCGTAAAGAGGAAGACCGCCGATCCGCAGACCAGCAGAAGCACGAGGTTGATGCCGATCACGCCCAGCCACTTCCCGAAGATGTACTGCCACGCAGACACGGGTTTGGTCATGGTTTGCCAGATGATCTTGTCGCGCTGATCGAACGAGACGGTGGCGACGGAGAACACGGCGCAGAGGAGGCCGATGATCCAGAACGAGCCACCGGTGGAATACTGGAGGAACGCCTGCACGCGATAGCGGAGCGGAGTCTGATCGGACAGCAGCATCGGGATCGCCGCGAGTGCGAAGACCAGGATGACCATCAGCACCAGCGACACACGCTGGCGCGAGGCCTCGGCGACGGCGGTCTTGGCGATCGAGAGCACGGGCCCCGGCCCGGCCAGCACGAGGCGCAGGATCTGCATGAGCGTCGTGAAGGCGAAGGTGAGTGCGATGACGCCGGCGAGCAGCTGGGCCAGTCCCCGGGTGGGCTCGAACATGGAGAGGGGAACGACGACGGCGGCACCGAGGATGGCCAAGCCAAGGTAGGTAAGGCAGAGGCCGAGCCACACGACGCCGACAAGGAGGAGCGTGACGAGCGCGATGCCGACGGCCATGAGGGTGGGGTCCGAGCGTCCGCCGAGCATATCCTCGATGATCCTTGCAGCCTGCGGATCCGGGATGGCCGAGAGATCGAGCCCGTTTCCCTGGACGCGGGTCAAGTAGAGCGTGCCGATGCCAACGAGGCCGGCCAGCGCGATGACGCAGGTCGCGATGATCTTGAAGGCGCGGCCTTGCTGCAGACGATCGAGCGCGCTGAATCGTTCCCACAACGTCACGGCTTGGGCTCCGATCCCTTGAAATCGGCGGGTTTCTCGCCGCCCGACAAGAGCGAATCGATCAACGAGCGATCAACATTCGAGGGCGGCGGCGGCGCGACGGGTGTGCCGCCAGATGTGGAACTCGGCGCGCTCGGGGCGGATGCTGCGACC
>JABWBC010000105.1 GCA_013360695.1 Phycisphaerales bacterium
CAGGCCCCGGCACCCGCCGCCCCGGCGCCAGCCGCCCCGGCGGTCGAGGCGGGTCTGGAGTTCGTGGTGTCGCCGATGGTGGGCACCTGTTACCTCGCCCCCAGCCCCGACGCGGCGTCGTTCGTCAAGGTGGGCGATCCGATCTCCAGCGGGCAGGTGGCGTGCCTGATCGAGGCGATGAAGGTCTTTAACGAGATCAAGTCCGACAAGGCCGGCAAGATCGTGCAGGTACTTGTGAAGAACGGCGAGGCGGTGGAGTTCGGGCAGAGGCTGTTTGCCGTACGCGCGTAGTGCGAATTCACCGCGGAGAGCGCCGAGAACGCGGAGGCCACACCCCGCCGGCGCGATCCAATTCAGAATTCCCTCTCCGCGTGCTCCGCGGCCTCCGCGGTGAATCCTCTGGAGTTTGAATGTTCAAGAGAGTATTGATCGCAAACCGAGGCGAAATTGCCCTCCGCATCATCCGGGCCTGCAAGGAGCTCGGCGTCGAGACCGTCTGCGTGTATTCCACCGCCGACAAGGACGCGCCGTATCTCCGCATGGCCGACCGCGCCATCTGCATCGGCCCCGGGCCCGCCAAGGAGTCGTACCTCAACATCTCGCGCATCATCTCCGCCGCCGAGATCGCCGACGTCGACGCCATCCACCCCGGCTACGGCTTCCTCTCCGAGCGCCCCGACTTCTCCATGGCCTGCCGCGACTGCAAGATCGAGTTCATCGGGCCATCTCCCGAGGCGATGGGCAAGCTTGGCGACAAGGTTGAGTGCAAGAACACCGCCAAGGCGAACAAGGTCCCGGTCTTCCCCGGATCGGACGGCGCGATCGAGGAGGAGGAAGAGGCCGTCGCGGTCGCCGCCAAGATCGGCTACCCCGTCATCATCAAGGCTTCGGCGGGCGGCGGCGGGCGCGGCATGCGCGTGTGCCGCAACGAGGCCACGCTGCGGTCCTCGATCAAGGCGGCCCAGCAGGAAGCCCAGGCCGCGTTCGGCAACGGCGCGGTCTTCATCGAGAAGTTCCTCGAGCACGCGCGCCACGTCGAGATCCAGTGCCTGGGCGACAAGCACGGTAACGCCGTCCATCTTTTCGAGCGCGATTGCTCCATGCAGCGCCGTCACCAGAAGGTCATCGAGGAAGCGCCGAGCCCGAACGTCGACCGGCGCAAGCTGGAAAAGGTCGCGGAGGGCGCGGCCCGCCTGCTGAAGGCCTCGAACTATGCGGGGGCCGCGACCGTCGAGTTCCTGCTCGACGAGCACCAGAACTTCTACATGCTCGAGGTGAACACGCGCGTGCAGGTCGAGCACCCCGTGACGGAATTGATCACGGGCGTCGACATCGTGAAGATGTCGATCATGATCGCGTCGGGCGAGCCGCTCCCCTTCAAGCAGAAGGACATCCACATCCGCGGGCACGCCATGGAATGCCGCATCAACGCCGAGGACCCCGCGGAGGGATTCCGCCCGAGCCCGGGCAAGATCACGACGTGGCAGGTCCCGGGCGGCCCGGGCGTTCGCATGGACACGCACGTCGTGCCGGGCTATTCGGTTCCGCCCAACTACGACAGCATGATCGGCAAGCTGATCGTCCACGCCGACTCACGCCCCGAGTGCATCGACCGCATGAGCCGGGCGCTGGACGAGTTCCGCGTCGACCCCATCAAGACGACGATCCCGTTGCACCGGCGCCTCATGCAGAACTCGGACTTCCGCAAGGGCGGCGTGGACATTCACTACCTCGAGCGGCTGCTGAAGTAGGGCGCGGGCGGGCCGCGGCACGGCGCGTGGCCAACGGGGTTGACCGCGCCACCCGGCGGAGCAAATCGCCAAATGGCCAAAGCGCCAAATGAAGAGAAAAGCCACTGACCGGCAGGCCACCCAAGGCGGACGTATTCACTTGTCAAAGACGCCGGGGTTGCGCCGCGGACGGGCTCGTCCTTGGCCTGGCCCTGGTGAGGGCGCGGGGTACGCACGCGCTCTCCAACAGGGGGGCGGACGGACACTTTGGTGCGCACCAGGGCGGTGGTAAGTAGGCACTAGCCAGAGGGCGATGGGCCATAGTCAATGGCGGAAATGCAGGCCGTGCAGGGGGTTGCGCGCGGGGCCGGATGGTGCGAAGATTCTTTTCAGAAATCTGGAAAGAGGGGAAAAAGACGGACACTTTGGTGCGCACGAAGGCGGTGATAAGCGGGTACTAACCGGGAAGAGCGGGAGTCGGGAGTGGAGAAGACAAGCGGTTGAAGGCGGAGGGCGGAGGGGCCAGGTGAAGGATCGGGCGGGGATCCATGGCCGAGGGGCGTGATTCGGCGGCGGACGCTCGTGTTGTCTAGGGGTGCGGGCTTGGGGAGGGCCGGCGCGGGTGGGCCGGCGCATCCGGTCCGACACGGGAACAATCCCGCGTGCCCGAGCAACCGACCACTTCCGGCACGGGCCGAGCGAGCACGTGGGACCGCGTGATCCTGCTCCGCGCGCAGTTCGAGAACTGGACCGACGCGCACCATCGCTGGGCTCGCGAATTCCGCGCACCTTCCGGCGGCCCGCCCGCCGAGATCGAGTCGCGCCTGCTCGCCTGGCGCACCACGTGGCGAACGCTCGCGCACAACCCCGAGCTCAGCGGGCGGATTGGCTTCATGGGCGGGGGCCACGCGGCGGGCATCTACGGCGGGCACACGCGGGCGATGATCCTCGCCTTCGTCCGCCGTGTGCTCGGTCTCGACCTGATCTCGCGTTTGACGCGGGCGCTCGAACGCTCGCGCTGCCCGGAGTGCGGCTACGACCTTTGCGGCGGCGACACCCGCCCGCTCGCGTCGCTCGCCTTGGACCGCCCGAAGTGCCCCGAATGCGGCGTGGACTGGCCGCTGGTTCCGCCGCCAAGCCCGGAAGTCGTCTGGAAAAGCCGCTCCGCGCCGCTACTCCAGGGCTGAGCGACGGGTCATCTCACCCCCTGGCGCAGCCGTCCTCGGCCCGCCGCGTCTCCTTTGTGCGCCATGGGCCTGCCGCGCCGATAATCAGTGCATGCTGCGCCCCGGCCAGGTTGTCGCTCTGTGCGTGATCGCCCTCCTCACGGTGGGCGTGGTGATGGTCAACTCCGCGGGCATGACCGTGCTGGCCGAGGGCGTATCACCGAAGGCCCTGCTCCTTTCGCGCGCCACCATCTACATGGCCCTGGCGGTCGCGGCGATGTTCGCGGCGTCGCGGCTGCCCGTTCGTCGCCTGGCGGGCTATTTCGGCGAGCCCGACCACGCCCTGGCCCACCCCGGCGTGCCGCTCTTCTCCGGGCTCTCGTTCCTCATTTCGCCGGCGGTTTTGTTCGTCGTGTTGCTGGCGCTGGTCTATGCCCCGGTGATCGGGAAAGAGGTCAACGGCGCGAATCGGTGGATCCGCCTGCCGGTGCCGGGCTTGGGCGACGCGTTGTCGGTGCAGCCGAGCGAGATCGTGAAGTGGGGCATGATCGGCGCGATCGCGTGGTATTGCTGCCGTCGAGCGCCGGTGCTGCCGCAGTTCTGGCGTGGGCTGTTCCCGGCGCTGGTGTTCACGGGCGCGATGGCGGTTTTCATCGTGGTGGAGGACCTTGGCACGGGGGTGCTGGTGGTGGCCGGCTCGTGCGTCATTCTGCTGGCGGCGGGCGCCCGGTTCTGGCATTTCATGATGTTTGTGCCGCTGGGCCTGGCGGGGCTGGGGCTTGCGATCTTCAAGAGCCCGTACCGCGTGCAGCGCGTGCTGGCGTTCCTTGATCCCTACGCCGACCCGGAGAAGTCGGGCTATCACATGATCCAGTCGATGTCGGCGGTCGCGGGCGGCGAGGTCTTCGGGCGCGGCTTGGGCCACGGTCAGCAGAAGTTCGGCTATCTCCCCGAGGACGAGACCGATTTCCTCTTCGCCATCGTGTGTGAGGAGCTTGGCGTCGCGGGGGCGGCGGCGGTCATCGGCGTGCTGCTGCTTCTCATCTGGACCGGGCTTGGGATCGTGAAGCGCGAGCGCGATTCGTTCCTTCGCCTGATGGGCCTTGGCATCATCGCGACGGTCGGGATCCAGGCGATCATCAATCTCGCCGTCGTGACGGGCATGGCACCGACCAAGGGCATCGCGCTCCCGCTGGTCAGCCGCGGCGGATCGGGCTGGATCCTGACGGCGTTTTCGCTGGGCCTGCTCTGGGCGATCGATCGCACGCAGTCGCGTTCGCTGCTGGTGGGCGACGAAGAGGGTGTGATCGAGACTCCCGGCGCGCCACCTTCGCCCGTGGCGTGATGACCGCCGACCAATCCAACCGAGCCTTTGTCCTTGCCGGCGGCGGAACCGGCGGGCACATCTTTCCCAATCTTGCGATCGCGGAGCAACTTGAGTCGCTGATTGGTCGGCGTCCGCGCTGCGTCTTTGCGGTGTCCGCCCGCCCGCTCGACGCGCAGATCCTGAAGGATGAATCGCGCGAGTTTGAGGTGATCCCCGCCGAGCCCTTCGTGCTCAGGCCGCGCGGCTTCCTGAAGTTCCTGAACTCGTGGGGAAGGTCGGTGCGAGCGGCACGCGAGCTTCTCCAGAAGCTCAAGCGCGATCACGGGCGGGTTGATGTTGTCGCGACGGGCGGGTTTGTTTCCGCGCCGGTGGCGCAGGCGGCCCGCGTGGAGCGCGTGCCGGTGACCCTCGTGAATCTGGACGCCACGCCGGGGCGGGCCAATCGATGGATCGCGCGTCACGCGGCGCGGGTGTTCACCGCCGCCGAGGCCTCGAGCGTCGGCTGGCCGGTCATCCGCCCGCTGGTTCGCGCCGCGGCGATGGCGCCGGGTGATGCGCGGGCGTGCCGGAAGAAGCTCGGGCTTGATCCCGATCGCCCGGTGCTCTTCGTGACGGGCGCGAGCCAGGGCGCGGGAACGATCAACAAGCTGCTCGTCGCGCTGGTCGAGAAACACACGTCCGACTTTGTTTCGCGCGGCTGGCAGGTGATCCATCAGACCGGGCCGCGGACGGATGCCAAGGACATCGAGAACTCGCGCGGCGCGATGAAGTCGGCGGGGATCCCGGCGATCGTCGAGCCGTTTTTCCGCGAGATGGGCGTGGCGTGGGGGGCGGCGGACCTGGCGATCAGCCGCTCGGGCGCGGGGAGCGTGGCCGAGGCGTGGGCCAACGCGACGCCGAGCGTCTTCCTGCCGTACCCATACCACAAGGACCAGCACCAGCGGGCGAACGCGGTGATTCTGCTCCGCGCCGGGGCGTGCGTGGTGGAGGACGACCTCATCGACCCCGAGAAGAATGCGGGGCGCGCCGGCGCGACGCTGCTTGAACTCATGCGCGACGACGCGAAGCGCGAGGCGATGCGGGCGGCGCTGAAGTCTCTCGGCCCCGCTGACGGCGCGAATACCGTGGCGCGGGCGCTGGTGGGCGAGCGCTAAGCCTGCATCACGATTGGTTTTCTTTACACTGTCCACGATGTCTACGCCCGACGAGCACGACCTTGCCGCGCTCCGCGCGTTCCTCGCTGAGCGAGACTCCGCCTGTCCCTCGTGCGGCTACAACCTGCGCGGGCTGCAATCACCCGCGTGCCCGGAGTGCAATCAGGCGCTGAAGCTCCAGGTCGGATTGGCCGAGCCGCGGCTCGGGCATTTCATCGCCGGGCTCGTCGGTCTGGCGATGGGATTTGGATTCTGCCTTATCGTCGGCCTGTGGGGGCTGTTTGAGGCGCCGCGCGCGACGATGCTGATCCCGCTGGCGGCGGGCGTGATCGTGATCGGGCTATCGCTCTTGGCGTGGGTTTGCTGGCGGGGCAAGCTTCGCCGCGCGTCCGACGGAGCACGCATCACGATGGTGATCGCGGCGTATGTGCTGTCGGCGGTCTTCGTGTCGTGGTTCTTGGCGCAGGCGAAGTAAAACACGGGCCCTTGCGGGCCCGTGAGATCTGTGCCGCTTGTTCGTCCTCGCTCGCCTACCCGCGCCGTCTGCGCGAGAAACCCATTGCCACGACGCCCAGCACGATCGCGCCCGGCGCGGGAACGCCCTGCACGCCGACGATCAATCCGGTGCCGTAGTTCAGCTGCGTGAAGTTCGGATCGAACAGCACGTCGTCGTCGGTCGCGAGGCGGAACGAGTCACCGGACGCGAGCGTGAAGTCCACCGCGACCTCCGGCAGCCCGTCGTTCATCGCGATGAACTGTACGAGCTGCGAGTCCGTCAGCGGCAGTTCCAGCATGCCGCCGAGTGTTGTGGAGGGGATCAGGAAATCGCCCAGGTCGATCCCGCCCAGCGAGATGCTCACGGGCGAATCGGGCGCGAACGTCGACTCGGAGTACGAGACATAAAACCTCGGCTGCACCGCCCGGACCTGGTTGGGGTCGTCGATGACGAGGTCCTCCTTCAGGTCGCGCCAGTAGTCGTTGTCCATGAGCAGGCCGAGCGAGGTCGCCCCGCCGCCCGTGATGAGCTCGCCCTGCTTGGGCGTGTTGGGGAGGGCGTTGACCTGGTACTTGAAGTCCTTGGTGTCGCGCACGCCGTGGGTCTTGAGGAAGATGGAGGCCGTCTGCTTTCCCTTGTCGGCGTCCATGGCGGTCTTGTAGCCCTCGAGCTCGGTCTTGAAGTGCTCGTAGGTGCCCTGGCCGGCGAAATCGATGCCGTCGAAGGTCTGGGGGAGGAAGTTGTGCTGATAGAACTTGAGGGTGTCGTATCCCATTCCTTTCATCGCCAGCCATGTTTGGCGCGGCGGGCGGAGCTGGAGGTCGGACATGTCCGCGCCGAAGACCAGGCCGTGCTTCTTGCTGGTCCCCGCGTTGATCTTGAGCTGGTCGTCGGCGCCGTTGCCCTTGGCGGACTGGGGCTTCTCGTTGTACAAGCGGGACGTGTCCTTCTCGAAGTCGGACTTGGCGGCGTCGTGCAGGTCCTTGATCTTGGGTGCGCCGGCCTCCAGCTTCTTGGTCAGGTAGGCCTGGTAGCTGGCGAAGTAGATGCCCCCGTCGGTGTGCTTGAGCCGCCCCGGGGGGTCGAGGTCCTTGCGCGACCAGATGTCGGTGCTCTTGGTGTCGTTGTCGGACGTGCCGAGGAAGTACGGGATGGTGAGCTTGTACTTGGGGTCGGGGGCGAGCTTGATCAAGGTGCCGGCGTAGCAGGCGTCGACGAAGAAATTGACCTGCTGGGCATTGGCGAGGTTGTCGTTGAGGAGTTTGTTGAGCTTGATCGCGGAGAGTACGTCGTTGCCCTCGGCGCGCTTGTTCCAGAACATGTAGCCGTTCGTGATCGCTTTCTGCTGCGCGTGAGCCTGACCCGCCAAGCTCAGCAGCGCGCACGCCACCGCCGCAACGTTTCGCGTCGTCCTCATGGTCGCTCTCCTAGTTCACCAACCGATCGAGGCGGCGTCCGAATCGACACCGAAGGGGAGGCCGCGTCGCAGAAACACAGATCAGCCCCGGTCCGCCGCGCCAGTCTACCGGGCGCGTCGCGCAGAAGAAAGACATGACACAAGCCCCGCGCGCTTCGCTGCGTAGATTTCACGTTCCAACACAGACATCGGAGTGCGAGATCGAGAATTGCACGGCGCTCGATGGCGAAAAAGACACGGGCCCTTGCGAGCCCGTGTGATCTCTCCCGACATTTATTCGCGAGCCTCGTCCGGCCCGCGTCGTCTTACTGATCGTGCCCGGCGTACTCGGGCATCTTGTGCCCGGCGTCGCGCAGGGTCTTCTCACGCTTGGCGATCTCGAGGTCGTTGTCGACCATCATGGCCGCCAGCTGCTCGACGGTCGTCGTGGGCACCCAGCCGAGCTTGGCCTTGGCCTTGGCGGGATCGCCCAGGAGGAGGTCGACTTCCGCGGGGCGGAGGTAGCGCTGGTCGAAGGCGACGAAGTCCTTGTAGTCCAGGCCGACGTGGCTGAAGGCCAGCTCGCAGAACTCGCGCACGCTGATGGTCTTTCCGGTCGCGATGACGTAGTCGTCGGGTTTCTCTTGCTGGAGCATCATCCACATCATCTTGACGTAGTCGCCGGCGAAACCCCAGTCGCGCTTGCTGTCGAGGTTGCCCAGGAAGATCTTGTCCTGCAGGCCGAGCTTGATGCGACCGACGGCCCGGGTGATCTTTCGGGTGACGAAGGTCTCGCCGCGACGCGGGCTCTCGTGGTTGAACAGGATGCCGCACGATGCGTGCATCCCGTAGCTCTCGCGATAGTTCACCGTCGCCCAGTGGGCCATCATCTTCGCGCAGGCGTAGGGCGAGCGCGGGTAGAAGGGCGTGGTTTCCTTCTGCGGCGTCTCGACGACCTTGCCGTACTGCTCCGAGCTCGATGCCTGGTAGTAGCGGACCTGCTGCCCGCTCTCGTGGGTGAACTCGCGCACGGCCTCCAGCAGCTTCAGCGCGCCCATCGCCACCGTCTCGGCGGTATAGATCGGCATGTCGAACGACACGCGCACGTGGGACTGCGCGCCGAGGTTGTACACCTCGTGCGGGCGGACCTCGCGCATCAGCTTCGACAGGTTGTTGGCGTCGCAAAGGTCGCCGTAGTGCAGCTTCAGCTTGCCGCCCTTGACGTGCGGGTCGAGGTAGATGTGGTCGATGCGTCCGGTGTTGAAGCTGGAGCTGCGCCGGATGATGCCGTGAACCTCGTAGCCCTTCTCGATGAGGAACTCGGCGAGGTAGGAACCGTCCTGACCGGTGATGCCCGTGATCAATGCACGCTTGGGGGTCGCCATGACGCTTGCCTTTCGTTCGTCGCACCCACGGGCCCATGAGACCGCATGGTCAGGTTTCCGTCCGGGGCCGCTCGCGCCGCCCCGCCGGATTCTCCGCTCGTTGAACCGAAATTCTAGGGCTCGACATTCGTCGACCCAGGCGGGGTTCAGGTGAGGGGATCCCGGACTCGGTCTATCGACCCGAGACGCCCCCGGGTTCGGCGAAAGCCGGGTTGATGCGGGTTATTCCCGGACTTCCGGGCACGGGTCGGACGATCTGGGGTGCGGATTCGAGGCACCGGCACCCCGGCCGACCCAGGCCGCCGCGGATTCCTTCCAAAATCCGTACTACTTGACAAGCGCTCCGCCCGATCATTTCCTCTGCCTTCCGACAGGACCCTTGCATGGCGAAAAAAGCCTCTTCACGTTCAGCGAAATCGGCCGCCCCGACGGGCGCGAGCACCACGGCCAAGGCGGACGCTCCCGCCGCGCCCGCGTCTGGCTCGTCACGGGGCCGTGGTCGATCGCGCGGTCCATCGCGCGGGCTGGGGTATGTCGCCGGAGCCGCCAAGGGCAAGTCGCTGGTCATCGTCGAGTCGCCCAGCAAGGCCAAGACGATCAACAAGTACCTCGGGCGCGACTACGTCGTTCTCGCGAGCATCGGCCATGTGCGCGACCTTCCGAGCAAGAACCCCAAGGGCGTGAAGAGCCCGGTTCCGGGCGTCGACCTCGAGCACAGGTTCAACCCGACCTATGAGATCCTCCCCGGCAAGGAGAAGGTGATCGCGGACCTGAAGCGGGCCGCCAAGGACGCCGACCAGGTCTGGTTCGCCACCGACTTGGACCGCGAGGGCGAGGCGATCGCGTGGCACCTGGCGCAGGAACTGCAGATACCCAGCGACAAGGCGCGGCGGGTGATGTTCGCCGCCATCACCAAGTCGGAGATCGATCGCGCGTTCGGCAATCCGCACCCGATCGATGAAGACCGCGTCAACGCGCAGCAGGCGCGCCGAATCCTCGACCGCATTGTGGGCTACCAGGTGTCGCCCATGCTGTGGAAGAAGGTGGCGCGAGGACTCTCGGCCGGGCGGGTGCAATCGGTCGCGGTGCGCCTGGTCGTGGAGCGCGAGCGCGAGATTCGCGCCTTTATCCCCGACGAGAACTGGGAAATCCACGCCGACCTGGCGCTCAGCGAGCCCAAGGCCCGCGAACTTGGACCGCAGTACGACGCGTTCGCACAGAGCAAGGACGAGAAGGGCAATCCTCCCTCGATCAAGTCGCAGGTCTCGTGGCTGAGCGAACGTTCGTGCATCCGGGCCGAGCTGGTCGAGGTGGACGAGGCCAAGTTTGATCTGTGTACACCCGGGCCGGGCGATCAGGCGCGGTTCGCGCGTCCCACGCCCTGGGCGCCGGTCGAGCGCGCGTGCTGGATTGCTACGGCCGCGGGCTTGACGCAGGTCAAGGGCGATATCACCGACGACCCCAAAGGCCGCGGGCCGGCCCGCTGGATTCGCACGGTCCGCGGGAACGCAAGTCCCGCCACGCCGTACACCGTCACGTCGATCGAGACCGAGCGTCGTTCGCAGCGTCCGCCCGGGCCGTTCATCACCTCGACGTTGCAGCAGGCCGCGTCCAGCCGTCTGGGCTTCGGCGCGCAGCGCACCATGCGGGCCGCCCAGCAGCTCTATGAAGGTGTCGATGTTCCGGGCGAGGGTCCGGTCGGCCTCATCACCTACATGCGTACCGACTCGACGCACCTGTCGGGCGATGCGCTGCAGATGGCCCGCGATTACATCGGCAAGTCCTTCGGGCCCAAGTATCTTCCGGAGAAGCCCAACTTCTTCGCGTCGTCGAACAAGGGCGCGCAGGAGGCCCACGAAGCGATCCGCCCGACCAACCTGAACTATCCGCCGTCGCGCGTCGCAGGCGCCCTCACCCCCGACCAGCTCCGGCTCTACACGCTGATCTGGAACCGCTTTGTCGCGTGCCAGATGGCCCACGCGCAGTGGGACGCGACGACTGTCCTTCTCTCCGCCGGCGGCGGGGCCAACCAGCCCACGCTCACCTTCCGCGCCGGCGGGCGCACGCTGGTGTTCGACGGCTACCTCAAGGTCGCGGGCGTACCCCACGACGACGACGAGCAGACGCTCCCGCCGCTGAAGCAGGGCCAGGTGCTGAACCCGCTGGGCGTGCGCGTGGAGCAGAAGTTCACCTCGCCGCCGCCGCGTTACAGCGAAGCCTCGCTGATCAAGACGCTGGAAAAGGAGGGGATCGGGCGTCCCTCGACCTACGCGTCGATCATCGGCGTGATCCAGGACCGCAAGTACGTCGAGCAGCTCCAGCGCCGCTTCCACGCGACCGACCTGGGCGAGGTCGTCACCGACAAGCTCGTTGAGGGCTTCCCCGAGATCATGGACATTGGGTACACGCGCGAGATGGAATCGCTCCTCGACAAGATCGAGGAGGACCACCTCGACTGGATCAAGATGCTCCAGGACTTCTACGGCCCGTTCCAGAAGAGCCTGAAGAACGCCCTCACCACGCTCACACACGCCAAGGCCGAGACCGTCCCCGCGCCCAAGGAATACCGGTGCGCCAAGTGCAACTCCGACCTTGTCTATCGATTCGGCAAGAACGGGCGATTCCTGTCGTGCAGCCGCTACCCGGATTGTGATTACGCCAGCCCGGTTGATCGCGAGGGCAAGCCGCGCCCCGCGGCCGAAGGGGTCAACGTCGCATGCCCCAAGTGCGGGAGCGCGATGACCAAGCGCACCGGTCGCTTCGGCGTGTTCCTCTCCTGCACGCGCTACGGCGACAAGTCGAGCCCGTGCACGGGCATCCTGAACCTTGATCGCAAGGGCAAGGTGCAGGCGCCCTCGCCGCCGCCGCTCGTCACCGACCTTCCCTGCCCGACGTGCCAATCACCGATGAACCTGCGCAACGGCGTGCGCGGGCCGTGGCTCGGCTGCTCGCGCTTCCCCAAGTGCCGCGGACGCGGGAAGTGGGCGGAGGTCCCCGAGGCGCGCCGCAAGGAACTCGAGGCGGCCCTGGCCCAGCACGACAAGGCCAACCCCGTCGCGATCATCCGCACGCTCGACGGCAAGGCGCTCACCGACGCCAAGGGCAAGGCGCTGAACGACGCGCCGACGATCGACCAGCTCTCGCAGGACGGGCAGGCGCCGGACGATGCCGCGCCGGTCGAGGTCGGCGGGAACGATGAGGCGGCGTGATTCGAGGAGTTGGGGGCTTGTCGTGGGCCCGCTCTCTCGGCGATGCCGCGCCCGAGGCCGTGAATGAAGACCTCGCACATCCTTCTTCTCGTCGGCATCTTCGTCGCTTGCGACGCGCTCGTGATCGGCTCGCTCATCGCCTGGATGGGCTCGTGCCTGCGCGAGATCCCCGCGAAGTTTCCGTTCAAGCCGCCGCTCCCGGGCGCGGTGCGGCGCGAGTTCCAGAGCTTCCACATCGACCTGTTCGGCGTGGGCTGGGGCTATCACGTCGAGGTCGACGAGGACCACCTGCACCTCTTTCCCGCCAAGATGGAGCGGTGGCTCGGCGTCACGCCCGCGAGCATCCCGTGGAGCGCGATCAAGCCGGTCTCGACCGGCCGCTGGGGTTGCCGCGTGAAGATCGACAAATGGAACGTCAGCGGGCCCAAGTGGTGCCTGGACCTGGCGGGCAAGAAAGCCTGAGCCGCCGGCGCGGCCATTCACATGAGCAGGTCGGCGACGCCCGCCGCGCCCAGCACGCAGCTCACGATGCCGTTGAGCGTGAAGAAGGCCATGTCGAGCCCGGCCTTGCCGCGCCGGGCGAGCACGACGTGCTCCAATACAAGCAGCGCCGCGACCAGCCCGACCGCGACGCCGAAGAGCCAGCCCAGGCGAGGATCGCCGCGCCAGGCGGCGACGAGCGTGGCGAACGC
>JABWBC010000010.1 GCA_013360695.1 Phycisphaerales bacterium
TTCCCAAGCTGAATGTCGGGAGTTCGATCCTCCTCGCCCGCTTTGTCTGCCGCCGATGTCACCCCCCCCGGGGGGTGATGACACCGGCGGCTTTTCGTTGACAAACTCCGCAGAAGTCGCGAGTTCCGGCGAGGCGGGCGAGGGCGGCCGGATCGGGGCCAACGGCCGGACGATGACAGGGAATGACCTGGGTGGACGCTCGCTTGTGCAAGCGCGTGTGCAAGCGTTGTGCAAGGTGTGGCGCCTCCGATTCCCCGCATCTGCCTCCGCACGCGTTGGACCGGCGGGCTGGTGACCGGCATCATCGCGCCGCGCAAAGCGATTCAGGGGTTGGGGGCGGAGGCGGGCGTGGGTGAGGCCCGCCCGCTCGCGGCCTTCGCGAGCGCAGCGGCCGCGGCTTCGCGGCGGACCTGGCTCAGATTCACCCACGCCCCGAAGGCGCCGATGACGAGGCCCGCGATCACAAGGAATCGCGACGCCGCTTGACCGCTCATGGACATCGACATCCCCATGAGGCGTAACGTCACCGGCGCGTCACTGCCAATCTCGATCATGATGAAGAGGTAGATCAGCACGGCAAACGCCGTTACCTTGGCATAACTCGCAACCCTGCCCGAGCGTGTGCTGGCGCTCGCGTCGGGCCTGTGAGACAGGGTTGAGATCGAGACAAAGCAGAGCAGCGTCAGGATCGGGGCGAGCCAGTCGGCCACCCATGCGACTTTGTAGACCTCACCGACGATGACTGCCGCAATGGCGAGCACGGCCAGCATGAAGTACACGAACCACGCGTGTTTGACCAGGTTCATGACTTAGTTTAGCAACCATCACGCCGCCACCGTTACGCGTTGCGGAGTGAACTCACCGCTGCTTTCGCCGGCGCGTACTTGCCAAATGCGTCGTGGATGCCCAGGGGCAGGTCCGGCAGGATGGCCACCGCACCGGCCGCGTCGAGGAGTTTCGGGTCGGTGAAGACGTCGGCGGCGAGGCTCGGGTCGCTGTGCCGCATCGCGGCTTCGGGCGTGCATCGAGGTGCCCGCCTTCGTCGTGTGCTTCAATGCAAGGTAATCAGCGATCTCTCGCGAGCGTCGTCAATCCAGTCCGAGGGCGGCGAGGGTTTTGAGCAGGAGCGGCTCGTCCCAGGTCTCGATGCCCAGCTCGCGAGCCTTGTCGAGCTTCGAACCAGCGGAGGCCCCCACCACGACGACGCTGGTGTTCTTTGACACCGAGCCGGACACCTTGGCGCCGAGCTTTTCGAGGATCGCTTTGAGGTCTTCGCGTTCGTATTTCTCGAGCGTGCCGGTGATGACGAACGTCTTGCCGGCGAGCGGGCCGGCCGCAGCGGCCTTTGATGCAGCGAAGTCGTGCGAAGTGACGTCGATGCCGAGCGCGCGCAGTTCCTTGAAGAGCGTCTCGGCCTGAGGGCTGTGGAGAAACGCGTGCACGGCGGGCGCGGTATCCTTGCCAAGTCCGGTCTCGGCGCGATCGCTGGGGTCTTCGGGCAGGCCGAGTTCGACGGCCTCCTTCTTTGAGAGCGACTTGGGGCGAAGCAGTCGCTCGTCGGCCTCAAGGAGCGCATCGAGATCGGGGAACTGACGCGCGAGCATCTTGGCGGTGACATCACCGACGTGGCGGATGCCCAGGCCCGCGAGCAGGCGGGCGAGGCCGCGTGATTTGGCGGCGTCGATTCCCTCGAGCAGCTTTTCGATCTTGCGATCGCCCAGGCCGTCGAGCGTGACGAGCATGGCGGCGTATTCGCGCAGACGGAAGATGTCGGGGAACGAATTGAGCGGGACGGCGCTGGCGCGGATCAGATCGACCGTCTTCTCGCCCAGCCCCTCGATGTCCATTTGTTTTCGGCCCGCGAACCAGATGAGTTTCTCGCGGATCTGCGCGGGGCACGAGGGATTGAGACAGAATCGCCCGGTCTCTTCGCCGGCGTCCTCTTCCACCTCGACGGGGCCCTTGCACGCGGGGCAATGGTCCGGTGCGTGGACCTTCTTCGCACCTTTGGGGCGCTGCGAGAGGTCGACGCGCAGCACGTAGGGGATGATTTCACCGGCCTTTTCGATCTCGATCATGTCGCCCTCGCACAGGTGCGTGCGGGGGTCTTGTTCTTCGGGGAGCGAAAGATCGGTGCGGATGCTGCGGAGCCAGCCGTAGTTGTGGAGCGTCGCGTGCTGCACGACGGTGCCGGCCAGGAGCACGGGCTCCATGACGGCGCGCGGCGTGATCTTGCCGGTCTTGCCCACCTGGTGTTCCACGCGAACGAGGCGCGTGAGCTTCCGCTCGGCGGGGTATTTGAACGCGATGACCCAGCGCGGGCTCTTGGCGGTCGTGCCGAGCGAATCCTGCTGCGCGAAGGAATCAACGCGGACGACCATGCCGTCGGTCGCGTAGTCGAGCGAGCGGCGTTTCTTATCGAAGTCCTCGATGGCGTGGAGGGCTTCGTCAACGCCGCGGCAGGCGCGCACGTGCGGATTGACCGCGAAGCCGAACTGCTTGAGCTTTTCGAGGAACTCGGAGTGCGACGACGCGAAGCCGGCGGGCATGACGCCGCGACCGTGCGGAACGAAGGCGAGCCTGCGCTTGGCGACCTCCTTGGGGTCGAGCTGTTTGAGCGTGCCGGCGGCGGCGTTGCGCGGGTTCATGAGCGCGTCTTCGTCGGCGAGCTCTCGCTCGGCGTTGATGCGTTCGAACTCCTTGAGCGGGAAGTAGACCTCGCCGCGGACTTCAAGTACGTCGGGCGGGTTTGGCGTGTCGAGGGAGAGGGGGACGGAGCGGATGGTTCGGGCGGCGTGGGTGACGTCGTCGCCTTTGCTGCCGTCGCCGCGGGTGACGGCGCGGGCGAGCTTGCCTTGTTCATAGCGGAGGGAGAGCGCAACGCCGTCGATCTTGGGATCGGCGGTGAGGATGATGGGCTGGTCGGATGATGAGGAGAAGAGCGAGTCGCCGGACGAGAGGCCCTTGGCGACGCGGGCGTACCACTCACGCACGTCGGGCTCGGAGTAGGTGTTGTCGATCGAGAGCATGGGGACGGCGTGCGCGACAGAGCGGAAGGAGTCGATCGCTTCGCCGCCGACACGCTGCGTGGGGCTGGTCGGGTCGGCCAGCTCTGGGTGCGCGGCTTCGAGCGATGCGAGCTCGGCGAGCAGGCGGTCAAACTCGGCGTCGGGCATGATCGGTTTGGCGTCGGTGTAGTACGCGCGGCTGGCGCGGTTGAGGAGATCGCGGAGGTGCGCGACGCGCGTGCGAATCTCGCTTGGTGCAGCGGATGCGGAGGATGGGGTGTGTCCCTTGCTCACGGGCTCATCGTACCGGGGCGGACAATCCGGCGCGGATAGTCTGGAATTGGAGCGGTATGATGGGCCATGACCGCGCAGATTCTTGACGGCGCCGCACTGGCCAGAAAGCACCGCGAATCCATCCGCGCTCGCGCCAAGGCGGTGCGGGATGCGGGCGGCGTGGTGAGGCTGGATGCCGTGCTGGTGGATTCCGGCGACAACGGGGCGCGGGTGTACGCGGAGAACCAGGGCAAGACGTGCCGCGAACTGGGGATCGATTATCGCTTGCACGAGCTGCCTTCGACGAGCACGTTCGACGACATCGCGGGGTGCGTTCGCTCTCTCAACAGCGCGGAGGACGTGTGCGCGATCATGCTGCACATGCCGCTGCCGGCGGAGGTCGAGGCGTACCGGGTTCAGTGCCTGATCTCGCCCGACAAGGACGTGGAGGGCGTGAACCCGGCGAACATCGGGAATGTTGTCTATGGGCGATCGTCGCTGGCGCCGTGCACGGGGTTGGCGGTGGTGAAGATGCTGGAGCACACGCACCAAGAGCTGCGCGGCAAGTGCTGCGTGGTGGTCGGGGCGAGCGACGTGGTGGGGAAGCCGATCGCGGTTCTCTTGATGCGCACCGACGCGACGGTGATCTCGTGCAACAAGTGGACGTATGGCATGCCGGAGTTGACGCGGCGTGCGGACGTGCTGGTGGCGGCGGCGGGCGTGCCTGGGCTGATCACGGCTGACATGGTGAAAGACGGCGCGACGGTGGTCGACGTGGGCGTGAATCGGGTGCACGGAGCGGACGGAAAGACGAAAACGGTTGGAGACGTCGACTTTGAGGCGGTGAAAGAGAAGGCGTCGTGGATCAGCCCGGTGCCGGGGGGTGTGGGACCGATGACGGTCGCGATGCTGCTCATGAACGTGATCGAGGCGGCGGAGCGACGCGCCCAGGGGCGAAAAGCCTGATTCACCGGTTGGAAGCCCTGTAAGAATCCGAACAAGGGGGCGATGTGCGTCATTGACACGGGGGCGGTGGTACGCTTGAATCATGAGTGTGCGGTGCCATGGAACGGCCCGCGGCGCGAGCGGAAGAAGTTTGAGGTCTTTGCGATGGAGTCGAACATGCTGACGCTGGGCCTCTTGCAGAACCTGAACGCGTGGGAGATCATCCTGATTCTCGCCCTGGGCTTGCTGCTCTTTGGGCGCAAGCTGCCCGAGGTCGGCCGAAGCCTTGGGCGCGGAATCGTTGAGTTCAAGAAGGGGCTGAAGGGCGTGGAGGAAGAGGTTCACGCCGCGTCGATGCCCCAGAACCAGCCCCCGGCGTACCGCCCGCCGCTCCAGAGCGGCGGGGCTGATGTGCGTGTGAGCCGGGCGGACGGGGCGGAGGCCACGCCGGCCAAGCCCTCGGAACCGGCGAACTGAGCCGTCGTCAGACTCGTTGACGCAATCGGGTGATCGCGATGACGCGATTTGGCAAAGTGCGGCCTCGCTCTGGGCCGATGGTGTTGGTTCGCGCCCTGGTGTCGCGCGGATAGGATGCTGACATGCTTGAGATGAACATCGTTGCATTGACCGTCGCCGCTTTGGTTTCGCAGGCCGGGACGGCGCCGCGGAAGGCGGAGACCGCCAAGCCCGAGCCCCCGGCGGCGGCCCAGCCCGCGGGCGAGTCGCTCCCGGTGGTTGAGGTGAAGAGCGACAACACGAAAATCACGGCGTCGTGCGTGGTTCGGATCGCGCCCGGGACGGTGATCGCCGACCCGGACAACAACGGCGTGATCCACATCGACGCGGACGACGTGACGGTGATGTTTGAGGAAGGATCGGAGCTTCGCGGGGCGGCGCCGGAGACGGCGTGGGACACGCTGACCGGCGTGGGCGTGCGGATCGATGGGCGCAAGGGCGTGAAGCTCGACGGGGCGAGGGTGCATGGGTTTAAGGTGGGTGTGTACGCGTCGAACGCGCCGGGTCTCGGGCTTTCCAAGATCGACGCCTCGGACAATTTCCGGCAGAAGCTGAAATCGACGCCGCTGGCGGAGGATGCGTCGGACTGGCTCTATCCGCACCATAACGACGACCACCAGTGGATGAAGAACTACGGGGCGGCGGTGTATGTGGAGCGGTCGGAGAAGGTCGAGGTTCGCGGCGTGCGGGTGCGCCGCGGACAGAACGGCATCGTGTTGGACCGGGTGAACAACTCGAAGGTGTACGACAACGATTGTTCGTTCCTGTCGGGCTGGGGGATCGCGATGTGGCGGTCGAGCTCGAACATCGTTTGCCGCAACCTTCTGGATTTCTGCGTGCGCGGGCATGTGGAGGGGGTGTACAACCGGGGGCAGGACTCGGCGGGGATTCTGATGTTCGAGCAGTGCTCGAACAACCAGATCCTTGAGAACTCGGCGACCCACGGGGGCGACGGGCTCTTCGGATTCGCGGGGGTGGAGGCGATCGGCGAGACGCCGGTGCCCTCGGCGGATTTCGACTACATGCGTCGGGGGTGCAACGACAACCTGATCATGGACAACGATTTCTCCTATGCGCCGGCGCACGGGCTGGAGATGACGTTCAGCTATGGGAACATCATTGTGCGCAACCTGATGGTGGAGAACGCGATCTGCGGCATCTGGGGCGGTTATTCCCAGGACATGCTGATCATCCAGAACCAGATCCACGGCAACGGGGGCATGGCGTACGGGCTGGAGCGCGGCGCGATCAACATCGAGCACGGGTCCGGCAATCGGATCTTCGCCAACAACATGCAGAACAACCGGTGCGGCATCCACCTCTGGTGGGACGACGACAAGCACCTGCTGGAAAAGCCGGGCGTCAAGGCGAACTACCGCAAGGGCGAGGGAAACAAAATCGCGGTCAACGGGATCATCTTCGACGCCAAGTTCCCCATCCAGAACCTGCGGCCCGACGAGAAATGCTACGCGCTGCAGGTGCGCGATTTGGTGGGAGGGAGCATCCAGGAACTCGGCTGGTTCCAGAACAAGATCGTGCTGAATCGATCCTTCGCCGCCGAGAGCGACGTGCCGGCGGGCATGTCGCTCGAACCGGCGCGGGCGCTGACGGCGTACAAGGTGCCGACAGCCAACAAGGTTGGGAGCAGCCGCACGATTGGCGCTCGCAACCCGTTGCGCGGGCGTGAGAACATCATCATGACCGAGTGGGGTCCGTGGGATCACGAATCGCCGCTGGTGCGGACGTCGCGCGTCGGCGCGGGCGAGATCGCGTACGACCTGTTCAAGTTGTCTCCCGAGGTTGAGGTTCAGGTCTCGGGCGATGGCGTGAGCCCGACGATCGTGAAGCCGACCAAGGAATCGCCCAACGGGAGTGTCGCGATCAAGGCCGCGGCGCCGGGTGTGTATCCCTTCGAGATGACGGTGAGCGACGCGGGCTTCCGCGAGGTGGTTCGCGGCACGCTGATGTCGGCGTCGTGGGATGCGGCGTTCTTCACATGGTCCAAGGACAGCGACCCACGCGAAAACATCGACGCGTGGCGCGCCCTGGCCTCGGGCGCTGATGCCAAGAAAACGACGCTCGACAACCTCACGCTCAAGTTCGCGATGGGCGGGCCAAGCTCGCTCAGCGGCGTGAAGGACAAGCTGGGCGAGGGCGCGCCGGGCAACGACCACTTCGGCGTCATCGCGACCTCCAAGCTCCGCGTCCCCAAGGGGACGTGGAAGGTCACGACCACCAGCGACGACGGCGTCCGCGTGCTCGTTGACGGGAAGACGGTCGTCGAGAACTGGACATGGCACGGCCCGACCAAGAACGACGGCGCCTTCACGGTCGACAAGGACGGTGAGGTCAGCGTCACGGTCGAGTACTTCGAGATCGACGGGTACTCGACATTGGAGTTTGAGCTGTCGCCGGCCGCCAAGTGACCGGACATCGTTCCCGATGACCCGCGCGCGTTGGCCGATGGCAAACGTCGGGCGTACACTTGGTTTGCCCTGCCGAGGTAGCTCAGCTGGTTTAGAGCGCTGGATTCATAACCCGGAGGTCGGCGGTTCGAGTCCGCCCCTCGGCATTTGAGCACGATCGCCAACAGTTCCGACGCGCCCACCCTCCGGGAGCGGGTCGCCAAGGTCATCGACCTCATCCGCCCGGCGGTGCAATCCGACGGCGGAGACCTTGAGTTGGTGGATATCACGCCCGGTGGAGTGGTTCAGATCCGGCTGCATGGGGCCTGCGTGGGCTGTCCGTCGAGCGCCATCACCCTTCAGATGGGCGTGGAACGGAATCTCAAGACGCATGTGCCGGAAGTCACTGGCGTTGAGGCGGTCGGTTGACGCGCAAGCCATGCCCGAGCGGTTCTTGTTCGGGTCGATTTCATAAGTCCTTGACATATCGGGCCTAGGAAATGGAAGGCGGGGCTTCCATGTGGGGCGGGTTTCGGGTATAACTCCGCGTCGGTGGGAAGCGGCCCACGGAAATCGGGCCGCTTGGGTGGGAGTGATTCCGATGCTGGTCATTACTCGGCGTGAAGGCGAAGAAGTCGTCATCGGCGATCCGCGGAATCCGATCGGGATTGTGCGGATCGCGTCGGTGAAGGGTGAGCGGGTGCGGGTCGCGTTTGATTTCCCGCGCGAGGTTGAAATCAACCGGCGTGAGATCGCCGACCAGATCGTGACCCAGGAGCCGACGGTGGTCGGCGTGATCAAGCCCGAGACGGCATGATCGGGGCCGAGTCGGCCTGAGCGTTGACCGCGACGCGGTGATCCATTGATCGTCCAGACAAGCTCTCGACGGTTCTGCGGGCCGGTGGTTCAGCACAGGGCCGAGCGATCAGCGTGCGCAAAGTCAATTGGACCTTTTGATTCATTGAGCCCGGGGTTCTCCGCGTCATCATCAATGGCGAGAGAGGAGAATACCCATGAGATCCTCGCTGGCAGCGTTGCTTGTATCGGCGGCGGCGTCGGGCGCTTCGGCGCAGAACATCCTGTTCAACCCGGACTTTGAAGAGCTCGCGTATCTGAACTCCGGGCAGACGCAGGTCGGTGTCGGCGAGCAGAAGATGTTTGTCCGCGACCACTGGTTGCCCGGCTACGACGCCGGCATTTACGGCATCATGGACTGGATTCATAGCTGGTCGGATGTGGGCTTTGGCGAGGGCGCCCGGGACGCCGGGCTCTCCCGCGCCGACTTTGGCGGGAGCGGCGACACCCAGTACGCGTTCATCAACAACTGGGACACTCGCCTCAGCCAGGTTACGTCGCACAGCATCGCGGCCGGCGAGGTGTTCAACGCGAGCATCTACGTCGGGGCACGCGGACCCAACCAGGGCGGGCGCGTGCAGCTCTGGGCCGGTGTTCCGAGCTATGACAACCCCGACATCTTCGACTCCAGCGCGGTGCTGCTGGCGGACCTGAAGGTTGCGACCGGCGACTGGACCGATTTCACGCCGGACATAGTGCTTGATGAGGGTGTGTGGAACCAGGCTTTGCTGTCCGTCACGATCCCCGACGGCAGCAGCGCGATCGGCCTGCCGCTCACGATGTCATTTTTGACGAGCGGCGGATCCTGGGGAGCTCTGAACTTCGATGCTGCCTCACTCGAAGTCGTGCCTTCCGCGGGAACGTGGGCCTTGGCGGCGATCGCGGGCTTCTTCGTGTTCCGTCGCGCACGATGAAGCCGAGAGAGAGACGAGGGGGAGTGGTTGGCGCCCTTGGCTCCTTCGAGGGCGCCGCATCGCGGGCCCGTTGAGAAGAGCGGGTCCGCGACTTTCGTAGGTACGCAGCAACGCAGCTCTGGAGCGATGTGCCGTCCGGGCCGCGCACACATCGGCGGGGCGACCTGATCTCAGAAGAGTCGCGGGCCGTCGTCGATCGGCACGAGCTTGCCGTCGACGAGTCGCAGCTTGGGTTTGCTTGGTTTGGCGGCCGGTCCCTCGGGAACCTTCGCGATCTTGGTCACGAGCGACGAGGTCTTCGGCGACTCGCGCGATGGCTTTTCGGATGATTTCTTCGGCGCGCGCTTTGGTTCAGCCTTTTCTTCCGGCTTGGCCGTGGACTTGGTTGATGGCTTGGCGTCCCGCTTGGCCGCGAGCTTCGAATCAGCACGCGCGTCAAACCTAGGCGCGGGTCCGCCGCGCCTGGGAGAGTCTTCGTCGCGGAGCGACGCCACCTTTAACGCCGCGGCTTCGGCCTTGGAGAACTCGAGCGGAGGGGAGTCGTCGTCGCGGGACGCTTTGCCTCGCGTTGGCTCGGGCGCGGAGGAGCGAGACTCGCGCGACGCACGCTTGCCTCGGGTCTTGGGCGCGTCATCGAGATCGAGCGCTGGCGCGGCGCCGGCGGCCCGCCCGGGCGTGTCGGGCGAGGGAGCATCGACGATGATCACGCCGTCTTGGTCCGACGGATCGTCCTTCATCGCCTTGCCCTCGTCGTCGAGCTCGACATCGGCGATCGCGGTCTTGGACCTGGCCTGCGCCAGAAGCGCCTCGTAGAGCTTCTTGGCGTCGGCGCCGGTGATGGCATTGCACGCCTTGGCGATCTCGCCGATGTACTTCTGGAAGACGTCTCGGCGCTCGCCCTCGCGTTTCATCTTGGCGCGCTTGCGCAGGTAGATGCCGAGCTTTCGCCCGCACTCCATGAGCGCGAGCTTCATTTCCTTGCGGATTTCGTCGTAGTCGGCGATCGCTTCCTTCGACTCGCTGGTGAACGGCACCCACACGCTGGCCATGTGGATCATGATGACCAGCGGCCCAACCGGCAGGCTGTTGCGCGGGTGCTGCAGGTCGTAGTTCCGCCAGTTCGTCTCAGTCACCGCCTTGAAGCTCGAGCACGCGCTCTGCTGGAACAGCAACGGCACGCGGTTGGCGAAACGGATCACGCGCGAGGAATCGTCCGCGGCCAACTCGCCGCCGAACGCGATGGCGGCCTCGATCAGGAACGGACGCCCGCGGTAGATGTCGGGCTCGCGGCTGGACGCGGCGTAGAACTCCGCTCGCACGCCCTTGAACATGCCCTTGAGCAACTGCTGCACGCCGATCGGTGCCAGGCAGTCGGTGGGCGGCGGCGCGAGCTTGGAATCCTGGAACTCCTTGTACAGCTTCTCGGCCTGCGGCGGCTCGATGTCGGCGACTTTGGTGCGGCTTGTCACGCCGATCTTGGAACAGAACTCGCTGGCGGTCGGGGCGGAGATGCGGCAGAACTTCTCCTGCAGGAAGGCGTAGAGCGTGCCGCCCTTTTCTGCGGCCTCGTAGTCCTTGAGCATCTGCAGCAGGATGCCGAGCTCGATCCCTTTGGGGTGCGGCTGAATTTCCTTGGTCTCGGGCGGGAGTTCGCTCACCGCGCGAGGGAAGACGACCAGGGGGCCCATGTCCTCGGTCATCACGGGGTCGGTGTTGGAAGTCGAGCCCGAATCGCTCGCGGACGATGGAGCTTCGCCGTTCTTGCCCCCGGGTTCGCCGACGGCCGGCTTGCCCTTCTTCAAGAGGGGCGTGTCGTCCTCCTCCTCGATCGTGCGGGTCGGGCGCACAAGAACGATTCTGGCATGCGGATTGGCGATGGCGGTGAGTTCGAGGAACTCGTCGACGCTGCCGCGGCCCTTCTGGTACTTGCCCTCGAGCTCGATCGTGACGCTGGTTCCGGTCGGAAAACTGGCGGGGCTCAGGAACTCGCCACGCTCGGCGAGTTCGCGCACGGCGGGGTTCAGCTCGCGGAGGCGTGCGAGCGGGAAGTCGTCCGTCTCGTCGTCGGCGGTGACCTCAGCGCGATTGGTCTTGGTGTTCATCGCCAACTCGATGTGGTGCGCGGCCTTGCGTGCATCGGGGCGGGTCTGGATCATCATGGGCTTGCCGGTGGTGATCAGGCCGTACATGCCTGCGGCGGAGATACCGATGCCCTGCTGGCCTCGCGACATCTTGAGGCGATGGAATTTCGAGCCATAGAGGAGGCGGCCGAAGATGTTCTCGACCTGCTTGCGGACGATGCCCGGGCCGTTGTCGACGATGGTGACGCGGTAGCGCCCGGACTTGGCGGCCTTGGACTTTTTGGCCTCGGCGGCGTCGTCCTTGGCGTTCGGGGACTTCGGCGGCTTGCTGTTTTCATCGAGGTCTTCGATGACGACGACGATTTCGGGGAGGATGCCGGCTTCCTCGCAGGCGTCGAGGCTGTTGTCGACGGCCTCCTTCACCGTGGTCAGGAGCGCCTTGCGGGGATTGTCAAAGCCCAGCAGGTGCCGGTTCTTGGCGAAGAACTCGGACACGGAGATGTCGCGCTGCTTGGCGGCCATGGACTCGGCCGTCGCGCGGGGGGTGGATTTCTTGGGCGTCGTTCCGTCTTTGGCCAACGGGAGTTCCAGAACAGGGGACTGTGACATGTCGGCGAGCCCTCCTTGGCATCGGCGCGGGGGAGTGTATGGCGGGCAAGGCAGGGAGTGGCCCGCGGACGCCCGGAAGGGCGTTCGGCGTGGGGCGATTTGGACGGTGTACGGGCGATCTTGAAGTTCGCGCAAATCAGGCACCTGAGGGGTGCGAGCGGAAGGCGGAGTCGTTATACTTCCTCCGCCCAGAGAGGGCCCAGACAGGTGCTTTGCGCGGGATTCCGCCCGGAAGGGGAGGGACTTCTTCCGGTCTTGCGCAGGGCCTACTTCCCTGGCTGGTTAGGAGGGTAGAAAAGATGAAGATTTTTGCTTTGGCCGTTCTCGCGGCCAGCGCGGGCGTTGCGTCCGCGGCTGTCACTGTTTCGCAATGGGACCTCACCGGCACGCCCGGTGACCAGGCCTTCACGGCCGGCTCGGGCGTCGCCAACGTGACTGCCGACAACCTGACGCGCGGCGCGGGCCTGACCGCCAACACCGGCGGCAACTCGCTGAATTCGTCCGGCTGGAGCCAGCAGGCGACCGACTACGTCAGCCTTGGTTTCACCGTGGCGGGCGGCTATGGCGTCGACCTCAAGGATTTCTACTTCGGCGCTCGCTCGTCAAACACCGGGCCGGGTCTCATGGGTCTGTACTACAGCGGCGACGGCTTTGCCAGTCCGATCGCTTCGTTCGTGATGCCCTCGGGCTCGGTCTTCATCAACCAGGTCGTTGACCTCAGCGCTCTTCCGGTTCTGACCGGCAACGTTGAGTTCCGCTTTGCCCAGATCGGCAACGTGTCGGCCAACGGCGGCACGACCAGCGGCTCGGGCACCTGGCGCATCACGGCCTACTTCGTCGGCGGGAATTTCGACCGCAACCTGCAGTTCACGGGCGATGTCGTCCCGACCCCGGGCGCGGTCGCGCTGCTCGGCCTCGGCGGGCTCGTCGCCGGCCGTCGCCGCCGCTAAGTTCTTGTTTCTCGCGTCGGCCGCCGAATCCTGACCACTTCGGCGTCTGACTTCGGTTTGACCACAGTTCAGAACGACGACACCGGGGCGCTTGTGGCGTCCCGGTGTTGTTTTTGAGCGGCGAATCCGGCGAGGTAACGGCCTAAACTCCCCCTCACCCATCGCGACGCGGGCGAACGCCCTCTCGCGGCATTTCGGAGAACGAACCATGGAAACGACGCTGATCATCCTCAAGCCCGACGCCGTGCAGCGCGGGCTCATCGGCCGTATCGTCTCGCGTTTCGAGGACAAGGGCCTCCAGGTGGTCGGCATGAAGCTCATGCAGATCAGCCAGCAGCTGGCTGCGACGCACTACGAAGCGCACAAGGAGCGTCCGTTCTATCCGGGCCTCGTGAAGTTCATGACCTCCAGCCCGGTCGTCGTCATGGCGATCCGCGGCAACGGCGCGACCACGATCGCCCGCAACATGATGGGCGCCACGTTTGGGAGCAAGGCCAACCCCGGCACGATCCGCGGCGACTTCGGCGTGTCCAATTCCTTCAACCTGATCCACGGTTCGGACAGCCCCGAGGCGGCGGAGCGCGAGCTGAAGCTGTTCTTTGCCCCGGGCGAGGTGCTGAACTGGCCGCGGCACGGTGATCAGTGGATCTACGACATGTCGGGCGGAAAGATCGAGTAAATACCCCCGCTGCTTTCGAGTGATTTCACGCCGGGCCTGGGGAGATCCTCGGGCCCGGCTCATGTTTTGAGTCGAGAGGCGATGAGATCGCGTGACGTGGCCTCTCATGGCGATGGTTGGCGACGCCTGAACCGGCCGCGGGTGGGTACGCTGCGGGTATGGAAATTCCGAATGGTCGGCGTTGGTTCATGCTGGCGTGCGTGATGCTCGTCGTGTGCATGATCGTGCCCGTGGCGATCGCGGCGGCTGGCGGTCGAGGAGCGGAAGACGCGGGCGAAGAGGCCGCGTGGCTCTCGACGGGCGTTGACGCGGACGGGCGGGCGTGCCCGCTCTTTCGGGGCGAGTTTGCGGTCGACCAGAGCGTGAAAAAGGCGACGCTGTCGATCGTCGGCCTCGGGCACTTTCGCGCGACCGTCAACGGAGAGAGGGTGAGCGATTCGGTCATCGACCAGCCCTGGTCGCAGTACAACGCGACGATCTACGAGCAGTCGTTCGACGTCACAGGGCTTGTGCGCATGGGAGACAACGCGATCGGCGTTATGCTGGGCAACTCGTTCTGGCGTGTCGGGCCGGTGAACGACCAAGGCCGATTCAGCAAGACCGACGCGATGCCGGACTTCTCGGCGGGGCGGAACTTCCTGCTGCGTGCGTCGATTGATCTGACACTTACCGACGGGAGCCGCCGTCGCGTAGTGAGCGGGGCGGACTGGAAGTGGGCGGATGGGCCGATCACCTTCTCGCACATCTACGCGGGCGAGGACTACGACGCGACGCGGGAGGTGAAGGGGTGGGACACGCCCGGCAAGCCCGCTGGCGCGTGGAATGCCGCGGCGGTTGTGGACGCGCCGAAGGCGGCGATTGTTCCGTTTTCCACGCCGGCGATGAAGGAGTTTGAGGTATTTTCGCCGCGGGAGCGACGGATCGCGGGCGGCGCTGGGGAGGGCATCTCCACCTACATCTTTCCCCAGAATTGCTCGTCGCTGATTCGCTTCACGGTCGAGGGCAAGGCGGGCGCCAAGATCCGCTTCAAGCCCTGCGAGTACATGGATCCCGCGACGGGGCGGGTAAAGTTCACGTACACGTGGGGAACGGGCAAGGACATCTGGCACGATTACACGCTGCGCGAGGGCGAGCAGACCCACCAGATCATCTTCTGCTATGAGGGCGCGCAGTTCGTCGAGGTGGACGGCGCGGTCGCGCCGGGCGAAGCGAACCCCAAGGGCCTCCCGGTGATGAAGTCGGTCGAGATGGTGCACGTGCGGGCGGCGTGCGACAGTGTCGGTTCCTTCGAGTGCGCCTCGAAGATGCAGAACGACGCACACAAGATCATTGACTGGGCGATTCGGTCGAACATGGCGCATGTCGTGACCGATTGCCCGCACCGCGAAAAGAACGGCTGGCAGGAGCAGAACTGGCACATGGCACGGGCGTTGTCGTATCGCTATGACACTCACGCGTACATGACCAAAGTCATGCACGACGTTCGCGACACGCAGCTTCCGGATGGGCACATTCCAACGAATTGTCCGAATTATCTCGTGGGCGTGCCGCCGCACGGATTCTGGAACGAGGCACCCGAGTGGGGAATCTCCGGTGTGTTGGTGCCGTGGCATCTATACGAGTGGTACGGTGATCGCGAGACGCTTGCGGCGTCGCTGGAGAGCATGAAGAAGTTCGTCGACTATCTCTCGTCGACCGCGAAGGACGGCGTGATCACGAGCAATCTCGGCGATTGGTACGACTATGGGCACGGCAAGGGCGACGGCCCGAGCCAGTGGACGCCGGCCGAGGTGAGCGCGACCGCGATCTGGGCGCTGGGCGCACGCACCGTGGCGGATGCCGCGAAGGTCCTGGGGCACGAGCGGGCCGAGGCAACGTATCGCGAACTCTACAACACGATCCGCGCGACGTTCCAAGCCAAGTTGTATGACTCCGCCACCGCAACCACTCTGAACAAGGGCTCGTGCCAGGCGGGAGTTTCGACGGCGTTGTGCGCGGGGCTGATCCCCGACGCGGGTCGCGGGCGCGCGGTCGAAGCGATCGTGAAGGACCTCGAGGGGCGCGGATATCAGCAGACCTCGGGCGAGGTGCTGCAGGTCTTCCTCATCCGCGCGCTTGCCGAGGCGGGGCGGAACGATGTCCTGCACAAGGTGTATGCGCGGCGCGATCGTGGCAGCTACGGCTTCATGGTTGAGAGCGGCCTGACCACGCTGCCCGAGTCGTGGGACGCCAAGCCCGGAACCGGCAATAGCCTGAACCACTTCATGCTGGGCCATCTTGTCGAGTGGCATTTCGCGTACGTCGCGGGCATTCGCCAGGAACCGGGGAGCGTCGGCTGGAGGCGCATCATCATCCAGCCCGATTCGGGCCCGCTCGCGAGTTATGAGGCCACCTTTAAGAGCCCGCGTGGTGAGATTGTCTCCAAGGGAAAACTTGTCAACGGCAAGCTCAGCGTTTCGATTGCGATCCCGGCGAGCGTGGAGAAGGCAACGCTGATCTGGCCGGGCGGACAGAAGGTAGAGCTTGCGATCGGGAAAACGACGGAATTGGTGCAGCCTTAGCGAGCAAAGAGGCGACGCCATTGCGGTGTTTCAAGTGCTGAACGTGCGCCGTCGCTTGTCGCGTGCCCGCGATACGCTCCATGCGTGAGAAGCAATGCGGGCATTCGGGTGATCGACGCGATCGGACACGTCGGCGCGTGGGCGGGGGCTTATTGTGCCGGGGCGTCCGCGTGCTTTGTGCAACTCGCGGGCCTTGGAGATGCTCCTGACGCTCCCCTGCTGCTCTCGGTCTTTCTCGCGTCGACGGGCGCGTACGCGCTCGACCGCGTCAAGCTCCGCGATTCGTGGATCGACCCCGCGGACATCGAGGCGCAGCCAGAGCGATACGCGTTTCTCCGCGCGCACTCGCGACTGGTCCGGCTTGCCGCGCTCCTTGCAATCGCGGCGGCGGGCGTGATCGGGCTCACGATCTCAGCTTGGGCGCCGCTCGCGAGCGCGATGGCCGCCGTGGGCGTCGTCGCGTACGCGCCAAGGCCAAAGAAGCACCGCTCGCGGGTTAAGGATGTGCCGTGGTTGAAAAACCTCTACGTCGCGGCCGGGATATCCGTATTCGCGGCGCTGGCGGGGCTGGCGGCCCACATCAGGCACGAAGACCGGTCGATCGTCGGGTTGTTCACGGCGCTCGCCGCCCCCGGTGTCATCGCGACGCTCACGCTGCTCATGGCCCGCGTGCTGGTCGACGCGGCCTTGTGCGACCTTGACGACGAGGCGTCGGACGCCCGTCACGGAACCCGCACGTTCGTGACGCTGCTCGGGCCGCGCAGGCTCTGGATGCTGTCGGGGCTCATTCGCCTCGGCCTGATCGGGCTGACGCTTGCGGCGTGGCCTTGCCCGTGGCGGGCCAGGCTGGTGTGGGGCGGCGCGATGGTGGCGGGGACGCTCGCGGTCCGGGTGCGTCGCCCGCGCGAGCTGCGCGACGTGGTCGACGTTCGATTCGCGGCCGAGGCGGTGCTCGCCACGCTCGCGTTACGCTGGCTCGCGGGCTAGCGCGGGAGGGGTTGCTCGACTACACTCCGCCCGAGCGGCAGGGAAGCCGTGCGGGGTGTTTGGCCGCGATTTTGGCGGCGGAGTGAACGGAGATCGATTCGATGGCCAAGGGATCCAGCAAGGGCGCGTCGGGGCGGATCAAGGAACGTGACGCGCGCACGATGAAGAAGATCGAGGGGCTGGCCGAGCGCGTCGTGAAGACGTCGATGTCGGGCAAGGACCCTTCGATCGACATCCCCACTCGCTCCAAGAGCAACACCATCTGGAACAAGAAGCGCGGCATCCTCGAGATGGGCGATTCAACCAGCGAACGCCCGCTGTTTGATCTCAAGACCGCCAAGCAGTTCATGCAGACCATGCTGCACGCCAGCACGATCAAGGACCTGATCGAGGCCGAGAAGACCAGCAGCCTCCGCGGTGTGTTCTACAAGGCCAAGCACACGATCGCGGGCACTCGCGAGAACACGTTTGACGCGCAGGAAGAGAGCGACCCAATCCTCGAAGACTTGGAGGTGACACTCGGCGCTCTGCGCGAGGAGTTGCACGTTTTCGCGGAGAATCGCGGCACGCTGGTGGGCAACATCACCATCATCGACAAAGGCGACGAGATCAACGCCCGCAAGCAGGGCTCGGGCGGTTGGGGCATCCCGTCGATCGTCGAGCCCGACGTGATCCAGTTCGGCAAGTGCGAGGCCAAGTTCGTGCTCCACGTTGAAAAGGGCACGGTGTGGAACCGCTTCAACGAGGACCGCTTCTGGGAGAAGAACAACTGCATCCTGACGCACGGCGCGGGGCAGCCGCCGCGTGGGTGCCGGCGATTGCTGCAGCGGCTGAACCAGGAACTCAAGCTGCCCATCATCTGCGTGCTCGATAACGACCCTTGGGGGCACTACATCTACAGCGTGATCAAGCAGGGCTCGATCTCGCTGGCCTTCGAGAGCTCGCGCCTGGCGATTCCCGACGCGAAGTTCCTGGGCATCCGAGCCAAGGACTACCGCGAGTGCGAGCTGGGCGAGGCCGTCAAGATCGATCTCACCGACAACGACATCAAGCGCGCCAACGAGATCGCGGCGTACCCGTGGTTCGCCGAGAACAAGGCGTGGCAGCGCGAGATCGAGGCGCTGCTCAAGAACGGCTTCAAGATGGAAGTCGAAGCGATGATCACCAAGGACATCAGCTACGTGACCGAGGAGTATGTGCCGCAGCGGCTGAAGGCGAAGGATTGGTTGGATTGAGCGACATCGGGCAAGATCGAATCTGTCCGCGTTGCGAGTATCCGCTCGCCGGTGATGTTCAGGTTCGTTGCCCAGAGTGCGGTGAGGTGGTTACCCCGATCTGCGCCGTGCGCCCACGGTTGGCATTGCGCCTATCGGCTTACGGCGGCATCATCTTGGCGTCGTTTCTGCTCGGGTGGTTCACATGCGCCGCGGGATCGCTGGAAGTGTTGCGACCAATGCCGTTTCCGCATGTGATCGTCGGCTGGTCGACTCCGAGAGCGATATATCCGCTGAGTGGGTGCTCAGCGGCAGTATTGTCGGCACTTATCGCAATGCCCGTCGCGAGGGGAAGTGCTCGTCTACCGGTGTGGAGCTCGTGGATCATCTCTGCGCTCGTTGCAGGCGCGGCTATCTGGTGTGTCCACGGCATCCAGCCCTCGTTGACGTACAACACCAGGTTCTTCACGGTATCCAGCGTGATGGTCTCCCTTGTGACGGGCGCTGCTACTGCGTTCCTTTGGTTTCGATCGACAAGGATCCGCTCGTATGGCAACGCTGCGATGGCATGTGCGGCGGCCTCGCTTTGGCAGGCTGGCTACGCGTTTCCATATCTCGGTGAGATGCTGTAGCAACGAAGCTTCCGTTTCGCATGCGTGGTGGCACAGACTTGCGAGATTGCCGAGTCGTTCGACCCTCGCCCTCGCTCACGCTCGGGCTACTGATGCTGAGCGAGGTGTGGTAGAATGCTCGGATGCTCATTCCAACCGCGATCCTGCTCGTGTTCGGCCCCGCACTCTTCGAGCCCCCCACTCCCGGCTCGGCCCCGACCGCACCGGCTGTTGCTCCCGTCAGCGCGCCCGCCGCGCCGGCCGTTGCTCCCGCGCCGAAGTTCACGCCCAACATTACCTACACCTCGTATCCGCGTGAGGGCGCACCGTCGCTCGAGCTCATGCTCAACCTGGCGCAGCCCGCGGACCTGAAGCCCGGCGACGCGCGGCCGTGCATCGTCGCTATTCACGGCGGCGGATGGGCTGCGGGAAAGCGCGAGGACCTCAACTTCCTCATCAGCGAGGCGGCCAAGCAGGGCTTCGTCGGCGCAACGATTTCATATCGCTTCGCGCCAGGATTCCGATTCCCGGCCCAGATCGAGGACTGCGCCGCCGCGGTGCGATTCCTGAAACAGAACGCGGAGAAGTACGGGCTCGACCCGGACCGCATCGGCGCGATCGGCATTTCCGCGGGCGCGCACCTGGCGATGCTCTTGGCGGTGGGCGGCGAGAACGATGGGCTCGGGATGAAGGCCGCGGATTCGTCCCTGACCGGCCGCGTGCGTGCCAGCGTAGCGTTCTTCGGTCCGACCGACCTATCGAGCAAGGACTTTGCGCCGACGACGACGCAGATCCTGAACGGACTGATCGGCGCGGACGACATGATCGACGGCGTCTCAAAGGTGGATCGCGCGAAGAAGGCGTCGCCCGTCACGTATGTCACGAAGGACGATTCGCCGATCCTGATGTTCTTTGGCACCAAGGACCCGCTCGTGCCGCACACGCAGGCGTATGGGATGCTCGACGCGATGACGCGGGCCAGCGTGAACGGGCGAGCGGAAATCATCGCCAACGAGGGGCACGGGTTCAAGATGCCCGAGATGACGCGGACGCTCAAGGACGCGGCCGATTTTCTGCTGGAGAACATGGCGGAACGCAAAGCCACTCCTCCGGCGGGGACGGAGCCGGCGAAGAAATAGACGCGGGGTGACAGTCGCGTGTCGATGCGTCTACTTCTTGGAGGCAGGCTCGGCCTTCTGCGGCTTGGCTTCCGCGTCCTTCTTCTCGCCGAGCAGCTTGGCGAGATCCTCCTCGATCGCCTCGGCCCAACGCTTGTAACCCTCGGCGGTGAGGTGCAAGTAGTCGGGCATGATGTCCTTGGTCAGATCGCCCTTGCCGTTGAAGAAGGCCGAGGCGATGTCCTTGTAGAAGACCCGCTTGTTGTCGGCGTAACCCTTGATGATCTCGTTGATCGCGATGTTCAGCTTGCGGTGCGGGTGGTCGGCGGTCTCGCTGCGCGGGAAGACGCCGAGCAAGAGGATCTTGGTCTTTGGGCACTTCTTCTCGATGCGGTCGATGATTGCCTTGATGCCCGCGGCGGTATCCTCGGGCTTGTCCTGGCGATGGCCGGTGTTGTTGGTGCCGATCATGATGACGACCAGGTCGGGCGACAGGCCGTCGAAGTTGCCGTGGTCGAGACGCCAGAGGACGTGCTCGGTGCGATCGCCGCTGATGCCGAAGTTGGCGGCGGCGCGCTTCGCGTAGAACTTGTCCCACACCTGTCGTCCGGGGCCTTCCCACGCCTCGGTGATTGAATCACCGACGAAGACGAGCTTGGCTTTGCCTTCCTTGGAGATTTCGTTGAAATGATCGTGACGCTTCTGCGTGCCCTCGTGGAACTCGGGCGTGGTCGCCTTGATCTCGGCCTTGTCCGGCTGCTTCACGGGGGCGGGGTCCTTCTTGTCGGCGGGCTTCTCGGCGGGCTTGGTGTTCTGAGCCATGGCGGAGAGCGACAGCGCGAGCGATCCGGCGGTGACGACGAGCATTCGAGCGGTCTTCATGGCTATCCCTTCGGGCCCGGAGCGGGCGAGTGTGCGAGGCGAAAGCGACAGGTTACCACGCTTGGCACGGCGAGTCAGCGGATGAGGCGGGCGAGTTCGCGGACCTGCGATACGTCAAATCGCCCGTGGACGCGGCAGGACGAGTGCACCCAGCCGCCGGAGGCGATCGCGAACTCGAGGGCGTTCGAGGAACGCACACCGCCACAGGCGACGATTCCGACTTGAGGGGCGGCGAGATCGCGTGCCCGAGCGAGCGAGGCCAGCCGATCGGCCATCGATCGGGCCGAATGGTCGAGGCCCGGCGCGCCGGCGCTGAGCGTGTGGGAGACGCCAAGAGCGGCGAGGGCATCGATCGCGGCGCGTGTGTCGCCCGCGTCGTCAAAGGCGCGATGGAAGGCAACGACGATGCTGGGATTCGCGGTCCGGGCGACGTTGATGATCTCGCGGCACGCGGGCGTATCGATTTCGCCGCGGCGAGTGAGCACGCCGATTACGATGCCGGTCGCGCCGGCTGCCACGACACGCCGAGCGCTCTCGATCAGCGCGTCGAGCGTTGGGTGATCCGCGACGTAACTGTCGCTCTCTCGGACCAGGGCAAAGGCGGGGATGGTAACGGCGGCGACGACACTCGAGACGAGTTCGACGCTCGGCGTCATGCCGTGGCGATCCAGTTCGGCGCAGAGCTCCAGCCGATCCGCGTGCTGGGCGGCGATGACGGCCTCGGCGAGGTTGTCGACGGCGATTTCGAGAGGCATGTCGCGATGGCGGGCGGCGATGGGCGGACGCGATCAGAAATTCGGCGTGGGCGGGCGGAAATCGTCGAAGTTCAGCGTGCGGAAATACTCGATCGTCTTCTTCAGCCCGTCGCGGAGCGCGATGCGCGGCTCCCAGTTCAGGCGCGTTCGCGCGAGAGTGATGTCCGGGCAGCGGCGTGACGGATCATCCGCGGGGAGCGGCTTATTGACCACTCGCGACTTTGAGCCCGTCAGCTCGATCACCATCTCCGCGAGCTGCTTCATCGAGACTTCGCCGGGGTTGCCGAGATTCACCGGACCGATGAGGTCGTCGGGGGCATTCATCATGCGCACGAAGCCGTCGATCAGGTCGTCGACAAAGCAGAAGGAGCGGCTCTGGTTGCCGTCGCCGAAGAGCGTGATGTCCTCGTTTCGCAGGGCCTGGCGGATGAAGTTTGAGACGACACGTCCGTCGAAGGGGTGCATGCGCGGGCCGAACGTGTTGAAGATGCGCACGACGCGGATGTTCACGCGGTTCATGCGGTGGTAATCGAAGAAGAGAGTTTCGGCGGCGCGTTTGCCCTCGTCGTAGCAGGCTCGCGGCCCGATGGGGTTGACGTTGCCGCGGTAAGTCTCGCGCTGGGGGTGCTCGGCGGGATCGCCGTAGACCTCGCTGGTGGAGGCCTGGAAGACCTTGGCGCGGCAGCGTTTGGCCATGCCCAGCACATTGATCGCGCCGAGCACGGAGGTCTTCATCGTCTTGATCGGGTTGTACTGGTAGTGTCCGGGCGCGGCGGGGCAGGCGAGGTTGTAGATCTCGTCGACCTCGAGCCAGATGTCGTGGGTGATGTCGTGGCGGATCAGTTCGAAATTGGGCTTGCCGAGCAGGTGGGCAACGTTGCTCTTCTGGCTGGTGAAGAAATTGTCGAGGCAGATGACGTCGTGCCCGAGCGACACGAGGCGGTCGCAGAGGTGCGAGCCGAGAAACCCGGCACCGCCGGTGACGAGAATCCGCTTGACCTTGAGGGAGTTGGACATTCGGGGGCTCCGGGTGAGGAGCAAGGATAGCGGCGGAACGGATGAGGGCACTAGCGACGTACGACGTGGTACAACTGCCCCAGCTGAAGCAAGGTGACGCCAGCAGCCGCCCAGAAGCCGATGAAGACGACGGCCTCGACGAGCCAGGCTGGCCACCGATCTCTCGCCGCAACATGCGCGACCTCGGCAGCCCGCACACGACGCAGGGTGAAATGGATGCCCACCAGTGCGACAACTATGCAAAGCAGCAGCATGACTAGGTGGACTACGGTCTCTTGCCGGCCATGCATCTGAATTTGCTCGAAGCTCACATCCATGATGACAAAGAAGAGCAATCCAGACCACAGTCCGGGCGTCACGAGGTCCGGGGCGAGCCCCCAACGCGAGGGAACCGTTGTCAGGAACGGGCCACGCTCTGGGTCGTACTCCTTCCCACACTCAGAGCAGCGATTCGGCACTTGGCCGTTGGACGCGAGATCGTACCCGCATCCGACACATCGACGCGAAGATGGCGGCTTCTCGCTCATGTGCTGTCGTCTATTCGCCCGCCGCGGCCCGGCAGTTTGCCGCTAGGTGCGCGGGGCTTGAGGTACCCACGATCACGCTCGACACGCCGGGCGTTCCGGTCGCGAAGCGAAGCGCCTCCGCTACGGGATCCGTGGCCTGAGCGGCGGGCCCGGCGTTTTCGCGTGCCACCGCCGCGTGCCCGCTGGCCAGCGCCTTCTTGATGAGCACGCCCTTACTCCGCCATTTCGCCTCGGCGATGACCGCGAGGTCGTCCTTAGCGCCGGGGTTCAGCGTCACCATCACGACATCGCATCGATCAAGCGCCCGCAGGCCGCCCGTGACGGTCTTGGTCGACGCGCCGAACGAGCGGATGAGCCCGCGCGATTTGAGGTGTTCGAGTTCGTCGATGGTCTCGTCGAGTTCGGGCGCATTCTCGACCAGTCCGTCGGAGTGGATGAGCACGCACTCGACTCGATCGGTGCGGAGGCGAATGAGGCTTCGTTCGACGCTCGTCCGCACGGCGGGCGGAGTGAAATCGAATCGCGACAGGCCATCCTGAAACTCTTCGCCGACCTTGGTGACGATGGTCCAGCGATCGCGATGTCCCGCGAGGAGCGAGCCGAGTCGCGACTCGCTCGTGCCGTAGGCCGGCGCAGTGTCGATGAGGGTGATGCCGAGGCTCGTGGCGGCGGAGATGAGCGATTTGGCCTCGTCGTCGCTGGGGATTCGCGTGCCGCCGGGGTACTTCACGCCCTGGTCGCGCCCAAGCTTAACGGTGCCAAGTCCGATGACGCTGACGGCAAGGCCCGTGGAACCCAGCGGCCTCAACTCCATCGCACGCCTCCCTCGTTCCAGGGGAGCGGCGCGGGCGCCAGCGATGACTCGCCGGCGTCGACCACGCCGGTCGGGCGGATGTTCGCGGTTTCGAGGAGGTCGAACACGCGACCGGCGGCCGCGGGCGCGAGCGCGAGCTTGGTCGGCCAGACCGCGAGCGTGTGGCCACCGGCGGCGATGGGCGAGACGATGGGGGTGTCGGGGCGTTTGCCGCTGGGAGTTCGCCCTTCGGCGCGATCGACGCGGAGCGTCGCCCAGGTCGCGCGCGAGAGATCGATCCAGGGCATGCACTCGCGCAACGCGAGCTTGGCCGCCTGGATCTGCGATGGTCCGTCGCGCGAGACGCCGTCTTCCGCCAGTGCGCCGCCCAGGTACCACACGAAGGAACCGGCGTCGGGGGCGGAGGTGACCGTGAGGCGGGGCTTGTCCGAGAGTTCCCGGATGCAGTGGCCGAAGAGGTCGCAAGGGGCGCCGCGCATCATCACCATGTGGAGCGGGCGGCGCTGGGCGACATGCCGAGCGGCGGCGTCAGCTCCCGAGCCCGAGTGATCGTCCGCGAGCGAGGTGATGAGGGATTCGTTGCCGACCCCGGCGCAAAGCACGGCGGCGGACGCGTGGGTCGCGTGCGTTTGTCCGGTCGCGTCGCTCCACGAGAGGATGTTGGGCTTCACCCAGCGCGGGCGGGCACCGGCCGAGAGGCGGGCCATGGGTCCCCGGGCGCTGCGGGTAAGTTCGTGGAGGAGTGTCGAGGAGTCGACGACCTTCTCGTCGATCTCCCAGACGCCGACAGCCTTCGGCGCGGCCTTGAACGCCGCGGGACGATGTTCGCCTTCGAGCTTGCGCACATCGGACTTGAGCACACCCGCGGCAACCGCGCCCGTGAAGCGGGAAAGGAAGCTCTCGCTGGTCCACATCACGGTGGTCGGCGAGAGGACGGACACACCGCGGAGGTCCGGGCCATCGGTGCCCTTGAGGGCGCGGGTCCACACTTCCTGAGCGAGTTGCAGTTCGACCGAGGCCTGAGCGACGTCTTTGCCGAAAGCGTATTTGGTGCCGCGGTGCAGGATGCCTTGGGAGGCGATCGTCTGGCCGTTCCCGAGCGAGGATTGTTCGAGGAGGAGCGTTGAGTAGCCGGCGCGTTCGAGTCGCCAGCGGGTCCACAGGCCAGCCACGCCGCCGCCGAAGATGACGACATCGACGCGATCGGGGATGGATGGGTTCGAGGTCATGCCATTGCCAGGTGCCGGCTAATCCGATTTCGGCTTGGGCGGGATGTTGAGCGTTTGGCCGATGCGGAGCGATTCGGGAGAGGAGAGCCGATCGCGGTTGGCCTGGAAGATGAGGTCGGCGTGCTTCATCGAGCCGAAGAGCTTCTGGCTAATGCCGGAGAGCGTGTCGCCGGACTGCACGACATAGACCGAAGCCTGGCCTTCCTCGCCCTTGGCGGGCGGCGCGACCGGCTTGCCCTGGATGTTTGCGGGATCCTTGGGAACGCGGATCGTTCTCCCGGGCATCAGGCGGCGCGGGTCCATGAGCGGATTGGCGCGAACGATCGCTTGGGCGTGGACCGGCGTGCCGAAGAAGCGAGTTGAGATCGCGGCGAACGTGTCGCCCTTCTGAACGACGTAGTCCTCAAACTCAGGCGCGATGACGGCGGGCTCCGGTTGAGGGGGCCTTGGGCCGGGCGAGGAGTCTTTGGCCGTGGGCTCCCTCGGCAACAGTTCGGGAGACTTGTCGGTCTTGATGAGGCCCTGAGTCGGCCCGTCGACTTTGGGCGGAGGAGCGCCCACGCCCTGATCGAGGCGAGGCGGGTGTTGCGGGTTCGTGGTGACCGGCGTGGACGGGTCCGCGCCGCTGGTCTCGAGCGTCAGCTCGCCCGGGCCATGCCCGAAGGAAATCTCGGGACGATTCGGCTCCCAAAGCCAATAGGCCGCGATCCACAGCCCGACCAGGAACAACAAACCCGCGGCGACCTTTTCGGGCCTCTGAACCACGGCGTTCCTCCCGCGGGGTTCCTTCCCCGCGACTACGAGCCGCCACGCTCACGACCAGCCTCAGGGCTTGGCGGCTTCCTTGTCGTACTTCTTCGCCCACACCAGCGGGGCTCCCAGCGAGATCGACGAGATCGTACCGATGATGACGCCCAGCCCCAGCGAATACGCGAACGAACGCACCGCCTCGCCCCCCACAAGGTACAGGATAAAGGTGGAAAGAATGGTCGTCGAACCGGTCATGATCGTGCGGCTCATGGTCTGGTTGATTGAGTCGTTGATGGTCTTGCGGCTGGCGAACGGGAGCTTGCCGCGGTTTTCGCGGATGCGGTCGAGCACGACGATCTTGTCGTTGATCGAGTAGCCCAAGATCGTCAGAATCGCCGCGATAACCGTCAGGTCGATCTTGAAGGGGAGCAGGCCGAGCGACTGAGCGAGCCCCGGGCTGGCGTCATAGATTATCTCGGCCAGGGCGATGAGCCCGACCGCCGCGAAACAGTCGATGAGCGTCGGCACGATCGAGGCGATCGAGTATCGAACCGAGTTGAAACGCACCCACACATAGATCACGACCAGGAGCGTGGAGAGCGCGATCGCCACGATCGCCTGGGCCGTGAACTGATCCGCCACCGCGGGACCGATGGTCTGCACGTTGAGGAAGGTCGTTGATTCCGCCGCGGCCTGAACGAGCACGCTCCACTCCGCGTCGCGCAGGTCGCTGGCCCAGATCCCTTCGCCGCTGAAGTAGTTGATGTTTTCGTCGCGGACCAGCAGCACGGCGGACCTTACCTGCTCCTCCGTCCCGTCGATCACCTGCAGTTCGTGCGTACGCCCGAGCGTCGAAGCAAACTCGGGCTCGGCCCTGGTCTGGTCGAGCCGGTCCCGGAGTGCGCCGATCGCCACCGGCGGATCGATGTTCTCGATGACGATGGCCAGGCCGCCGATGAAATCCTGCACGGGTGTGCGGATTCCCGGGCGGTCGATGCTCTGCCCGAGCACCGGCGAAAGGACCGGATAGGCTGGGGCTTCGCGCGGGGTAATCGCGCCGCTCCCGGTGAAACGCAGGCGAGGACGCGCGTCGACCACGTCGGCAAAGACCTCGGAGAGGGCGCCCGAGATCGCCTTGGAATCCGTCAGCGACGTTTTGATCGTGAACGTGTGCGAGGTGACCCCGTCGGCCTCTGGGTTCACGACCTGCACGTCCGCGTTGCGCAGTGCAAGCAGGTCTGGGTGCTTGTCGGCGGCCTTGGAAAGACGATCTGCGACGTCCTGACGCTTCAGGGCCTTGGGTTTGCCGGCCTCGTCGGCGCCGGTGCGGAGGGTGACGGCCGTTCCGCCCACGAACTCCGTGTCGAGCATCTTCACGCCGCGCGTCACGACCATGGTCGCGGACAGGCCGATCAGCCCCGCGAAGATGACGTAGAACACACCGCGGAACTTCATCCAGTCGACGTTGAGCGTGAAAGCCCGCTGCACGGCCGGGACCGCCAGGGGGAGCATGGTGGTCTGTCGCCAGCCAAACTTCTCGATCATCACGTCAAAGATGAGGCGTGTGAAGGTGAGCTGCGAGAAGAGCGTGGTGAGCACTCCGATGCCCATGGTGATGGCGAAACCCTTGATCTCGGGCGTTCCGACGAAGCCCAGCACCAGACACACGATGAGGTTGGTCAGGTTGCCGTCGATGATCGCGGACAGTGCCTTGGAGTAACCCAGCCGGACGGCGGTGCGGAGGTCCGCGCCGCGCCCGATGATCTCCTCACGCATTCGCTCAAACACCAGAACGTTCGAGTCGACCGCCATCGCAAAGGTGAGGATCACGCCCGCGATGCCGGGGAGGGTGAACGCAGCTCGGTTGAGCGCCATCGCACCCAGCAGCAGCAGGCAGTTCACGAGCAAGCCCATCAGGGCGATTCCGCCGCAGGTGAAGTAGTAGACGATCAGGAAACCGGCGCAGACAACGAATGAATACAGGCCGGCCTTCAGACCCAGCTTCAGATTGTCGAAGCCCATGTCGGGCCCAAGCACGCTAACGCTCATGGGCTCGGGCGACAGCTTGGCCTGGAGCGAGCCGGCGGCCAGCGTGCGGATCACGTACTGACGCTCTCGCTGGTCGAAATCGCCCGTGATCTGCCCGCTCTTGGAGATCGCCGATTGCAGCGTCGGCGCCGTGTAGATCTGGTCGTCGAGCAAGACGGCCATCGGCTGCTTCACATGGTCTTTGGTCAGTTCGCCCAGCAGCACCCCGCCCCGCGGGTCCATCTCAAACGCGATGCAGGGGCGCCCCAACTCGTCTCGGCTCTCATAGGCGCGGCTCACCTTCCACGCGCCCTCCGCCGTGGTCAGGCGCGTTTTCCGCGTGTCCCAGCAGAGCAGGTAATACTCGCCGTTGTGCTCGGCCCCGACGTATCCCCGCCCGCGGAAGAAGCCCGCGGAATCCTGGTCCAGCATCTTCATCTCGTCGGTCGAGTTGTACCACGTCGAGATGTCGTTGATCTTGTACCACCGGGCCTCGCTGGAGCGGATGTTCCGCGGGCCGCGGTCGATCAACTCCTGACGCAGACGCATTTCCTCGGCGGGGCTCCAGCCGGGCTGGATCGTGATGCGGAACGAGAGCACGCCCGCGCCACGCAGCATGCGGATCAGGTCCTGGGGGTCGTCGAGCGAGCGGCGTTGCTTGGTGTAGGTGTCGTACGAAGCGATGACCTTGTCGAGGTCGTCGGATATCTCCGGGTGCGCCTCGCGGATCTTCTTGAGGGCGCGGTCGCGCGCGCTCCCCAGCGAGACGACCGTACCCGTCTGCTGATCGCGCAGCGTTCGCTCCCGCCCGGAGAGCAGCAGGGCGCGACGGACCTCTTCGGGCGAGACCGCCGCGCGCAGCACCGCGGCCGACGCATCGTCCGCCGACTTCTCCGCGGTCGCCGCCGCGTCGACCAGCGCGTCGAGTTCGTCACCCGCTTTTCCCGCCGCCCTGGCCGCATCGAGTTCGGCGCGTCTCGCGAGCGCCGCATCCCACGCCGTGGATGCCGCACGAAGGAGGTCGACTCGCTTGGCGTCGCCGCCCGCGAGCTTCTGGATCTCCGCGTCGCGCTGCTCGGCCGGCGAACGCAGCAACTGATCGAGCCGCTCGCCCTTCACGGCGCCACGCCCGATCCTTGCAAGCTCGTCCTCAAAGGCCTTCTTGAGCGCCTTCACCTCGTCGTTGGGGAGCGGCATCGTGATCTCGATCCGGTCCCGCCCCTGCGGAACCATCGAGATCTCCATCAGCCCGTCCGGGTCGACGCGCTTGCGCAGGACATCGATGGTCTCGGCCAGCACCGCCTTGGCGTCCTCGCCGCTCTTGATCTGAACGGAATACACGAGGCTCGCCCCGCCGCGCAGGTCCTTGCCGAGACGCAGCTTCTCCTTGGGCGGGATGATCGCCCAGATGGCGACGCCGAGAAAGACAAGAGTGATGATCGCGGTCCGCAGAATCGGTCGCATAGGGAAAGCAAACTCCGGAAAGTTCGATCAGGCCGTGGTCTTTTCGCGCGAAGTCGTCTTCACCTCGAGATCGCCCGCGCCGCCGCCCTTGGCGTGCTCACGCGAGGGTACGATCGACTGGATCGCGGCCTTGGAAACACGCATCCGCCCGTCTTCGAGACGAATCACGACCGAATCGTCGCCGATCTCGGCCACGTCGCCGATGATCCCGCCCATCGTCACGACCTTGTCCCCCTTGGACAGGCCCGACATCAGCGATTCGCGGCGCTTCTTGTCCTTGCGCCCCATGAAAATCTGCATGCCGATGATGAACACGAACACGAGGACGAGCGGCATGAAGAAAGACAGGCCCCCCGAGGGCGACGCCGGGGAGGTTCCGCCCGTCGCCGGAGCGCCCGTGCCGCCCGCCGGCTGCTGAACCGCGCCCTTGGCGGCCGCTTCGTTTTCCATGCCGGGCATCGGCACGGCGTTGCCCTTCGCGGGCTGGTCCTGCGCTATCACGGTCCAAGCCGCGAACGCCACTTCAGTGCTCTGCATCATGCTCATGGGTTCCAATCGGCGCGGCGGTGATCCCGCCCGCGCATGAGGTTACTCGATCCCTTGGGCGGCTACCGGCCAATTCCGAACCAGCCCCGACCAGTCATCATTCTGAATCGCCCGGCGGATGTCCAACATCAGCCGCTGGAAGTGCCGCACATTGTGCAAACTGACCAGAATAGGCCCCAACATTTCCCCCACCATGAAGAGGTGGCGGAGGTACCCCCGGCTGAAAGGCCCTGGCCCGACGCTCGCCCCGTGCCGGGCGGGGTCGCAGGCCAGGCAGTCGCACCCCTGCTCGATCGGTCCCTGGTCCTCGGCAAACTTGGCGTTACGAAGCCTGATCTGCCCTGTCTGCGTGAACGCGTTGGCGTTCCGCCCGTTGCGCGTCGGTAGTACGCAATCGAACATATCCACACCCGCCCGGACCGCGGCGACGAGGTCTCGCTCATAGCCCACGCCCATCAGATAGCGGGGCTTGCCTTCGGGCAGCAGCGGCGCCGTGTGACGCACCACGCGGGCGATCTCCTCGAACGGCTCCCCCACCGCCACGCCGCCGATCGCGTAGCCCGGCAGGTCGATCGCGGCGATTCTCTCCGCGCACCACGCACGCCGATCCAGGTCGGTGCCGCCCTGCACGATGCCGAAGAGGGACTGATCCTGCGTGCGCGCATGGGCGGCCTTGCACCGATCCAGCCAGCGGACGGTGCGCTCATTGGCGATCGCGAGCCGGGCGGCGTGGTCGTAGCCCTTCTTCCTGGTGTCGCGACGGATCGCGCTCTGCAATCGCGGGTCGGCGTTCCGTCCTCGCTTGCCTTGCCTTTCGGTCTGTGCTTCGTCTTCTCCCTGACCCGACTTCCCGCTGTCCTGCAGTATCGCTCCCGGCCGCGCTTCTTCCGACGGCGGGCAATCGTCGAACGCCATGATGATGTCGGCGCCGAGCTGGTTCTGCACCTCGATCGCTCGCTCGGGCGTGAGGCGGACCGCCGAGCCGTCGATGATGGATTTAAACGTCACGCCGTCGTCATCGACGCTGTTGGTCTCCGACAGCGAATAGGCCTGATACCCGCCTGAATCGGTGAGGATCGGGCGATTCCAACGCATGAACGCGTGGACGCCACCCATGCGCTGCACGAGTTCCGAGCCCGGGCGGAGCATGAGGTGGTAGGTGTTATTCAGCAGAATTTGAGCGCCGGTCGCCTCGACCATGCCCGGGAGCAGCCCCTTGACGCTCGCACGCGTGCCGACCGGCATGAACGCGGGCGTGTCGAACGAGCCGTGCGGCGTGGTAACGCGACCGACGCGGGCCCTGCTGACACCCGAGCGATGCAGAATCTCAAAGTCCAGTGCGGGCCCGGTTTTCACGAGGGAAGACGATAGGTTGGGCGAGCGATCCGCGCCGCTTTCTACGCGCTCCTTCTCGAGTCCGTCGCGGAGCGAAGGGCCGCCTTTTCCTTTTCAGTCAGCGCGCCCATTCCCTCGGCCCTGATCTTGGCCAGGATGCGATCGAGTTCGGCTTGATCGGGTCCGCCGCCCGAGGCGGGCTTGCGCTTGCTCGGGCCGGGCTTGCGCGAGTCGTTGAGGACGTCGAAGAAATCGTGGAGCAAATGCGAGCGGCGGATGAAGAAGAAGCCCGCGATCGCGCCGCCGATGTGGGCCGCGTCGCCGCCGGCGTTCTGCCCGCCGACCAGCAGGTTGAACGCCGCGATGCCGACGTAGCAATACGCCATGACCTTCATGCGGAGGGAAATGGGCGGGAAGATCATCTGGATCATGGCGTCGGGCGCGACGAACGCGCAGGCCATGATCACGCCGAACACGCCCGCCGACGCGCCGATTAGCGGCGTCTCGGGGCTTCCGATGAGCAGGAACGGCACGGATTGCAGATTCCACATCTTGAGGGCGGCGTAACCAAGCCCGTTGAGGACCACGTACATAACGCCGCCGAAGATGCCGCAGACCAGGTAGAAGGCGGCGTATTTCCGCGGGCCCAGGTGTCGCTCGACCATGCCGCCAAAGACCCAAAGCCCCAGCAGATTCATCACCAGGTGCATCAGCCCGCCGTGAAGGAACTGGAACGTGAGCAATCGCCAGAATTGCAGGCGTGGCACGAGCTGATAGGTGGAGAAATAGCCGTGCTCGAAGATCCAGTCATGAACCGCCTTGCCGCCAAAGCCCTGGATCAGGAAGACCGCCACGTTGATGATGATGATCCATGTGTTGACGGAATAGCGCGACGAAAAACCGCCGAGCCCGCGGGGCTCGCGCTGGCGAGCGTACTGGCGATCGGAAAGTCCCATCCCGGCGTGGTCCTCCGTGTGGCCCGACGGGCGGGCGCGGTGTTCATGGGTCGGGGACAGCGTGTCGTCCCGTGGGACACGCTCCATCAGGCATACACCCGTCCCTTGGCGCAGTTCGTGAGATGGTAGCTTCGGCTCCCTAGGCCCAAGGACATCAGTGATTCCGGGGGTTGTTGGGAGCATCGCCCCCCCGGTTTTTCCCACGGAGCTTTCGTTCCCGGGCTGCGTCCAACGTCGCCCGCTCCTCACGGCTCAGGCTCTCCAAGCCCGATCGGGTAATTTTCGCCAGAATCCCATCAACTTCTGCATCGGCCTGGGCCTCGGGATTGCAGTTGTCGGGCTTCTCGTCACAAGGAGGAGCCGAATCGGGCTCCAGGTCTAGGTCCGGCGCCTCCAGGGCGTCGAGGTCGGCTTCGAGCCGTTCCAGCGGGTCCAATTCTCTATGTAGATCGCGCCGATTCCCGCCCAGCGCTCGCCATTCCGGCCGGCCCGGTTCGGCGATGAACTCCGCCCGCCGGCGTTCAAACCAGCAAATCATGCCTCCGAACACCGACAATCCCATGACGCGCTCCAAGGAGGCCGTCATCGCAGCCACGAACAGCACGAGCGCGACGACCATGCCCACGCGAGCCGCCAGCAGAATCCCGGCCCGGCGGACGGAACGATCCGCGACCGCCGCCTCGATCAACCGCCCGGCGTCGAGCGGGAAGATCGGGATGAGGTTGAGAAGCGTGACCAGCAGAGTGACGGCGTAGGCCCACCAGAGCACCAGCGTGCCCGTGGAACCGATCCGAGCCGCCACAGCCGCGGGGTCGAGCGGGTTGAAGAAGACCAGTTCCTGGCTCAAGCCCGCCAGAAGCAGCACGCCGGCGAGCGTAACGGAGAGAGCGGCACCGATCGCGATTCCGCTCATCGCCACCACCATCCGCGCCAGCCTCGGCCCGGGTACGCCATGGCTCGAAAGCGAGCCCAGAGGCCAAAGAACGACGGGCATCGGTTCGGCACCCAGCGACTGGGCGGCCAGAGCGCGACAGACCTCGCGCAGGACGACGTTCAAGGCCAGCGCGCCGAGCGCCGCCGCGACGTGCGCCAATCCGAGCCTTGCCCCTGATACCGACAGCACCAATTCAAAGGCTACGAAAAGGACGAACACGACGTGGACACGCATCGAAAGCCGACCGAAGGTCATCAGCGGCACCGACCACTGCATCGGATCCTCGCGCCAATGCCCGCGCCAGGGCTTGTGGCCCTTGGGCGTCGTCGGCGGGTCGGGATCGTGCGAGGGTCGGACCATTTCGATCTCTCACATCGCCTTGAGCTTCTCAGGCCGGGATGAGCCCGAGCCTGGCGGCCCACATCAGCGTCAGCATGCTCTTGGCATCGACCAATTCCCCCGACTGGATCATCGACAGGGCACGGGTTGCCGGTGTCGGGTGCACCGTCAATTGCTCGTCGGGTTCCAGAGCCTGGCCCACCTGCGTCAAGCCGCGGGCGACGAACGCCCACATCTTTTCGTCGGACAAGCCCGGCGATGTGTAGAACCAGCCAAGGGGTGAAATTGTTGCGGCCGTGAGCCCGGTTTCTTCGCGAAGTTCGCGTGCGGCACACTTCAGGGGCTCTTCGCCCCTTTCGAGCGTTCCGGCGGGGAGTTCGAACAGGTCGGCGGAAATGGCGTGGCGTCGATTCCGGATGAGCACCACCATCGGCTCTGGGCCTTCGAGGATGGGCAGGATGATGACCGCGCCGGGGTGCTGCACATATTGACGCCGGAGCGTCGCGCCCCCCGGCGCCGGGATCGAGAGTTCAACAAAGTCGAACTTCGCGCCCTTGAAAAGAACCCGGCGCCCATCGGCGTTACAGTTGGCGGCCATCTCCATGCCGATGACGATAGTGCCGGGATGCGCGACACGATGCGGACGCCGAAGCTCTCTCCAGACCGGAACGGAACCAGCGCCCAGGTGGCCGATGCGCCCGCGATCATTCGCTTTGTCGGTGTTCACAAGCGATTCGGGCAGCAGCACGTGCTCGAAGACCTGAGCATGGATATCCCGACCGGTCTGACCACCGTCGTCATGGGCCCCTCGGGCTGCGGCAAGTCGGTGATGCTCAAGCACATCGTGGGCCTGCTCCGCCCCGATGCCGGTGAGGTATATTTCGACGGTGAGCGCATCGACCGCCTGAAGGAGCGCGAATTCCGACGCATCCGCCTCCAGATCGGGCTGCTGTTCCAGATGGCCGCCCTGTTCGACTCGATGAACGTGCTCCAGAACATCGAGTTCCCGCTGGTCGAGCACACGACGCTTACGGCGGCGGAGCGGCGCGATCGCGTCCGCGAGGCGCTCGAGATGGTGGACCTGGCGGGTGTTGAACAGAAGCTCCCCGCACAACTCTCGGGTGGGCAGCGCAAGCGCGTCGGCCTGGCCCGCGCGATCGTCCTCCGCCCGCGCGTCGTGCTCTACGACGAACCGACCACCGGCCTTGACCCCATCCGCTCCGACGGGATCAACGAGCTGATCATCAAGCTCCGCCGCACCATGAACGTCACCAGCATCGTGGTGACGCACGACCTGGTCTCGGCCCGCAAGGTCGCGGACCACGTCGTGATGCTCCTGGGCGGAAAAATCGCCGCCAAGGGCACATACGACCAGATCGAGAGCAATTCCGACCCGCACGTGCAGCACTTCGTGAAGGGCCACTACGACAAGGCCGACGAGGATGTCATGCCGGCGATCCCGCATCGCAATGATTCCCCCGCCCCGGAGGCCATGCCGTGAGCGAGAAAAAACTGGACAACGTGCCCTCGACCTTCTTTCGCGATTTCCTGACCGGCCTGACGGCGCTGGCGGGTTTGCTCGCGCTCATCTTCATGCTCTGGCGCTTCGGAGAGCTCAACAAGTCGCTCTTCGCCACGTACAACTTCGTCGTGTACGTCCCCGAGGCGGGGGGCGTGTCTGAATCGTCCCCTGTCACGCTCAACGGCGTGAGCATCGGCAGCGTCGAGACCGTCGCCTTCGATCCGTCCCGTGGCGTGAAGATGACTCTCAGCGTGCGCGAAGACACCTCCATCCCGACCAACTTCACAGTCTACTTTGATCGCTCGTTCGTCGGGCAGACGTCGCTTCGCCTCGGCGTGCCGCGGGGGCAGGACGGAAAGCCGGCGCCGTCGCAGGAGAAGGTCGTGGCCAACGCGGAGTTCGACCGCGAGGCGGGCGACCTGTTCACGACGCTCCAAGAGATGGTCCAGGAGCCGCTGGCCAAGCTCGGCAAGGCGGCGGACGGGATCGACACGCTGGCGGCGACATACTCATCGATGGGCGACAAGATCAACGACATGATCGAGCCGCGCACGCTGTCCGACGTGGACGCGGGCGCCGCGCCGAACATCCGCAGCACGATCGCGCGGGTTGATCGCGCGATCGCCAACGCCGACAAGTGGCTGGCGGACGACACGATCCGCGGCGATGTCCGCGAGGTTGTGTCGCGGGCCAAGGCGTTCCTGGACGAGGCGAAGGCGACGGCGGAATCGATCAAGAAGGCCGCGGAGTCCGCCGACACGAAGATCGCCGATCTTTCGGCGCAGGGCAAGCAGACTCTGGCGGACGCTTCGCGCACGCTGGAGAAGACCGGCGACGCCGCGGCCGAGATCGGCGCGGTCGCCGCGAGCATCAACAAGGGCGAGGGCACCGCGGGCATGCTGGTCAAGAACCCCGACTTGTATCGCTCGCTCAACGAGACGGTGCAGCGCCTGGATCAGACGCTGGTCGAGCTAAAGCTGCTTATCCAGAAGTACAAGGACGAAGGGTTGCCGATCAAGCTGTGACGCGGCGTTGGGCGGCTCGTCGATCCCGCCCGATTGAGTGGCCCGGGGGCCCCGCCGGTGTCAATTCGAATCTTCTCGCCGCACCAGCTTTGTTCTTGCGTGCTTTCATGTGGGATTGGCTGCGTTCGGGGTTGCCAAACGTTCCCACTTACGCCGCGCTGACGCCCGCTTGACTTTCGGTTAGCGTTCCCTAACAGTAAGGATGCATTCGACGAAACGCTCGCGGAAACCATCGCTCCCGCAACTTTCCTGACCGATGCACGACATACATTCCGACCGCCCGACGACGCTCGATCCACGAGCGATCACGACGGGCGGCACGCACCACACGAGGAGTCCTCTCGTGACCATTTCCAAACTCTCGGCCACTTCTGCAACTCGCTTCGCGACATGCCTCATCGCGGGCTTTGCCGGCGTGGCGCTGGCGCCGTCGCTTCTGGCTCAAGACTCCGGCACGCGCAAACCGCCGCCGCCAACCGAGGTCGTCGCTCGCCCTTCTGGCCCGGGCGCGGAGTTCCTCGCGGCGTACCGTCAGGCCGGCCGCCCCACGCTCGCGATCGTCGAGTACATCCGTCCCTCACGTGACGGCTCGCGCGACGTCGAGACCGCCGAGATCTCCATGCTGGGCGGGCGCACCCGCGAGCACTTCCGTTCTAGCCAGGTGACGCTCCTGCCCGAAAGCGCAACGGCCCGCGTCGCCAAGCGCAACGACATCGCCGAGGTTGCCGCGACCGACCCGCGCCAGGCCGCCCGCGTCATCGCCGACGAATCAAAGGCCGACGTCGTCATTACGCTGACGCTCGTGCCCCAGGAGGGCCGCAACGACGGCGTGAAGTTCCTGGCCCATTACTACGTGATCGACGTCCGCCGCGATCAGATCGTCGCGGAATGGCCGTTCGAGATGTACCCGCGCGGCGGACGATCGGTGCTCGACGCGTCGGACATGAGCTACTACGCCGACGCGATCGCCGACGACATCAAGAGCAAGTTTGTCGAGTTCTACGCGTCGCCCGACGCCGCCATCGCCGGCATCCGCTACGAGATGGACTTTTCGGGCAAGATCAGCTTCGCCGACACGCAGTCGATCACGGCGCTGCTCCGGCGCATCCCGGGCGTGCAGGACGTGCAGCTCCGCCGAGCCCAGTCGATCACACGCGACAGCTATCGCGCCGAGTACCAGCTCTGGTACACCGGGCGCGGCACGGACCTGGCCTATTCGCTGCAGAGCGGCGCGTGGACCGAGCTCGGCAAGTGGGCCGCCCTCCCCAGCTTCCGCGACGGCAAGGCCGAGATCATGCTGGGCACGCTCCCCGCGGCGGAGAGCCCGTGGCTCCATCGCGCGACCGCGAACAATGCCCAGGCACGCCAGGCGCTCGTCGAGGCCTATCGCTCCGCGGGAGAGCCCAAGGTCGGCGTGCTCGTGAGCCGCATGTCGGGCGACAACACAACGTGGGTCTGGTGGCGCTGGGTGCGCGAGAACTGGAACAGCGACCAGACCAAGATCACGTTCACCGACGACACGACGGCGCTCCGCGAGTACGGCGCCGCGACGATCCAGAACTCCGTGCTCAAGCGTCTCTCGGACCTCGGCATCGCCTGCGTGGATGAGGAGCAGCTGCGCTCCGCGATCCTGCGCGACAAGGACCGCCTGTCCCAGATCTCGTCCGACGAGGACCTCGCCAAGCTCGTCGAGCGCGAGCTCGGCGTGCAGGTTCTCCTCACGGGCGACGGGAGCGTGTTCGGCACGCCCTCGCAGCGATCCGTGTCGTACACGTTCCGCGCCAAGAGCACGTCGGACGGGCGCGTGCTCGCCGCGACCGATCCCTCGACGCGCTTGCTGGATGCTTCTCCCAACGCCGTCGAGAGCGCCGCGCCCGCGATGGCCGACGAACTGGCCGCCCAGATCGTCGACGGCCTGATCTCCTCGTGGTCGTCGTCGCACCGCCTGTCGGTGCTCGTCACCGACGTGCGCACGCCCGACGAACTCCCCAGGCTTCGCACCTCGATCGAGAAGCTCACGGGCGTGACGGGCACGAAGCTGTACGAGCTCGACCGAGCCAAGGACAACGCGATCGCCCGCTTCGACGTGATGTACTCGGGCGACGCCGACAAACTGCTGGAGGCGATCCGATCCGTCAACGAGCCCGGCTTTGTGTTCGACATGAACGCCGGCACGCGCGACCGGGTTACCATCAGGCTGAAGAACCAGTGACCGAATCGCTCGCCGCGCGTCGCTTCGTCTGGCGTACGGGCGAGACCAACACCCTCACGAACCGCATTTCATGGAGAGGAGTTTCATGTTTCCCGAAGGCCATCACGGTTATTTTGTCACCAAGTCCCTCTCGCTTGCGATCGGCGCCGGCGCGATCATCGCTTCGAGCGGCTGCACGCCGCCCCAGGCGCCCGGGCACGGGCGCGTCGATTCCGGCGCCGTCACCCGCGCCGAGGAGGACTCGGGGCAGATCTATCTCGCCGACATGCGCGAGGCGAGCGACCGCATGGTCGATTCGCTCATCAAGGACCTGACCGAGCTGCAGCAGAACGAGCTTCGCCAGGGCGGCGACTACGAGTGCACGCTGGTCTATGGCGACATCGCGAACAAGTCCCGCGCCATGCCGACCACGGACTTCGAGTACGTCCGTGAGCGGATGCGCGACATGATGCTCTCGAGCCGCGAGTTCCGCAAGAGCTTCCGCGTGGTCGAGAGCCGCGACCGCTACGAGCAGGTGCGGATCCGCGAGGAAGGCGCCTCCGACCCGCTCCAGCGTAATACCGGCATCACCTCCAACCGCGTGCTCAACCCCGCGTTCACCTACTACCTCAACGGCAACACGTTCCAGCTCGATCGCGGCACGACCCGCGGCTACTACTTCAACTTCCAGCTCATGCGCGCCAGCGACAGCGAGATCGTGTGGAGCCACAAGTACGAGGTGACGTACCGGTGACGCACGCCCCGCCCAACCCGGAGGGCCTCCGTGGCACTCACCGCTTCATCCGCTCGCTCTCTTCGGCGGCGGCGTTTGGGGTGCTGCTGCTGATCCCCGCGTGCGCCTCGGGCCCGGCTCACATGCAGGGCGAGTCCTCCACCATCGCGTTCGAGGACATCACCGACACCGCCAAGGAAATGGCCGAGAAGCTGGCCGCCAGCGATTTCCTGAAGGACCGCACGCCGAATTCGCCGCCCGTGACGATCACGCTCAGCAAGGTCGTGAACTACACGTCCGACGTGATCCGCGACTCGGAGCGCTGGTACCTGATGTACCGAGTGCTGGATTCCGTGCCGCTGCGCGAACTCCGGACCAACAAGAACATCAAGCTCGTGATCCCGCGTGAGCGGCTGGAGGACCTTCGCATCGCGGCCGGTGACCCGGACCTTCCGCCGCTGGGCGAGCAGCGTGATCCCACCCACGTCATGGACGCGACGTTCCGTTCCGTGACCTACCAGGCGGGCAAGGCCCGCACCGACGCGTACTACTGCCAGTACCGAATCACCAACGTCCGCTCGGGCGAGGTCGCCTGGAGCGACGGCTTTGAGTTCAAGCGTTCCGCCCTCGGGCGGCTGATCGACTAGGCATGCTGTCGCAAGCGTCATCTCGTTGGGGGGAAGCGGGCGCGATCGTGTGCGTCGCGCTGGCCGCTGCGTCGGCCGGTTGCACCAACGGCGATCCGGATTTCGACATCCGGGCCGACGTCGCGCGCGGCGACTACTCACGGGCCGAGTCCAAACTGCGCGACTATGTTGGCGCCAACGACAAACGCCCGCTCGAGTACCTTCTCGATCGCTCGCGCCTGGGAATCGTCACGCTCGCCGACGGGCGGCCCGACGCCGCCGAGCCCTGGCTCGCCGAGTCCTTCGCAACGCTCCGGCGTCAGGGGCTCAACGAGAATCGCCAGGTCGGCGCGGCGGTGCTGGGCGAATCGGGCCAGCTTTTCTGGAAGGGCGAGCCCTTCGAGCAGGCGCTCACGCTGCACTACACCGCGCTCTGCTACGCGATGCTGAACCAGTGGGACAACGCGCGTGCGGCCGCGAACGCGTCGCTCTTCCAGCTGCGCAGCTATGCCCAGGGCGATCAATCGCTGAGCAAGGCCGAGCTGGCGCAGCGGGCCGCGACGCAGGACGAGGCGTGGCTCGACAAGGGATACGCCAACGTCAAGACCGATTTCGCGCTCGGATATTTCGTCGCAGGAGTCGCGAACTTCGCGTTGGGGCGGAGCGACCCGGACCGCGCGAACGAGGCCCGCGACTTCTTCCGAGAGGCCTTCACGCTACGCCCTGATCTTCGCCCCATCGCCGAGGCCATCGTCGACGGCCGGGCCAACACGGTCGTGTTCGTCGACGCCGGCTCCGGGCCGTCGAAGCAGCGTTACGGCGACGACGGCGTGCTCACTCGTTTCGCGGGCGGCGGTGGCGCGGTCGGCTCGCTCGCGATCTCAGTCAACAACGCCCCCAGCAACGCCGCGCTCGCCTGTGATGTCCAGACGATGGCGAGCGATCATCGCTGGAACAACCTCGAAGATGTGCGCCAGTTCAAGAGCCTCTTGGGCACCGGCCTGATCGCGGGCGGCGTGATCGTCGCGGGTACCAGCGACAATCGAAGCAGCGAGGGACGGCGGAACGCGCAGCTCGCGACCGGCCTTGCGATGGTGCTCGCGGGCCTTGCCGTCAAGGCGACCGCGCAGGCGGACATCCGCCACTGCGAAGTGATGCCGGCATCGATCCTGGTTGGCGCGACGACGATCGACGGTTCCGCGACGCTTGGTATCCATGGCCCGGGCCTCGACATGGTCTTGCCCGGCGTCCTGGGGCCCAGCGCCGCCGAGCCGCTCCGTGTCGTCTACGTGCGTGTGCCCGCGCAGCCGGTGCCCGCGTGGGCATCGTCGGGGCGCGTGGTGTACGCGACCGACTCGCTCGCCACCCGCGTGCCGGGCGACGACCTGCCCTACATCCTGGGCGGGCGCTGCTGCCGAACACCGAGCGCCGAGACGCTGCGCCTGTACCAGGCCTCGGGCAACCTCACGAATCTGTCGCTGATGGACCTGCAGAACCTCTACACCGACGAGGGCATCACGTGGCGCGCCGGGGATGAAATCGACGGCCCGAAGCGTCACATCCTGAACGCCGGCACATCGCTCGTCGCGCCCGTCGCGGGCTCGACCGGCTTTGCCCGCCTCGTCGGCCAAGAGCACCCGCCGTACCAGCCCAAGTCCGCCCGCGTGAAAGAACTCGCCGCGTTCTATGCGGCCCGTGCAACGACCATGTCCGCGAACCCGACAAATACGATCACTCCCACGGAGAAGAAGCCATGAAAAGCAGCACGTCCCATACGCTCGCCCGCGCCATGCTCCTCGCGACGCCGATTCTGCTCGGCGCGTGCGACCCCGTGAAGGCGCCGGGCGCCGCCAAGGCCGATCCGCTCCCGTCCGCCGCGTATCCGCAGATCGTCGCGGCCGAGGGGCTCAGCGGCTACATCGCCTACGACGCGCCGAAGGTCAGCGCCACCAGGCCGATGGAAGTAACGGTGCCCGTGCGTGCCCTCACCGACAACCAGGATCTCAACATCCAATACCGCTTCTCGTTCTTCGATCAGAACGGGGTGCCGCTCAACGACAACCCCGACTGGCGCTTCCTCAAGCTCCCGTCGCGCAATCAGCGATTCCTCAGCGGCTTTGCCCGCGAGCAATCCGCGGTCGATTGGCGCCTCGAAATCCGCCCGGCGAAGTGAAGTTCCGGCCAAGAGTGCCACCGACTGCGGTTCGCGGCTGGTGGTTGTTCTTCGTGGTGCCGCGATCCGGCCAACGCATGTGGCAACCGCCGTGTTGCGGAGTTGCTTCGGGCCGCAGGAATGTGAACATCCGCGGCTCAGGTCGGAGGGCATCGCCAGGGCCTCACCTCCGCCAGGTCACCCCGCCGTACACCGCCTGATCGCCCAGTTCTTCCGCGATGCGGATGAGCTGGTTGTACTTCGCGTTGCGGTCACTGCGGCACGGCGCGCCGGTCTTGATCTGACCGCAGTTGGTCGCGACCGCCAGGTCCGCGATCGTTGCGTCCTCGGTCTCGCCCGAGCGGTGCGACATCACGGCCGCGTAGCCGTTCCGCATCGCGAGGTTGACCGCGTCGAATGTCTCGCTGAGCGAGCCGATCTGGTTGACTTTGACGAGGATGGCGTTGGCGCACTTCTCGTTCAGGCCGCGCGTCAGGAACTTCTTGTTGGTCACGAAGAGGTCGTCGCCCACGAGCTGGACCTTGGCGCCGAGCTTGGCGGTCAGCTTGGCCCAGCCGCTCCAGTCGTTCTCCGCCAGGCCGTCCTCGAGCGAGCGGATCGGGTACTTGGCAGCCCAGTCGGCCCACATCGAGATCATGTCGTCGCTCGACACGACCTCCTTGCTGGATTTGAACATCATGTAGCCGCGCTTGCCGATCTTCTCGGCCTCGTTCCAGCACTCGCTCGTCGCAGGGTCGAGCGCGACGAAAATCTGCTCGCCCCACTTGTACCCCGCCTTGCCGGTCGCTTCCTCGATCAGCTTCAGCGCGTCCTCGTTGGTCTTGAGGTTGGGGGCAAAGCCGCCCTCGTCGCCCACGGCCGTCGACATGCCGCGCGAGTGCAGCACCTTCTTCAGCGTGTGATAGATCTCGACGCCCGCGCGGAGCGCGTCCGCGAAGTTGTCGAAGCCCCAGGGCTGGATCATGAACTCCTGGAAGTCGACCGTGTTGTCGGCGTGCTTGCCGCCGTTGAGGATGTTCAGCATGGGCACGGGAAGCACCTTCGCTCCCGTGCCGCCGAGATAGCGATAGAGGGGCAGGCCGGATGCCTCCGCCGCGGCCCGCGCCGCCGCCATCGACACGCCCAGGATCGCGTTGGCGCCCAGGTTCGCCTTGTTGGGGGTCATGTCCAGTTCGAGCATCCGCGCGTCGATCGCCTCTTGCTCGCGAGCGTCATAGCCCACGAGTTCCGGCGCGATCTTCAGGTTCACGTTCTCGACGGCCTTCAGCACGCCCTTGCCCATGTAGCTCTTGGCGTCGGCGTCGCGAAGTTCCACCGCCTCGTTCTCGCCCGTCGACGCGCCAGAGGGGACCGCGGCCCGCCCCAGAACGCCGTTCTCAAGCCGGACATCCGCCTCCAGCGTCGGATTGCCGCGGGAATCCAGAACCTGACGGGCCGAAATGGAGACGATCTCGAACGACATGGGGAACTCCTTGGCGAGGCGAAGAAACGATGCCAGCCAAGCGTAGCGCCGGGCGCCCTCAGCGTGAACTCGACGCAGAATACTCCCGGCGCCCTCGTGCATCATCGAATCTCGTGCCAGCGTGCCGCCGCCCCGGGCTTCGATGCCCGCCCTGCCCCCACTCGGGAACGCCGGAAGCAATCCCGTGGCGCGATCACGGAACACGGGCTAAAATCCCCCTCACACCGGCCGCCGCATGGCCCGAGGAACGCATGCCCACCACACCCTCCGGCTTCTCCGAGCGCATCGAATCGCTCCGCTCCCAGCTCTTCGAGCAGGGGCGGCGCGTTCAATCGCTCCTCGAGATGGCCTTCAACGGCCTGTTTAGCCGAGACCTCGAACAGGCCAAACGCTGCGTGGCGGCCGACGACGAAGTGGACAAGGTCGACGTCGAGATGGAACGGGCGGCGGTGGCGCTACTGGGCGACGCGGTGAAGGAGGGCGCGACGCTCGATCAGGACTCGCTCCGCATGGTCCTCACGATCGTGAAGTGCAACAACGAGCTCGAGCGCGTCGCGGACTGTGCCGTGGAGATCGCGGAATTGGCCGCGCACATGCGATCGCTCTCCTCGCCCCTCCCCGACACCTTCCGCGTGATGGCCAACAGCTCGGTGGGGATCCTCCGCGACACCTGCGTCAGTATCCAGAAGAAGGACGCGGCCCTCGCCAAGGTCGTGCTCCAGAGTCAGCACGCGGTGACCGCGTTCAAGGACGCCCTGCTGCGCGACGCGGAGGAAAGAATCGCCAGCGGAAACATGAGCGTCGACTTTGCCTTCCGTCTCCATGAGGTTGCGACCGTGTGCGAGGTCGTGGCCGATCACTGCACCAACATGGCCGAACAGATCATCTACGCCATGACCGGCGCGATCGTTCGCCACACCGAGGCCAAGTGGATCGAACTCCCGCGATCGTGAGCGCCGAGATCCCGTGGCATCAGGCGCGACGGTCTCGTCTTCCGGTCCGTGTGTCCGGGGTGGTTCGGTGGTCTACGCCGGTGTGTTCGAATCTTCGTTCGCACACGTTTGTCACTCGCCCGCGAGCGTGCTGAACACCTCGACGATCGCTCGCGCCGCGATCACGGCGTCATCCACACTCACCATCGGCCCAAAGCTCGCTCGAAGCGTCGACCTTCCGCCCGCGGCCAATGGCGCGCAATGCAAGCCGGCTCGCGTCACCACGCCGTGCTCGCTCTCCAGCATGGCCGCGGCCTGATGCACGTCGACCGAGTCATGCAGGAACGCGAACACACCAACACTCGCGTGGCCCGGTGTAGACCGGCCGACGATCGACAGACCGCGCGTTGGGGAGTCACCTTGCCCGCGCCCTGCCTCGTCGATGCCGAGTTCTTTGAGAACTCCCATGAAAGCACCAATCGAGAGCACTTCGCGCGAATACCCGTCCCTCGCACACTCTCGCATCACCCATCGCACGCCCGCGTCGAGCCCCGCGAGCCCCGCGACGTTCATCGTGCCCGACTCAAATCGCTCCGGCATCGCTCGCGGCTGCGTACGAGATTCCGATTCGGTGCCCGTGCCGCCGGTGCGGAGTGGTTCGACACGATCCTCAAAGCCGGAGCGAATGTACAGCCCGCCCGTGCCGGTCGGCCCGAGCAGCCCCTTGTGTCCTGAGAACGCCAGCATGTCGACGCCAAGCTCCCGCACGCTTGCCGTCATGTGCCCGAGCGTCTGCGTCGCATCGAGCAAGAGCGGCACGCCTTTGGCCTGGCACGCTTCCGCGATCTTCGTCGAGCGCTGCACAATCCCCGTCACGTTGCTCGCGTGGTTGAGCACGACGAGCCTTGTGTCGCTACGGATCGCGTGGCAGACCGCCGACGGCGCGACGATTCCATTTTCGCCCGCGTCCACGATCGTCACGCTCGCGCCGAGCGACCGGACAAACTCGATCGGGCGCAGCACGGAGTTGTGGTCGAGCGCCGACGCGACGACATGCACCGCCTCGCCGCGTCGAAGAAGCGGCTCAACAACGCCGCGGATCGCGAGATTCAGCGCGTCCGTCGCGTTGTGCGTGAAGGCGATCGACTCCGCCCGCTCCGCGTCGAGGAGTTCCGCGACGGCGTCCCGGCACGAATCGATGATCTTGGCCGCCCGGCGCGAGCCCGCGTGCGCACCTCGTCCCGCCGAGCCCGCGACATCCGAGAGACACCGCGCGACCGCCTCAACCACCTCGGGCGGCTTGGGAAAGCTCGTCGAGGCGTTGTCGAGGTAAATCATCGCTCATCTCACGCCAAGACGCGGAGCCACGTCCGTGGAACTCGCCTGATTCAGTAGCCCTGCCGTCAGGGTGGAGGTGCTCAGCCCGCCGGATGGCCACCCTGCTGCGACATGGAGGTCTCTCCGCTTCTCATCTCTGGTGCCCAGGACCTCATGCCCAGTGCTTCTTCTACTTCGGCACCTTGTAGAACGGCATCGGCACGATCTTGGCCTCAAGCACGCCGCGCCCGATATCGACCTGGAGCGCCGTGCCGACGGCCGCTTTGTCCTTGTCGACAAACGCCATCGCGATAACCTTCTCCAGCGTCGGGCTCAGGCATCCGCTGGTCACCACGCCGACTTCCTTGTCGCCGATCTTGACCACGTTCCCCTGGCGCGCCGTGCGCTTGCCCTCGATCTCAAGCCCGACCAGCTTCCGTGCCGGCCCGCCCGACTCAATCGTCGTTCGCAGCGCGTCCATGCCGACGAACTTCTCGCCGAGCTGGCCCTGGTCCTTGTCCATCGCGATCGCAAAGTCCACGCCGCACGAGAGAGCGTTGATCTCCTCGCCCAGTTCATGCCCATAGAGCGGCATGGCGGCCTCCATGCGCAGCGTGTCGCGCGCGCCCAGCCCGATCGGCTTGACCATCGCGTCCGGCGCCTTGAGATTGATGTCGCGGAAGAGCATCTTCAGGCCCATGTCCACCGCGCCCGCCGGCAGGATCACCTCCACGCCGTCCTCGCCCGTATACCCCGTGCGGCTCACGATCAGCTTCATCACCAGGAGGTTTTTGATCGTGAAGCGATACCGCTTGAGCGTCGGCACCTCGCGGCTCACCTGCCCCACCATCTCGATGATCTTGGGCCCTTGCAGCGCCACCATCGCGGTGTCGAGCGTCTCGTCCTTGATCTTCACCGAAAGATCGCCCGCCGTGCGCACCTGCTCAAAGTGCCCCAGCAGCTTCTCGCGGTTCGACGCGTTCACCACCACGAGAAACTCGTCCTCGTCGATGCGATAGACGATCACGTCGTCACGGACGCCGCCCTTCTCGTTGCACACCAGCGAATAACGGCACTGCCCGTTCTGCATGTCGTAGATCTTGCGGGAGCAGAGGCGTTCGAGCAGCCGGCGCGCGTGACGCCCGCTGAAGCGAACGCGCCCCATATGCGACACGTCAAAGATGCCGCCGCTGGTGCGGACCTGCTTGTGCTCCTCGTGGATCGAGGAATACCGGATGGGCATCTCCCAGCCCACGAAATCGACCATGCTGCCGCCGTTGTCGGCGTGAAACTTGTGAAGTGGCGTGCGCTGCACGGGTGGCCTCCCAAAAATGTCCCGAAAAGTAGCTGAGGCTAGCGCCCCCGAACCCGATCTGCAAGCGCCGGCCGTCCAGCGCCGCTCCGGACGCTGCCATCCGCGAGCCTGGCTTCGGAATTGAGAATTCTTGATCGAGGGTCGAACTACTCGGCGAATCGCACCCCGGCGTTGTCAATCAGCCGAACGCTCCCCACCCGCGCCGCGATCAGGGCCCGCATCGCTCCCGCACCCGGCTCTTTCAGCGTCGCGCCGTCACGCACGACCGCGTACTCCACCATCAAACCCGCGGCCTGCATTTCCCCCACCATCCACGCCTCGAACTCGTGCCGGCTCTTGAACCGGACGCTTTCGCGCAGCACCCGTGAAATCGACAGAGCCCGCTTTCGATCCGTCTCGCTCAGGAACCGGTTGCGGCTGCTCATGGCTAGACCGTCCGACTCGCGCACCGTCGCGCCGGGCACGATCTCGATCCCGAGCATCTCCTGCTCCGTCATCGCGCGAATGACCTGCAACTGCTGCCAGTCCTTTTCGCCGAACACCGCGACGGTCGGCCTCACCATTTCAAACAGGCGCCGCACCACCTGGCACACGCCCGCGAAATGCCCCGGGCGCTTCGCGTCCTCCAGCCCCGGTGCTTTCGCAACCCGCGGCAGGTCCGGCACGCGGATCACTCGGCCCGGCGGGTACACCTCGTCTGCCTCGGGAGCAAAGACCACGTCCGCGCCCGCCGCCCTGCACACCTCGGCGTCGGCGTCGAGCGTGCGCGGATAGCACGTGTAGTCCGCCGCCTCGTTGAATTGCGTCGGGTTGACGAAGATGCTCACGGCGACCTCGCCACCACGTGCTCGCGCGATGCCGGCCGCCTGACGGATCAGCGACGCGTGCCCGGCGTGCAGCGCCCCCATTGTGGGAACGAACACCCGCTGCTTGTTCTCTCCCAATTCCAGATGTGTGGTCACGACGCGCATCGCCGCAAGGGTGGTACGCCACGCCGCGCCTGTCAAGTCCGCCATCAGCCGCCGCGGTTCAGTCATTTCGGGAAGTTCCCTCTCTCCCCAATGCCTGATGCCCGACGCCTCCCGCTACTTCCCCTTCGACGTCACCCAGTCCCGTATGGGCCCCTGTCCTGGCACTGGCAGCAGCTCCAGCTCAATGCGATACAACCCTTCCTGCTCGTACTCGCACACCGACACCCGACCCATCAGCGCCACGGGCTCCGCGTCGATCAAGTGGACCGCGGCCACGATCACGCGCCCGACGTATGTCATGCGCCGCGATTGCAGCACCAGGTGCGAGCGGCCAAGCCCGCGCGCCTTGGCCGTCCATGTCGTGCCCGGCCGCCACCTCTCGTCAAGTTCCGACGCGTCCAGTTCCGCATTGAACGGGTGAAGCTTGGTTCGCCCGGCGCTCACCGGCCCGGCGGGCATCCCCGGCATG
>JABWBC010000106.1 GCA_013360695.1 Phycisphaerales bacterium
ATCGCCAAGGCGGGCGTGCCCGAGGCCTCGCGCGGCAAACTCGCGGACGCCGCGAGAAAGATGTTCGACGCGGGGCGCGCCGTCGAAGCTCGCAGCGTTGAGATCAACCCGCTGGTGGTGCTGGCGGACGGGCGCGTCGTGGCGGCCGACTGCCGCATGACCATCGATGACTACGCGGTCTTCCGTCATCCCGAACTGGGCATCGAGATCGCGCGCGAGCTCGATCATCCCCCGACTCCGCTCGAGCGAATCGCGTATCGCATCGAGCAGGAAGACCACCGCGGAACGTTCTTCTTCGCCCAGATGAACACGCAGGCCACGCCCGCCAGTAAGGGGCTGATCGGCTTCCACGGAGCGGGCGGCGGCGGTTCGATGATGTCCATGGACGCCATCGCCGCCGAGGGCTTCACGCTCGCCAACTTCTGCGACACCAGCGGCAATCCCTCGGTCGCCAAGGTCTATCGCGCCGCGCGCATCATCCTCAGCCAGCCCGGGCTCGTCGGCTATTTCGGCTCGGGCTCGGGCGTCGCCAACCAGGAACAGTTCTGGAGCGCGTACGGCCTGGCCAAGGCCTTTAACGAGATGAGGCTCGATATCCCCGCCGTCATCCGCCTGGGCGGCAACGGCGAGGATCGCGCCGTCGACATCCTCACCAGCGCCTGCCGCGGTCTGTCCGTCAAGGTCGAGGGATACAAGAAGACCGATCCGCCCGCGCGCATCGCGGCCCGTTTCGCCGGCCTCGTGGAAGAACGCCGCGCCGGCGACGCGACGCTCCCGGCGTGGAAGCCTCGCAAGCCCGCGAGGCCCGCGTTCGTAGGAAACGGTGTTTCGCTCGAAGTTCGCGGCGGGCGCGTGTGGATCGACCCCGCGGCGTGGCGCTCGAACGCACCCGCGATCATCGCCCGCTCCGGCGGCCTCCTGCGCGACGAGGGCGGCAAGCCCGTCGCAACCGTGCCGCCCGAGCAATTCGCGACCAAGGACAACGAGCTGATCGCCTGCGAGGTCGAGTGCCTCCGCGACGGGATCGGCGGTTTCTTCGTGGAACTGGACATGCCGGAATTGGAACCGGCCGGCAAAGGCGCGCATTGAAAGGGACGCGTCCGCGCCGATGAGCATTCAAGGAAGATCCGTATGAGCCGCGTCAATTCGTTCGATGAAGCCGTCTCGCTCATCAAGCCCGGGATGAACGTCTTCGTTCACGGCGGGAGCGCCACGTCTTCTCCCATGCTCGAGGCCCTCTCACGCCGCAAGAACATGCACGGCGTGCGCCTCTACCACCTCCACCTGGCCGGCCCTGTCGGCTTCGCCGCCCCCGATTACAAGGACGGCATCACTTCATGCTCGATGTTCGTGGGTCAGAACTTGCGTGAGGCGGTGCGTGAGGGACGCGCCGAGTACATCCCCGTCTTCCTGTCGGACATCGCGGGCCTCTTCCGCTCCGGGCGCATCAAGCTCGACGCCGCGATCGTGCAGCTCTCGCCCGCGGACCGCCACAATCTCTGCACGCTCGGCATCTCCGTCGACGTCGCCCGCGCCGCAGTCGACACCGCGGGCCTCATCATCGCGGACATCAACCGCCAGATGCCGCGCACGCACGGCAACACCGTCGTGCCGCTCAAGAAGCTCGCCGCGTGGGTCGAGACCGATCACCCGCTGCACGAGCATCCGCCCGAGACCAAGACCGAGGTCACCGATCGAATCGGCGAGATCATCGCCGGACTCATCGAGGATGGCTCCACGCTCCAGATGGGCATCGGCGCCGTTCCCGACGCCGTCCTCGCACGCCTGGGGAACAAGCACGAGCTGGGCATCCACACCGAGATGTTCTCCGACGGCGTGGTTCCGCTCGTCGAGGGCGGCGTGATCACCAACCGCACCAAGGGCGTCCACCCAGGGCGCAGCGTCACCAGCTTCGTGATCGGGAGCAAGCGTCTCTTCGATTTCGTCGCCGAGAACCCGCTCGTCGAGTTCCATCCCGCCGATCGCACCAACGACACATCGCTCATACGGCGGAACGACCGCACGGTCGCTATCAACTCCGCCCTGCAGGTCGACTTGACCGGCCAGGTCTGCGCCGACAGCCTCGGGCACAACATCTACTCCGGCATCGGCGGGCAGATGGACTTCATCCGCGGCGCGGCCCTCTCTCGCGGCGGCAAGGCGATCATCGCCCTCCCCTCCACCGCCGCCGGCGGCCGCCTCTCGCGCATCGCCACCGAGCTCACGCCCGGCGCGGGCGTCGTCACGACGCGCGGGCACGTCCACTGGATCGTCACCGAATACGGCGCGGTCGACCTGCACGGGCGATCGCTCCGCGAACGCGGCGAGGCCCTCGTCTCGATCGCGCACCCCGATTTCCGCGCGGAGCTTCGTCGAAGCCTCGCCAGCGTCCGACACTACATCCTCGGTTGAACCGCAGGAGCACGCGAGCCCGCCATGGCCATCCTCATCGACCAGAACACGCGCGTCATCGTCCAGGGAATCACGGGACGTGAGGGACAGGCCCGCACCCGCCTCATGCTGGACTACGGCACGAACGTGATCGGCGGCGTCACGCCCGGCAAGGGCGGCTCCAGCGTGCTCGGGCTCCCGGTCTTCAATTCCTGCAAGGACGCCGCCGCGTCGCTTGGGCCCCTCGATCTCTCCGTGCTCTTTGTTCCCGCGGCCGGGATCAAGGAAGCCGCGCTCGACGCGATCGACGCGGGCGTGAAGCTCCTGGTCCTCGTCGCCGATCGCGTGCCCGTGTGGGACGCGATGGAGATCGCCAAGGCCGCCGGCGCCAAGGGCGCGAAGTTCGTCGGGCCGAACACGCTCGGCATCGCCAGCCCCGGGCGAGCCGTCGCCGGCATGATCGGCGGACGCGCCGAGTCCGCACGCGAGTGGTTCAAGCCGCCCCTCCCCGGAGGCACGGGAGTCGGCATCATCTCACGCTCCGGCGGCATGTCATCCAGCACCGCCTATTACTGCGGTCAGGCCGGCGTGCGCATCAGCTCCATCGTTCACATCGGCGGCGATGCCGTGCTCGGGCTTCGCATCCCCGACGTCGCCGCGCTCTTCCAGGACGACCCGCAGACCGACGCGATCGTCATCTTCGGCGAGATCGGCGGCTCTCAGGAAGAAGAACTCGCCGAGCTCATCACCAGCGGCAAGGTCACCAAGCCCGTCATCGCCTACATCGGCGGCAAGGCCGCCACCAGCGGCACACGCTTCAGCCACGCCGGCGCGATCATCGAGGGAAACCGCGGCACGCACGCGGGCAAGGTCGGCGCGCTGCGGGGCGCGGGCGCGACGGTGGTCGAGGCATTCGGCGAGCTTCCCCAGGCCGTCGCGGGCGTGCTGCGCTCGCGCGGGAGCAAGAGCCTGATGACCGACGCGGAGCGACGCGCCGTGTGGACCACCGGCGTGACGCGGATCGAGCCAAACTCAGTCGCCGTGCGCGGGCACGACATCGCGGGCCTGATGGGGCACACGAGCTTTGGCGCGACGGTGTATCTCATCCTGACCGGCAAGCTCCCCGACGAAAAAGTCGGGCGTCTCATGGACGCGATCCTCGTCAGCAGCATCGACCACGGCGCCACGCCGCCGAGTTGCCTCGCAGCGCGAACGGTCGCCAGCACCGGCGCCTCGCTCTCCGCCAGCGTCGCCGCGGGCATCATGTCGATCAATCGCCACCACGGCGGCGCGATCGAAGACGCGGCCCGGTACCTGGCAACTCTGCTCGCCAAGGCCAAAGCCCTCACCACCAACACCCCCGCCGACTTCACCGGCGCGCTCGACGCCATCGCGACCGAAGAGGTCACACGCATCAAGTCCAGCGGCGATCGCATCAGCGGCTTTGGCCATCGCATCCACACCAAGGACCCCCGCACGGCGCGCCTCTTTGAGCTCGCCGCCGTCGCCGGCCTGTCGGATCGCGGACCGACGCACATGGCCGCCGCACGCGCGGTGGAGCGTGCCTTCGCCGCGATCGGCCGCCCGCTCCCCATCAACGTCGACGGCGCGCTGGGCGCGATCCTCGCCGACCTGGGCATGGACCCGCGCGTCTTCAACGGCATCTTCATGATCGCGCGCACGCCCGGACTGGTCGCCCACGTCGTCGAAGAACAGACCCGTGAAAAGCCCATGCGACGAATCGACCCCGTCAACCACGCCTACGACGGCCCGAGCGGGAAGTGAGGCACGCCTGACCACCTCCGCGTCGCCAACTCGAATCTCCAAATCGCTGCGGGCGCGCCACACGCTCGACCAGCCGCCCGCGACTCGAAGGATTGTCGAAGCACTCCGGGCGACGGTCCTCGCCGCGGCGCCCAAGGCCGCCGAGGCCTTCAAGTTCCGCGTCCTCTGCTACTTTCACGACGATGCGTACTTCGGCTCGATCGGCGGGAACATCTGCATGATCGAAGTCAAGCGCGGCGAAGTGTTCTTGTCGTTCATCCACGGCTCGCTCGTGCCCGATCCGCTCGGGCTCCTGCTCGGCAAGGGCAAGTTCAAGCGATTCGCCCGCGTGCCCGATGAAGCGACCGCCAAGAGCCGCGCGATCCAGAACCTCGTGCGCGCGGCCGCCAAGCTCAGACCCTGGGATTGAATTGAAGACAACGCGTGTCGATCACTCATCGACACCCGACGGAGAGAACACCATGGCGTATTCAACCAAACAGATCGCGGAACTCTTCCCCAACATCATGGACATCAAGGACGCCGCCCTCCGCGACAAGGTCGCCGCGGTGTGGAACGAGTCCCTCACCTCCGGCTGCGGCGGCAAGGGCTGGACCTTCGACGAGATCCGCGCGATCCCCTTCACGCTCCTGGCCGGTCCGATCGACCTGCGCTTCGTTGAGCACCTGAACTCCTGCTGCAAGCAGTGCATCGCCATCGCTCGCGTGCTGGGCGAGGTCTTCGGCCCGCGCGTGCCCGTCCATTTCGACCACCTCATCGCGGGCTCGCTCCTGGCTGACGTCGGCAAGATGCTCGAGTTCGACAAAGACGCCTCTGGAAAGGTCATCAAGGGGCACTTCGGCGACATGCTCCGCCATCCCTTCAGCGGCGTGGCGCTCTGCTACAAGCACGGGATTCCCGCCGAAGTCATGCACATCGTCGCGACCCACAGCCACGAGGGCGACAAGGTCGAGCGCACCATCGAGAGCTGGATCTTCCACCACGCCGACTTCATCGATTTCGACATCGCCAAGGTGCTGGGCAAGAAGGCGCTGGCCGCACGAAAGGAAGGCTAACTAAAGAGCGGAGTGAATCGCGCGCCCCGCGCTCACGCTCGGGAACGCTACGATCCCGCCCCAAACCTACGGGGACACACCAAGAGCATCGGGAAATGAGCGGAGGTCAACATGAAACGTGTACTTGTCCTTGGCGGCGGCAAAGTCGGAAAATCGGTCGCGGAGCTTCTCCTGGCGTGCGGCGAGGGCGCGTATTCCATCGTGATCGCCGACCGCGACGCGGGTAACCTCAAGGAAACCGAGGCCAACCTCGCCCGCCTCAAAACCCTGGTCCCGCACAAGATCGAGTTCGCCACCAAGCAGGTCGACGCGACCAACCGCGCCGCCGTGCGTGAACTCCTCAAGGGCATGGACTACCTCATCTGCATGCTCCCCTTCGACCTCGTCGCCGGCATCGCCGAGGACGCCGCCTCGCTGGGCGTTCACTACTTCGACGTCACCGAGGACGTTGAGACCACCGACCGCGTCCGCGCCATCGCCGATGGGGCCAAGGTCGCCCTCGTCCCGCAGTGCGGCCTGGCGCCGGGCTACATCGCGATCGCCGCCTACGACGTCGCGCGGAAGTTCAGCGAGATCCACGAGCTCACGCTCCGCGTCGGCGCGCTCCCGCAGTTCCCCACCAACGCCCTTCACTACAACGTCACCTGGTCCACCGCCGGCGTCGTCAACGAATACTGCGAGCCCTGCAACGTCATGCTCGACGGCAAGATGGCCCGCCTCCCCGCCCTCGAAGGCCTCGAGAACTTCAGCTTTGAAGGCGTCGAATACGAAGCCTTCTACACCTCGGGCGGCGTGGGCAGCCTCATCGACACCCTCCAGGACGACAAGAAGGTCGTCGATGAATCGCGCATCGCCTACAAGACCATCCGCTACCCCGGGCACCGCGACCTCATGAAGTTCCTCCTCCAGGATCTGCGTCTGGGAATCGAGCACGCCCGCCCCGACGCCAACGGCCGCGTCTTCGACCGCAAGCTCGCCATGGACCTCCTCGACCACGCCATCGCCCGCACCGTGCAGGACGTCGTCATCGTCTTCATCAACTGCATCGGCATCAAGGACGGCTATCGCCAGCAGATCAACTTCAAGCGCGCCATCCGCGCCGTCAACATGTTCGGGCGCGTCTGGCCTGCCATCGAACTCACCACCGCCGCCGGCGTGTGCGCCATGGTCGATCTCCACCGCCGCGGCGTGCTCCCACAGACCGGCTTTGTCCGCCAGGAGCAGTGCCCGCTCGACGCGTTCAACAAGACTCCGTTCGGCCGTGCGTACGAGTCGCCCGAGACCCTCGAAGCCTCGATCCAGCGCAAATCATGAAAACCATCATCGAGCCATTCCGCGTCAAGTCGGTCGAGCCCATCCGCATGACCACCGCGGTACAGCGCGAGGACATCCTCCGCCGTGCCCACTTCAACACCTTCCTCATCCACGCCCAGGATGTCATCATCGACCTGCTCACCGACTCCGGCACCAGCGCCATGAGCAGCGAGCAGTGGGCCGGCATCATGCGCGGCGACGAGTCCTACGCGGGAAGCCAGTCCTTCTTCCGCCTTCAGCACGTTCTCCACGACCTCACCGGCTTCAACCAGATCCTCCCCACCCACCAGGGACGCGCCAGCGAGCGCATCCTCTTCGAGCTCGTCGGCGGCAAGGGCAAGGTCATCCCCAACAACGCCCACTTCGACACCACCCGCGCCAACGCCGAGCACTCGGGCGCCGAGGCCGTCGATCTCGCCATCCCCGAGGCCCACGACCCGCGCAGCCGCCACCCCTTCAAGGGCAACATGGACATCGCGGGGCTCGAACGCGTCATCGACAAGGTCGGGCGCGACCGCATCCCGCTCGTCATGCTCACCGTCACCAACAACACCAGCGGCGGGCAGCCCGTCTCCATGCAGAACATCCGCGATGTCCGGCGCATCTGCGACCGCCTCAACATCCCCCTCTACCTCGACGCCTGCCGCTTCGCCGAAAACGCCTGGTTCATCCGCCAGCGCGAGCCCGGCTTTGAGAACCACTCGCCCCGCGAGATCGCTCGCCAGATGTTTGATCTCGCCGACGGCGCCACCATCTCCGCCAAGAAAGACGGCCTCGTCAACATCGGCGGCCTGCTCCTCATCCGCGATCACGACCTCTTCCGCAAGGCCTGCAATTCCCTCATCCTCACCGAGGGCTACGTCACCTACGGCGGCCTCGCCGGCCGCGACCTCGACGCCATGGCCCAGGGCTTCACCGAGGTCGTCGAGCCCGACTACCTCAGCTACCGAGTTCGCAGCGTCGAGTACCTCGGCGAAAAACTCCTCCGCGCGGGCATCCAGATCATCGAGCCGCCGGGAGGGCACGCGATCTACATCGACGCCTGCCACTTCGCGCCCCACATCCCGCGCGAACAGTTCCCGGGCCAGGCCGTCGTGTGCGGCCTGTACCGCGCCGGCGGCATCCGCGCCTGCGAGATCGGCAGCGTGATGTTCGGCCCGAGCCGCCGACCCGACATGGAGCTCGTCCGCCTCGCCATCCCGCGCCGCGTCTACACCCAGAGCCACATCGACTACGTCGCCGAAGCAGCCGCCGCCCTCTTCGCCAAGCGAGACGAGCTGCGCGGCATCCGCATCGTCGAAGCGCCCGATGTGCTCCGGCACTTCACCGCCAAGTTCGAAGAGATCTAGTTCGAAGAGATCTAGTTCGAAGAGATGTAGTTCGACCAACACGCATCACGCAATCGGCCCCCCCCGGCCAGGGACAATCAGCCATGCCGCTCACGCTCGTTGAAAAGCTCGCGACGCGCCACGCCGAGGGCCTGCGCCCGGGCGAAGCAGCGAACAGCGGGGACTTCATCCTTATCCGCCCGCGCCACGTCATGACCCACGACAACACGGGCGCGGTCATCCCGAAGTTCCGCGAGATCTTCAAGAGCGCCGGCCTGCCTCCAAAGATCCACGATCCCCACCAGCCCGTCTTTGCGATCGACCACGACATCCAGAACACCACGCCGGAAAACCTCGGCAAGTACGCCAAGATCGAGTCCTTCGCCAATGAGCACGGCGTCGACTTCTACCCCGCGGGCACGGGCATCAGCCACCAGGTCATGGTCGAACAGGGCTACGTCCGCCCCGGCTCGATGGTCGTGGGCAGCGACAGCCACTCCAATCTCTACGGCGCGCTCGCGTGCCTCGGCTCGCCCGTCGTGCGCACCGACGCCGCCAGCCTTTGGGCGACCGGCACGACCTGGTGGCAGGTTCCGCCCGTCGCGCGCGTCGTGCTCAAAGGCTCGCTCCGCCCCGGCGTCGTCGGCAAGGACGTGATCGTCGCGCTCTGCGGCATCTTCAACAAGGATGAAGTGCTCAATCACGCCGTCGAGTTCGCGGGCGAGGGCATCGCCGCCCTCTCGATCGACCAGCGGATGAGCATCGCGAACATGTCGACCGAGTGGGGCGCGCTGGCCGGCGTCTTCCCGTTCGACGAGCGTCTCCGCGAGTACCTGCTGAAGCTCGCGGATTCCTTCGCCGCGCCCGGCCGCCCAGGAATCCGCCGCCCCGGCTCGCGCTCGGGCTACACGCGTGCCGAGGTCGAGGCTTGGTGGAACGATCGTTCCACTCTCTCCGCAGACTCCGGTGCCAGCTACGCCGTCGAACTCGAGATCGATCTCTCGTCGGTCGTACCGCACGTCTCCGGTCCGAACGACGTCAAGACCATGACCTCGCTCCCGGAGATCGAGTCCAGGCACGTCAAGATCAACAAGGCGTGGCTCATGTCGTGCGTCAACGGGCGGCTTGAGGACCTCGCCGTCGCCGCCGACGCCGTCCGCGGCAAGCACGTCGCGCCGGGTGTTGAGTTCTACGTCGCCGCCGCCAGCGCAACCATCCAGCGTGACGCGGAAAAGCTCGGGCACTGGAAGGCGCTCATGGACGCCGGCGCCATCGAGCTCCCGCCCGGCTGCGGCACGTGCATCGGCCTCGGGCGCGGCACCATCAAGGCCGGCGAGGTCGGCATCAGCGCCACCAACCGAAACTTCGAAGGCCGCATGGGCGACAAGAACGGCCTGGTCTACCTCGGCTCGCCCGCGGTCGTCGCCGCCAGCGCGGTCGCCGGCCACATCTGCTCGCCCACCAAGTTCACGCCGACCACGATCGCCAGCAGCATCAAGGCCGCCGCGCCGAACGCGTCCAAGCCCGCCGCTCAATCAGGGGCCAAATCGTTCGAGGTCATCACCGGCTTCCCCGCCGTCGTCCGCGGCCGAACCTGGTTCCTCGACAAGGACAACCTCAACACCGACGGCATCTACGCCGGCAAGCACACCTACAACGACTCGATGACGAGTGAGCAGATGGCCGCCGTCATCTTCGAGAACTACGACGCCGACTTCCGCACCAGGGCCAAGCCCGGCGACGTCATCATCGGCGGGCTGAATTTCGGCACCGGCTCCAGCCGCGAGCAGGCCGCCACCGCCCTCAAGCACTTTGGCATCCCCTGCGTCATCGCCGCCAGCTTCTCCGAGACCTACAAGCGAAACGCCTTCAACAACGGCTTCGTCGTCTTCGAATGCCCGGCGCTCGTCTCCTACATCCGTTCGCTCAAGGCCGTCCCCGCCGGCACGCGCACCATCGACGCCGGCGCGATCGAGATCGACTTCACCAAGGGCACGCTGACGCTCTCACACGCGGGCACGAGCAGGTCGTTCCCCTTCCCCGCCCTCTCCCGCGTCGCACAGGAACTCGTCGTCGCCGGCGGCGCCGAGGCCGCCGTCGCCAAGCGCCTCGCCGCGAAGTGATCGCGATCACTCGAGCACGAAGCTCGCCACGAGCCCGGGAAGATATCGCTCGGTCTCCTCGCCCTTGTGCGTTCCCATGAACCGGAAGCCGCAGCGTTCCAGCACCCGGATCGATCCGGTGTTGTTCGCCAGCGCGTCCGCGCGGAGCGGTCTCTGCCTCACCTCATCGAGAAAGAGCCGCAGCGCGCGGGTCGCGATGCCCTCGCCCCAGTGCCTGCGGGCCACCGAGTAACCGACCATGTCGACGCACTCAGACTGGAAAAGGCTCACGCCGCCCACGATCTCCGCCGCTCCGTTCCGGCTCATCACGATCGTGCGAGGAATAACGCGCGGATCGGCAAAGCTCGAATCCCACGTCGCGTCGAAGGCCTCCCGCGTGCGCGGCTTGACGCCGGCCATCACGCACGCCTCCGGGTCCACGTGCATCGAGTAGATCGCGCCCAGGTCCTGCTTCAACGTCGGCCGAATCGTGATCTCGCCCTCCCGCCAAGGCCTCTCACGCCCCCGTCGCAGGTCCTTGTAGAACACCACCGTCGCGTGCGGCGTTACACCATCCGGGTCCACCGCAAAGCTCGGGATCACGCCGACTCGCGTCCACCCGATCTTCTCGTACAAGCTCTCCGCGCCACCGCCATGTTTGGTATCCAACACCAGCAGCGTGAAGCCGGCATTCCACGCGGCCCGCTCGATGGCGTCCATGAGCCGCCGCGCCACCCCGCCGCCCCGTACCCGCCGATGGACGATCAGCTTGCAGACGTCGGCGCGATGAGGCTGGTTCGGCGCCCAGGCGGGCTGCAACTGCACCGTGCCAACGATCTCGCCGGTGTCGTCGCGCGCGACGAGGTACACCGCGCCGGAGTGCGACGATGCGAGTTGCTTTCGCCACCAAGCCTCCGCGTCTGCGCTCGTCAGCGGCGAGAGAAAGCTCACCGCCGCGCCCGAATCGACGGCGTCAACGAGCAACGCCCCCAGCCCGCGGACGTCCCGATCGGAAACACCCGCGGCGCCAAGCCTCTCAATCCGCTCACTCGCCATAGGTATCCGTTCTGCAGCGCGTCATAAACGACTCGGTTCCGATGGAGCACGCTCGCTCCACGATCAGCGCCTCCCCTACTTCCGCCCACACCCGCACGCCTTCGTGTCATCAACTTCGAACGCGCCAATCGCCGCCTCCCTCCGATAGCACGCGCCCGCGAAGTCCGCCGCGCCCGCATCGCTCTTCCCGCCCTTTCCCGAGGCACCACTGTGCGCACAGATCGAATAGTCCCCCGCCGGCGCATCGCGGAACTTCGGATCATCGCCAACCACTCCGCCGTTCTCCTTCACCGGCAGCTCCAGCCGCGATCCCTGCGGCCCGTCGCTTGCAAACCACAAATTCCGCTCGAACACAAACGATGCGACATCGACATTCGCGCCCACGTTCACGCCCGTCCGCAGCGCCCCACGCCGGAAGCTCACCAAGTTCGCCTCGAACCTGTTCCGCCCGCACGCCTCGAACTCAACGCCATCCTTCGTCACCGATTCCTGAAGAATGCGCACCACCCACCGCTGCGGATCGACGATCGTGTTGTGCGCCACCACGCAGTCGGTCGCTCCAACAAGCGCGATCGGCGCGTCCGACCCCACGAACACGTTGGCGATCACTCGGATCCGGCGTGCCTCGGCGTTACCGCCTTCGCGCGACAGCCGCGGGCGGAAGAACTCGCGCCCCGTCGAGCCCCCGATGTTGATCGATCGCTCGCCCGCCCGCTCCATGCGGCATCGCGTCACCAGAACGTCCGCCGTCCCGCCCTTGGCCTGCACGCCGTTCGCGGACAGGTCCGTGAACGTCGACCGCGCGATCACGCCGTCGTGACAGCCCACCATGTCCACGCCCGAACCCGAGCCCCGCCCGCCGCAGCGCGAAAACTCGCACTCGTCCACCACGAATCCTCGCACGCCCGACAGTTTCAGCCCGTCTTGGTTCCCGTCGCTCCCCACGTCGTGGATCTTCAGCCTCCGAAACACCTGCACGCACGCGGCCTGGGCATCGTCGTACCTCCCGCCGTCATCGCTGTTGATCCCGTTGTTCGCCGTGCCGCGCACCTCAAGATCATGCACCACGACATACGCCGCGCGCGAGAGATGCATCGCCTCGCCGCCACCCTCGATGATCGCGCCGCCTCCCAGCTCACCGCCGATCCAGATCGGCGCATCGCTCCGCCCGCGCAATCCCTCCAGATACGCACCGCCCCGATACGTTCCCGAGAGCAGCCGGATCGCCGTCCCCGGCGTCGCAAGTTTCGCCGCCGCTTGAATCGTCGCCAGCGGCCGCTCCCGCGTCCCGTCCCCCGCGCGATCATCGCCCCTTGCCGACACATGCAGCACCCGCGTCGGCTCGATTCCCTGATCAAACATCACGATCGCGCCGCACCCGCCGTCCCGCGCCGCCGCGACCGCGGGTTGCCACACCCCCGCGCTCGCCGATTCGCCGACCGCAAGAGCGCCCGCCGCCG
>JABWBC010000107.1 GCA_013360695.1 Phycisphaerales bacterium
CGCGCCGGCCCCCTCGACCAACGCCTTCGAAACCTCCGCGCCCCGCGCCGCCGCCCCCGCCCCCAAGCCCTCACCGTCCTTCCCCGCGGGCCAGGACACCGTCCGCATCCCATTCCGCGGCGTGCGTCGCACGATCGCCAATCGCCTCCGCGAGTCCGTCAACCGCGCCGTCCACTTCAACGTCATGGACGAGGCCGATGTCTCCGCGCTCGACTCGCTCCGCAAGAAGCTCGGCGCCGCCAGCGGCGAGAAGCTCAGCTTCCTCCCCTTCGTCGCCTCGGCCGTCGCCCGCGTGCTCTCCCGCGCCGAGTTCCGCGCCATGAACGCCACCGTGGAGGAGTCCGACAACAAGGACGCCGACGCCTTCATCATCCAGCACCGCGCCGTCCACATCGGCATCGCGACCGACACCGACAGCGGCCTGATGGTGCCGGTCATCCGCGATTGCGACGCGCTCGGCGTGCTCGAGATCGGGCGGCAGATCACCGCCGTCGCCGCCGCCGCCCGCTCGCGCACCATCCCGCGCGAGCAGCTCATCGGCTCAACGTTCACGATCAGCAACGTGGGCAGTCACGCCGGGCGATTCGCCACGCCCATCATCAACTACCCCGAGGTCGCCATCCTCGCGGTCGGGCGTGCGCGTCACGCGCCGGTCGTCCGCCACGGCGGGCTCTTCGTCGGCAACCTCCTGCCGCTCAGCCTCGCCTGCGACCATCGCGTCGTCGACGGCGCGACCGCGGCCCTGGCGCTGGCGGAGATCGTCAAACTGCTGCAGGAACACCCCGACACGCTGATGGGCCCGGCCCGCGGGTGATCGTCACGCAGCTTTGCGTCCCTGCGGATCCTCCTTGCCGATAGAATGAGCTATATCAAGCGATTGACCTGGAGGGTTCGCCATGCAGACCCAGGGCGCTGAACTGCTCAATCGGCTGTCCCTCCACTGGCACGTCGCTTTCGCACGGGGCCGCGGCGTGCGATCGCTGGTCCGATGGCTGATGGCATTTCTCGTGATCGCACCCGGCGCGGCTTTGGCCCAAACGAAGGATGCAGAGCTCAAGGCCGCCGCCGCCAAAGTCACCGACTCCCTCCGCACCATGGCGAACGCCATGGTCCCCGATCGCGTCGAGGTCAGCGTGCGTGCAATAGACGGGCGAGTCTACGAATGGCGAATCGAAATCGGCACCGACGTTGATATCGTGGCCCTCGCCAAAGAGGTGCACACGAGAGCGAGCGATCGGGTCGGCACGCTGGATGCATGGACAGATCGGCTGGCAAGCAAGCTTTTCTCCCTGACCGAGGACGAAGTAAAGCGAGCCAACATCGACAAGGATTTCAACCCTGAAAGCGATTTCCAATTGAGCGTTTTTCACCGGATGCCCGGGCCCATCCCCGACCCGCCGGTTCGGTTCAAGGACCACCCGGACTGCTATTGGGCTTCCTACACCGGTTCGCGGCGCGACCCGCTCCGAAATGAAGCCAACGAGATTATCCGTCCTCCATCCAAGCCCGCGGTCACAAGCCCGATCCGTGTCCAGATCGAACCCTCACGCGCGGCATGGCAGTTTCGTGAGACCATAAACGGGCGAATTTCTATTACAAACAAGGGTACTGCTCGCATCCATCTCATCGCCGACTGGCCCGATCGGATCCGGGTGACAGACCCCGCAGGGAACCATGCGGACTCGTTCGACTGCCTGGGACATGCCGAACATGGATTCATGGACTCGAAGTACGTGTACCTCACGCCTGGCGAGACGATCACCGAGGAGTTCCGCGTTTTCACCGATCGGGCCCACACGATGCTGGATGGGTACCACCTCAGACCCGGCCCATGGAAGATCGGCATTGCGGACTCCGTCCTGGAGGGCTTCGAAGTCGAGGATCCCACCACTCCGGTTGTTGTACTCGCGAAGCCGGGCGAGTACTTGGGGCCGCGCATCGTGGAAGCGATCAGCGCCGGAAACATGCTCGTGTTAATTCGCGAGGATGGCACGATCGAATCCGTTGATCCCTCGAACTGCCGACGATTGGGGTCATGCCGCCCGTTCGGTGCCGAACGTGATTGGTTGGTGTCGTCCAAGGACTTTACGGTTTCAGACGACGGTCGACTCGTCGCGTGCCTCATGTCACGATGGGAGCCCGTATCGCTCGTGGCACTCTTCGGTGCCGCGCCCGCGCGGACGAAGGTTTACCCGCCGCGCGACTTCTCTCTGGGCCCTGGCGGCTTCGCACCTTCCCGGTTCCTGCCCGGCGGGAAGACCCTCGTTTGCCTCACGAACAACAATCTCGTGCTCATTGACGTCGAAACAGGCAACGGCGCTCCGATGCCTGTGCCGGAGATGTGGGTAGAGGTTTCGCCGGATGCCACCGGAGCCGTCGCCATCAAGAGCCCGCTTGTGAGCTGGGCAAGCGATCGGGGCAGCGACACTTGCACCATCACCGTGATCGATTTCCGCGATCAAAAGAGGAATCGCAAACTCGCCGTGAAAGGACACGGCGAGCTCCCGGAACTCCATGCCGCTCGCTCGTGCGTCTTCCTCACCGACGAGTTCGAATCCTCGTTCTTGTAGATTCCCTATGCAAACCAGCCCACGCGCGAGGTCAAGACAGGCGGCCCGTGCGATTTTGTCGGCGAAACGAGCGACGGAACGCTCGCCGCATTTGCGTGGCCTCGCGCGAGCAAAGACCATGAAGTCGGCCCCACCACCATCGGCGTGTACCGCACGTCCGACGGCGAGCGCATCGCCACCATCAGCTTGGACAAGGCAAGCGGTGCCGTTCTTGTTTCGAACCCACCACGCATCGTGGCCCAAACCCGGATTCGAGTCGAAGACGGGTTCAATGGGGGTGAGTGGCTCTCAGAAGCGGCCCAGGTCTTTGACGCGCTCACAGGTGAGAAACTGCTCAACCTCGATCTCACCCCGCCCGAGCCCTCGGTCGAGAAGTGACTGCCACGTGCTCGCATCGTAAACGCAGTCCGCACGCCGCATCATCACTTCCCCCTCACCACGCCGCCCAGCCACAGCGCCATCGCCCCCTGGATCGCCAGGCACAGCACGCCGAACAGCGCCGTCAGCAGGAACATCTGCGTGTTCGCCATCCTGCTCCGCGCCAGCCGCTGCATCAGCGCCATGCACCCCATCGCCATGCCGCCGATCGCCGCGATCGGCCACAAGAGCAGGAACCACCCCGCCGCGCCCTTGTTCGTCCCCGCGATCCACGCGCCCACCAGGCACACCGCGCACGGCAGCGCCACGCCCCACGCCAAGGACGCCCACACCGCGGGCACACCCTTGATCGCCGGGCCCGCCGTCCCGCTCGTTCGTTCATCCCTGGGATCGCTCATTCCAACAGACTACTTGGGCGCGAAGCGCCACGAGCGATGTCTCGGGCACGAGCACGCCCGCGGACTCCTGCGGTCGGGCTCAAACTCGGCGATCCAAAAAGCAAAGCCCGCCGTGATTCACGCCGGCGGGCTCAACTTAGAGGAGAGATTCAAATTCCGTCACTCGCCGCGGCCCGGTCCTCTTGGTCACCGAGCCGCCGCGTCGATGTCTAATTCCGCTCGGCCAATCTCTCGGCCACCTTTTCCGTCACCTTCGACCACCGCCGGCGTGATTCAAACGCCGCGATGTCGGCCACGCTGGTCGCCTGCAGGAAGTCGTACACCTTCTGGCGGGCGCCGCTCCAGAACTTGTGGGCCGGGCAGGCTCGGTCATCGGAGCACTCGGCGTTGCCGAGCATGCACATCGGATGGACGACCGGATCATCCAATGCCGCACAAAGATCAAACAAATTGATCTCGGTCGCTGGCCTTGCAAGAGTTACGCCGCCGCCCACGCCTCGCTGAGTCAAAACAATTCCCCGCTTCGAAAGGGCGTTGATGATCTTGGCCAGGTACGGCGCGGGGATATCGCCCGACTCTGCGATCTCTCGCACCAGCACGGGTTTACCGCCGGCCGCCGCGATGTATCCGAGTGCCGTGACCGCGTATCCGACACCTTGACTCAGCATAAAACAACTCCCCGGGGAACAATTGAAAGCCTACCAATTGTTGATCGGCATGTCAAGAGCTTGACACTCCAGATTCGGCACCAGAACAGATCTAAGTCCGAAAATCTGTGGAACCAGGCCACCGCCCGACCGATCTGAGGCCGGTGACTTGACAGATTGGAGAAAGTTCGTAAAGATGTCCTTGCTGACCATTCGATCCACTATTCGACAGGCGAAGGGGTTGGCAGCACGAGGAGCGGTTCATGGCCACAGACGGCAGCGCAGCGTCACTTTCCCCGCATCAGGAAACCGGACCAATCGAGCGGTTCGTCTACGACGACGCCGTGGTCCGGAAGTTCCTCTTTGCCTCGATCGTCTTCGGCGTCGTAGCGTTTCTGGTCGGCGTGATCGCCGCCATCCAATTGGCGCTGCCCCCGGCCCTGAACTGGGAGATCGGCGGGGTCAAGCCGCTCGCGTGGCTTGAGTTCCTGACGACGACCTCGTTCCTGAACTTCGGGCGAATCCGCCCGCTCCATACCAACGCCGCCATCTTCGCGTTCGCGGGCAACGCGCTCTTTGCCGCGATCTATTACTCGACGCAGCGGCTGTGCAAGGCCCGCATGTGGTCCGACAAGCTGAGCAACCTGCACTTCTGGGGCTGGCAGCTGATCGTGGTCTGCGCCGCGGTCTCGCTCCCCCTGGGCCTGACGCAGGGCAAGGAATATGCGGAGCTTGAGTGGCCCGTCGATCTCATGATCGCGGTCGTGTGGGTCGCGTTCTTCGGCGTGAACTTCTTCATGACCCTCGCCAAGCGCCGCGAACGCCACATGTACGTCGCGCTCTGGTTCTACATCGCGACCATCGTCACCGTCGCGATGCTCCACGTCTTCAACAACCTCTCGCTCCCCCTGGCCCTGGTGCAGATGTTCAAGACCGGCCAGACGCCCGCCGCCGCCGATTGGCTCAAGAGCTGGTCGGTCTATTCCGGCGTGCAGGACGCGTTCATGCAGTGGTGGTACGGGCACAACGCGGTGGCGTTCTTCCTGACCACGCCGTTCCTGGGCCTGATGTACTACTTCCTGCCCAAGGCCGCTGAAAAGCCCGTCTATTCCTACCGCCTCTCGATCATCCACTTCTGGTCGCTCGTCTTCATCTATATCTGGGCCGGCCCCCACCACCTCCACTACACCGCCCTCCCGCAGTGGGCCAGCACGCTCGGCATGCTCTTCTCCGTCATGCTCTGGATGCCCTCCTGGGGCGGCATGATCAACGGCCTTCTCACCCTCCGCGGTGCCTGGAACAAGGTCGCCGCCGACCCCATCCTCAAGTTCTACGTCGTCGGCATCACCTTCTACGGCATGTCGACCTTCGAGGGACCGATGCTCTCGGTCAAGAGCGTCAACTCCCTCTCCCACTACACCGACTGGACCATCGCCCACGTCCACGCGGGCGCCCTGGGCTGGAACGGCCTGCTCACCTTCGGCATGGCCTACTGGCTCGCGCCTCGCCTCTTCCAGGCTCCGATCTGGAGCAAGAAGCTCGTCGCCGCCCACTTCTGGCTCGCGACGATCGGCATCGCCCTCTACATCCTCGGCATCTACACCGGCGGCATCACCCAGGGCCTCATGTGGCGTGCCTTCGACGAGACCGGGCGACTTCAGTACCCCGACTTCGTCGAGACCGTCATGACGCTCATGCCGTTCTACTGGATCCGCGTCATCGGCGGCACGCTCTTCCTGGTCGGCGGCATCCTCTGCCTCCTCAACCTGGTCATGACCTGGGCCGCCCGTCCCGCCAAGTACGAGGAAACGGTGCATGAAGCGCCGGCGCTTGGCCCGGTCTTCATCGATCCGCCCCCGCAGCCCACGGAGATCACCGCGAGCACCGAATGGGCCAAGGACGTGGACCAGAAGTACATCAAGGGCTGGTTCCACCGCGTGTGGGAGCGCAAGCCCGCGAAGTTCACGATCTGGGTCTTGATCGCGATCTTCTCCGCCTCGCTCTTCGAGATCGTGCCGACGTTCCTCATCAAGAGCAACGTCCCCACCATCGCCAGCGTGCAGCCGTACACCCCGCTCGAGCTCGCAGGTCGCGATATCTACATCTCCGAGGGCTGCTACAACTGCCACTCGCAGATGATCCGCCCGATCTGGGCCGAGACCCGTCGCTACGGCGAGTACAGCAAGCCCGGCGAGTTCGTCTACGACCATCCGTTCCAGTGGGGCTCGCGCCGCATCGGGCCGGACCTGGCCCGCGAAGGCGGCCGCCAGAGCCACGATTGGCAGATGCGCCACCTGGAGAACCCGCGTCAGTTGATCCCGGACTCGATCATGCCGGCGTATCCGCACCTGCTCAAGGACGCTCTGAACTTCGAGTCAATCCAGGGCCGCGTTGACGCCATGGCCATGCTGGGCGTGCCCTACGGCGACCTGGTGCAAAAAGGTAAGGCAATTGAGGCCGCAAAGGCGCAGGCCAAGGAACTCGCCGACACCTTGGTGACTCAACAGGGATATGCGGACATGGGAGACAAGAAGGCGATCGCGTTGCTGGCATACCTGCAGCGCCTGGGGACGGACATCAGCAAGCCGCCGCCGGCCGAGCCCGCCAAGCCGGCCACCGCGTCGGCGGGAGGCCTCAAGTGAGCGAACTTATCAGCCACTTCAAGCTCACCACCTTTCCGATCGCGGCGCTCGTGATCTTCCTGATTGTCTTCGGCGCCGTTTGCTGGCGGGTGTTCAGACCCGCCCAGAGCGCCGAAATGAACCGCAACGGTCACATTCCTCTCAGCGACGACTGATCCGACTCATCCTCGAACAAAGCACCCGCCCGCCAAGGGCGGCCGCAGGAGCCATCGATGGCTGTCAAGGACTTCCTCAGCGACCACGAGTACGACGGGATCCGCGAGTACGACAACCCGACTCCGGGCTGGTGGCACGCGATCTTCATCGCCACCATCGCGTTCTCGTTCTTCTATTTCGTCTACTGGGAGATGAACCCCCGCGCCTCCACGCCGCAATCTCGCTGGGCCGCCGCCCAGACCGCCGAGTACAAGCGCATCTTCAGCTCGGTGGGCGACCTTCAGAACGACGAGGCCACCATCCTCAAGATGATGGGCAACGAACAGATGCTCAACGTCGCGCAGGGCTTCTATCAGTCCACCTGCATCCAATGCCACGGCAAAGACGGCGGCGGGATCAACGGCGTCAACCTCACCGACGACAACTACAAGAACGTCAAGAAGCTGGACGACATTTTCAACGTCATCACCAACGGCGCCAACGCGGGCGTCATGCCCAGCTGGAAAAACCAGTTCAACCAGAACGAACGCGTGATTCTCGCGGCGTACGTCGCCTCCCTGCGAGGCACCAAGCCCGCCGCACCCAAGGCCCCCGAGGGTGATCCGATCCCGCCCTGGCCCGCGCCCATGAAGTAAGAGGGCCCGAAGCCGCGTGCGTCCCCCGCGATTTGGAGTCCCTTTCCCCGGAGCTCGAAATGTCCGCTGTCCCGAAGGACCAACCCCCCGCCAGCACCGCGCCGAACGGGGACCTGCTCATCCTCTCGACGCTGAATGACGACGGCTCGCGCCGTTGGCTCAAGCCGCGTCCCAGCCCCGGCAAGTTCTGGCACGCGCGCCGCGCCGTTGCATATCTCCTCATCGCCATCTTCACCGCGATCCCGTACCTCACCATCAACGGCAAGCCGGCCGTGCTTCTCGACATCATCGCCCGCCGCTTCACGATCCTCGGCTACACGTTCCTGCCCACCGACACACTCCTCCTGGCCTTCACGCTCCTCATCATCGGCCTGGGAATCTTCCTCTTCACCGCCATCTTCGGGCGCGTCTGGTGCGGCTGGGGCTGCCCGCAGACCGTCTACATGGAATACGTCTTCCGTCCGATCGAACGCTTCTTCGAGGGAACGCCCGGACGCGCCAAGAAGGGCTGGCTCCAGCACTCGCCCGCCCGCAAGTTTCTCAAGCTCGGCGTGTACTTCATCGTTTCCTGCTACCTCGCCCACACCTTCCTGGCCTACTTCGTGGGCGTAGACCAGCTCAGGATCTGGGTCACCCGGTCACCCGTCAACCACCCCACCGCGTTCGCCGTGATGGCCATCGTGACCGCCCTCATGATGTTTGACTTCACGTTCTTCCGCGAGCAGACATGCCTGGTCGTCTGCCCTTACGGCCGATTCCAGTCCGCCCTCATCGACCGCCAATCGCTCATCGTCGCCTATGACAAGAACCGCGGCGAGCCCCGCGGCAAGAAGCCCGCCCCACACACCGGCGGGCCGGGCGACCTCAGCCTCAAGGTCATCGGCGATTGCGTCGACTGCGGCATGTGCGTCCAGACCTGCCCAACCGGAATCGACATCCGCAACGGCCTGCAGATGGAGTGCGTCCACTGCACCCAGTGCATCGACGCCTGCGACTCCGTCATGGCCAAGCTCAAGCGACCGCTCGGCCTCATCCGCTACGCCTCCCAGGCCGAGATCGCAGGCGAGCCGCGTCGCTTCTTCCGCCCGCGCATCGTCGTCTACCCGCTCATCCTCTGCATCCTCATCACCGGCTTTGTCATCACCCTGCTCACCCGCACGCCCTTCAACGCCACACTCCTCCGAACCCGCGGCGCCCCCTTCATCGAGCTCCCCGACGGCACAATCGGCAACAACGCCCGCCTCAAGCTCGTCAACCGCGAAGACCAGCCGGTCGAGCTGCATGTCACGCCGCTCGAACACACAAACCTCAAGATCGAGGCCACGACCTTCACCCTGGCCCCGAGCGAGATCCGCGAATTCCCCATCGTGATCTCCGTCGCTCGCGATCAGTTCCAGCTTGGCAAGGCCACCGCCGCGATTAAGATCAATGGCGGAAAGGACACCGAACTCGTGCGAACGTTCCAACTCGTCGGCCCGGGCTCGATGCACGACGCCGCCAGCAAGAAGGCTCATGAGTCCATGCATACGGACTCTCCCGAGCACGAAAAGCACGACGACGAAACCAAGGAACAGCCCCACTGATGAACGAGCCCGCCCCCGCCAAATCGGTCAAGAACTACCTCTGGCCGTGGGCCATCTTCGCGCTCTTGGGCGCGAACATGGTGATCGTCGCGATCACCGTCTACGCGTCGCAGGTTTCCCGCTCCCCCGTCGAGAGCGACTACTACCGCAAGGCCCTTCACTGGGACGATTCGGCCCGCCAGCAGTCGCTCAACACGTCGCTGGGCTGGAAGCTGGTCCCGTCGCTCAAGAAATCCGACTCCGGCGCGGACCTGTCTCTCTCGCTCCTCGATGGCAAGGGCGAGCCCATCCGCACTTGCAAGGTCTCGATCGAAGCCTTCCCCTTCGCCGATCCGAACCACAAGCTTCAAACGACGATCGACGCCGCCGACGCCGAATCGCTCACCGCCGCGCTCGCGATCGATCGTCCCGGATTGTGGCGGCTCTCCTTCGTCGTTGACGCCGGGGGCGCTCGCTTCACCCAGCAGCAGGACATCGAACTTTCCGAGTTCGGCAACATCGAAGTCTTCCTGCCCAACACGCCCGGGGGTCGCCCGTGATCGCCACGCTCTCGGGCGTGCTGGCCGCCAGCCTCCTCGGCAGCCTGCACTGCGCGGGGATGTGCGGCCCGCTCGCCGCCATCGCCAGCGCCCCATCCGCTCCCGTCCAAATCACTCGCGAGCAGACGCCGCTCCGTCGCCACCTGGTCGCCGAACTCTCGCTGGCGACGATCTACAACCTCGGGCGACTCGTCGCCTACGCCGCGCTCGGCGCGATCGCGGGCTCGCTCGGGCGCGTGCTTGAACTCGGCGGCGCGCTCGTCGGCGTGCAACGTGTCGCCGCGATCGTCAGTGGGCTCATACTCATCGTCGCCGGGCTCATCGTCGCCGCGCAGTGGTTCGGTCTCTCAAAGTCCACGTTCTCGCTCCCGAGCGGGCTCGCGAGCAAGCTCTCCCGCATCCACGCGACCGCCTCGCGTCTGCCCGCAGCGGTTCGCGCCGCGATCATCGGACTTCTGTCGGCGGCCCTTCCCTGCGGTTGGCTCTACGCCTTCGTCACCGCCGCCGCCGGCACCGCGCACCCGCTCGACGGTGCGCTCGTCATGACCGCGTTCTGGCTGGGCACCGTGCCCGTGATGACCAGCGTGGGCGTGGGCCTCCGCCGCTTGGCCGCCCCGCTCCGCCGCCACGTGCCCATCGCCACCGCGATCGTCATGATCATCGCGGGCGTCGCGTGCGTGGGCTGGCGTTCGTGGCCCATCCTCTCCCGCCCCGCCGCCGAGCCCACCTGCCCCTTGTGCCACCCGGAGTGATCGCGTGAGCGCCATCGCCGAGAGCACGATCAATCCTCCGGCCGCGCGCGTGGCGTGCTCGCACTGCGGTCTGGACGTTCCCTCCGGCCTCGTCGCCCACGACCGCGATCTCCAGTTCTGCTGCCACGGCTGCGAAACCGCGTACTCCATCATCCACTCCTGCGGCCTGGACAAGTACTACGCGATCCGCGATCGCCTCGACGCTCAGGCCTCCGCCCCCGTCAAGTCCACCGATCGCTCCTACGCCGAGATGGACGACCCCGCGTTCCACGCCATCCACGTGACGAGCCCAGTCGAAGGCCAGCTCCGCACCGAGCTCCTCCTCTCCGGCATCCACTGCGGCGCGTGCGTATGGCTGGTCGAGCGTTTCCCCAAACTCGCCGACGGCGTGATCGAGGCCCGCCTCAACATGCGCCGCGCCAGCGTTGACCTCCGCTGGGACCCCGCCAAGATCACGCTCTCCAAGATCGCCCGAACGCTCGACGCCATCGGCTACCCGCCCAACCCCGCACGCGGCAGCGGCAACCGCCAACGCCTCATCGCCGAAGATCGCCGCCAACTCGTCCGCATCGGCGTCGCCGGCGCCTGCTTCGGCAACGTCATGCTGCTGGCGATCTGCCTCTACGCCGGGCTCTTTTCCGGCATGGACCCGGCCCACACCCGCTACTTCCGCTGGCTCTCGCTTGGCTTCTCCGCCATCTCGCTCGCGTGGCCCGGCCGCGTCTTCTTCACCAGCGCGTGGGCCGCCCTCAAGACACGCACGCCCCACCTCGACGTCCCCATCACGCTCGCCCTCGTCGTCGGCGCGATCTGGAGCATCTATTGCACCATCGCCGGCGTCGGCGATGTCTACTTCGATTCACTCAGCGCGCTCGTCTTCATTCTTCTCACCGGGCGCTATTTGCAGCAACGTCAGCAGCGTCGAGCCTCCGACGCCGTCACCGAACTCTTCGCCCTCACCCCCTCTGTTGCCCGCCGCGTCACGGGCGGCGGCGTCGCCGATGTGCCGGTTGAAGCGCTCGTCGCCGGCGAAACCGTCGAAGTCCGTCCCGGCGAGACCTTCCCCGTCGACGGCGTGATCCTCTCGGGCGACACCGAGGCCGACCTGTCTTTGATGACCGGCGAATCGCATCCGATCGCTCTGCACGCGGGCGATCGGTGCGTCGCCGGTTCCATCAACCTCACCTCCACAGTCCGCGTCCGCGTCGAGGCGACCGGCGAATCGACCAAGGTCGGGCGCCTGCTCCACCTCGCCGAAGACGCTTCCGCGCGCAAGGCGCCGATCATCCAGCAGGCCGACCGCCTCTCCAAGTACTTCAACATCGGAATGCCCATCGCCGGCCTGGTCGGCGGCATCGCGTGGCTCTTCATCGAGCCAGCGCAGGCCGTCGAACGCGCCGTCGCGCTCCTCGTCGTCACCTGCCCTTGCGCCCTGGGCCTTGCCACGCCTCTCACATTCACCATCGCCGCCGGGCGCGCCGCCCGCCGCGGCATGATGATCAAGGGCGGCGAAGCAATCGAACTGCTCACCCGCCCGGGCTTGATCTACCTCGACAAGACAGGCACGCTCACCGAAGGCCGCCCCGGCGTCACCGCCTACAACGGCGACCCTTCGCTCCGCCCGCTGATCGCGGCGCTCGAGAAGCACTCAAACCACCCGCTCGCCAACGCGATCGCCCGCGAGTTCGACGACGCCCGCACCCACGAAGTCTCCGACCTCCGCAACACCATCGGCGGCGGGCTCGAAGCCGTCGTCGATTCCCGCGCGCTCGCCGTCGGCTCGCCCGCGTTCCTGCAATCGCTCGGAATTCTCTTCGATCCCGCGGCGAGTGAGACCGCCCGCACGATCGCGGAGAACGGCGACACGCCCGTCGCGGTCGCGCTCGAGGGCAAACTCGCCGCCTGGATCGCGCTGGGTGATCGCATCCGCCCCGACGCCAAGGCCACCATCGACGCGATCCACGCCGCCGGATGGCGCGTCGCGATCCTCTCGGGCGACCACCCTTCGCTCGTCGCCCGCGTCGCCCGGGAACTCGGCATCGCTGAGGCCCGCGGCGGCCTCTCCCCCACCGACAAGCTCGACATCGTCCGCCAGAAGCAGTCCGGCTCGACCGTCTTCGTGGGCGACGGCGTGAACGACACCGCCGCGCTCGCCGCCGCCG
>JABWBC010000108.1 GCA_013360695.1 Phycisphaerales bacterium
CGCCACCGGCTCCAGCGCCGCCCCGCCGCGCACCGGCGACGAGGCGAATCCCTTCATGGCGTCGCGGATCACTTCTTCCAGCGGCTTAGCGCCGGGCAGGTCCATCACCTCGTAATCGGTCATCGAGAGCGAATCGGCCATGTCCGCGATTGCGTCGGACAGTCCGCCCACCTTATCGGCCATCTTCAGGTCAACCGCCAGCGATCCCGTGAACAAGCGTCCTTCGGCGGTCTTGGCCAGGTCGATTCCCTTGCGCCCCGCCGTCACACGCGAGGTGAAGAGGTCGTAGGTCTCCTTCATCTTGCCGCGGACGAGCTCGACTTCTTCCGGCGTCCACGGGAGGGTGGAACGGAACATCGAGGCGCGCGGGCCGCGCGAGCGCGTCACGACGTTGACCTTCAGCTTTTCGTACAACCCCTGCATGGCGATTTTGCCGCCGACCACGCCGATCGAACCGACGATGCTGGACGGGTTGACGTAGATCTTGTCACCCGCGACTGCGCAGTAGTACCCGCCCGACGCGGCCATCGAGCCGACACTCACCCAGACGGGCTTCTTGGCCGCGAGGCGGCGCAGGCCCTGCCACATCACCTCGCTTGCGGTTGCCGAGCCGCCGGGCGAGTCGATGCGGACGATGCACCCCTTGAAGTTGTCGTCTTCGAGGATGTCCTCGATGGCGTTGCGGATGGTGCGGCTGCCGACATTGTCGCCGCCTCCGAGGAGGCCTCCCGACGAGCTCTCGCCGTCGACGATGACGCCGTCGATGTGGAGCACCGCGATCGCCGGGCCGCCGGGCGAGGCCTTGGGTTTCTGCGAGAGCTTCTGAAGTATCGCGAAGGGATTGTCCATCGCCAGTTCGGTCGACGCCTTCTTGATGAGCCCACCGGACCAGGCGACCTTGCCGCCGAGCTGCTTCGAGAGGTCATCGGAGAGATTGGGAAGGTCGACGACGCTGTCGACGAGGCCCAGCGCCGCGGCCTGCTGGGCGTCGGTCATCCACGACTTTTCCATCGCCGCGTCGAGCTGCTGGTCCGACATCTTGCGTCCGCGTTTCATCTGCTCGCGCAGGTTCGCGTACTGCGAGTCCAGGAGCTGGTTGATGTTCTGGTCCCACTGCGGGCTCGGCGATGCGCGGCCCATCTGCTCCGCCGCGCCCTTGTAGTCGCCCACCTGCACCATATCGGCCTTGAGCCCCGCCCACGCCAGCGTGTCCGCGAGGAACATCTCCTCCATGAACAGACCGGGCATCGAGAGCGGCCCGCCGGACTGCGCGATCACGCGATCGGCGTAAGACCCCAGCAACAGCTCGGCGTTGCCGTACGCCTCGCCGAAGACCATCACCTTCTTGCCCGCGGCCCGGACGCGACCGAGCGCGGCGCCCAGCTCTTCGATCTGGGCGATGTTGAGCTCGGGGTCCTTGAGACGCACCAGGATCGCGTCGATCCGGTCGGAGGTTGAGGCGTCGTGCAGGGCGTCGATGACCTCGCGCAGCGTCGGCTCCGCGTCGCCGTCCATCAGCCAGTCGAGCGGACCCGGACGCTCGGGCATGGAGCCGTGGATGTCGAGCGTGACGACCCGCGGCCCGGACTTGGGCGCGTCGGCGTTCTGGGCCAGCGAGGCGGGCACGATGCAGCACAGAGAGAGCAGGACGGCGGGCACAAGTCGGCGCTTCATCAAAAATCTCCAAGGGCGGCTGGGTCCCGTGCGAATGGTACCGGCGATCGGGCGTGAGGGATGCAGGCGAGCACAAAACCCAAGCTGCGAGACACATGACGACCGCCGAGACCAGCGGCCGCCGACGAGGACCCGAGCTTCAACTCACGAAGCCCGCGGCCGGCACAATGACCGCGCCACCCGGAGCACACTCGAATTCAAGGGCACGGATCGAAATACAGCTCGATGGAACGTTCCATCAGGCGTAGCCGAGGCGATCGAGATCGTCCTCGTCAAGGCCGAACTGATGTCCGATTTCGTGCAAGAGGGTGATCCGGATTTCCTCTTCGAGCAATTTCCGGGCCTCGGGAACGTCCCAGCCGCCGACGAGTTCGAGGATGCCTTCGCGGAAAAGGTGGATGTCGCTGGGCATTTGGGTGGCGTCGACAGAGCGGTCGGTGTTGGAAATGCCGGAATGCAGGCCGCAGAGAGATAGTACTTCGTCCTCGTCGGCGGGGTCGATTCCGAGATCGCGGAGCTGGTCGGGAGAGGGACGGTCTTGGACGATGACCGGGACTTCGTCGAGGAGTTGGGCGATGTGCGCGGGAAGCGAATCGATCACTCGCTGGAGAACCTCGTCAAACTCTCGCTGGTGGCGTGGGGTCATGGCGTGTGTCGTGGCGAGGTGGCGTGAGGACGAGATCCCGCTGAGCGTGTCTCAGGCTCGCCGGCGAGGCTCGTGTGGCGTGAACTCCGGCCCTGTACGCGAGCCGAGCACGTCGTGTTCGGAGATGGGAGCGGCGATAATCGTGGGCATGATGCGTATGCCGTCGATGAGGAGTCCGAGGAGACCAAAGGTGGTCAGGAGCGAGCCGACGCCGATAAGCGCGGTGCCGGTGAGGCGGGCGATCGACCCGAGCGAGCCGATGCCGATGGTGCTGGCGAGGTGGATGAGGTCGCCGAGCATGCCGACGCCCACCGCGCCAGCGAAGCCGTAGAGCGTCTGGCGATCGACTTTTCCGGAGCGAAGGAGCATCGATCGGGCGACCAGCAGGCGGGCGTTCGGGCGAACGCCCAGAGCGATGACAATGAGGCACGCGCCGATGGCGAGCCGCAGAAGCACTCGCGTCACCGACACAGGCGAAGAGCCGAAATACGGCGTCGGAATGGCGATATTGAATACGGAGACAAGGCGGTGCAGCGCGAACACCATGGGGATGTAGGCCACAGCCGCCACGGCCGCGAAGAAGACTTGCCGCCCGGGGATTCCCGCGTGGGGACGGATGAACGCGATCGAACCGAGCCCGGAAATTCCGACCAAGGTGACCGCCAACTCTCCAAGTCGGCGTGAGACACCCTCGGACACCGGCGTGGCGACGCCGAACAAGGTCGCCAAGTCCTCGGTTCGCAGCAACCACAGGATGCAGGCAGCCAACAGGCCCGCGGCGGCCCAGACCACCAGCCCCAGTGCGATGGGAATGCGCCAGACAATGGGCTTCAACTCGGCGGCGTGGGGATCGACCTTGGCCAGGAGCGTGGCGGGGATCGCCAAGCCGCACTCAGGGCAGACCGAGCGTACGGACAGGCCCTTGAGGTTGTAGCCGCACTTGGCGCAATGGAGATCGCCGGTCAATTCGCGCGCAATGGAATCCGGGCGCGTGTATTGATCGGACAATTGCCCTGGATGTTCGGACCCGTCGCTGTTCAACGGTTCGGACGTCCTTCCGCATTGCAGGGCGGCCGTATACTCCCCGCGAAGCAGGAACAGAATACCCGAGGACGCTGGATGACGCACGCCCGAATGACCGAATCGACCGAGCGAATTCGCGCCCTGCGAGACAACGTGCAGCGGGTGTTCCTGGGCAGCCGCGAGGCGGTCGATCACCTCATTTGCTGTGTTCTGGGACGCGGGCACGTGTTGATCGAGGACGTGCCTGGCGTGGGCAAGACGGTGCTGGCGACGGCTTTGGCCCGGAGTATGGACTGCACATTTTCCCGTATCCAACTGACACCGGACATGCTTCCCTCGGACGTGATCGGCGTGTCGGTGTTCGATCGATCGACCGGCCAATTCACGTTCAAGCCGGGGCCGATCTTCGCGAACATCGTGCTGGCGGACGAGATCAACCGCACGCCGCCGCGGACCCAGTCCGCGCTCCTGGAGGCGATGAACGAGGCCACTGTGTCGGTAGACGGACGCTCGATCGAACTCGAACGCCCGTTCATGGTCGTCGCGACGCAGAACCCGTACGAGTTCGAGGGGACGTATCCCCTCCCTGAGAACCAGCTCGACCGGTTTCTGATGCGGATCAACGTCGGGTATCCGTCGCCAGCGGATGAGCTGCGCGTGCTGGATGTTCGGCCCGCGAACGGCACTCTGCACGACCTCAAGCCGGTCATTACGCGGGCGCAGGTGATCGACCTCCAGGACCGGGTTGACCAGGTCAAGGTCGAGGCTTCAATCCTTGAGTACATCGTCGCGTTTGCGGGCGCGACGCGAAAGCATGAGGCGATTCACCTTGGACTCTCGCCGCGCGGGGCATTGGCGCTGGCGCAGGCGGCCCGCGCCACGGCGCTGTACGTCGGACGGGACTATGTCGTGCCGGATGACGTGATCTCAAACGTCGAGCCGGTGTGCGTCCATCGCATCATCGCACGCGGCGGGGCGGGGCGAACGGGCACGCCGGTGGTCGATCTGGTGCGATCGGTGCTGCGGTCGGTGCCAAGCCCGGCGTGAGGTGCCACAGCAACACATCGCACAGCGGCACATGGCACAGGAAGCCCGAGACAGCGAGACAGGATTTGTCCGATCAGTCACCAGTTGCGGAGAGTCGGGACACGATGATCCACGTTCGGTCGCGTCGCGCGGCCGGAGGTGGCGCGAGGAGCGAGTGAATGGCACGACGAGTAATTTTTCACGCCGCGGCCTCGATCAAGCTCGACCCGTCGCAGTTTCCCCGCGACGAGCAGGGCAATCTCAAACCGATCTCGCTGTGTGCGTGCGGCGTCTCTCAGAAGTTCCCTCTCTGCGACGGCACGCACAAGAGATGCAAGGACGAAACGCCGGGCGTGTTGTATGAGTACGACCCGGTAACGCTGGAACGGCGCGAGATCGGGACGTGCGAGTCGCCGCGGCACGACGCACCGGCCTGCTGATTCAACACATCGCGGCGCGTTGCACCCCGACGGGTTCTTGAAGGAGCGAAACACGCCCGAAGCCCTTTGGTGATCGCACTACCGACGTTGCGCGGCCTCGCGATCAGCGCACCAGATCTGGTCGAGCAACTGGATCGGATGGAGCGACGCCGCCCCGACACCGTCGTGGATCTGGTGGCGGCATGAGGTTCCCGGCGCAACGATGATCGAGCCCGGATCGGCGCGACGGACCGCCGGAAAGAGCGAGAGCTCACCGATCTTCATCGAGAGGTCGTAGCGCGAGCGGGTGAAGCCGAACGAGCCGGCCATGCCGCAGCAGCCTGTATCGAGCACCTTCAGTCTCGCCCCCACCGCTCGGCACAGGGCGGCGGCGCTCGACTCGGCGCCCCACAGGGATTTCTGATGGCAGTGCGCGTGTAACAGCACGGGCGGGCCGTCGGGCTGGGGCGCGGGGCGATGCGGATGCGAGTCCCATGAGGATTCAATGAACTGCTCGACCAGCATCGCCTTTTTGGCGAGCGATCGGCGGAGAGCGATCGGCGATCGCAGCTTGAGCGAGAGCCAGTCATCGCGCACGGCCGAGAGACACGAGGGTTCGAGAAAGAGAATCGCGCGGACGCCCGAATCGTCGATGTGCGAGCGGAGATGCGCCAGCGTTGCGTCGGCTTCGTCGATTGCCTCGGCGAGCAGCCCCATCGAGATCTTCACACGGGCGCAGCAGCCCGCGTCGGCGAGCGAGACGCGATAGCCCAGCGATTCGAGCACGCGCCGCGCCGCCACGCCGATGCCGCTCTCGTTGTACATCGTGAAGCAATCGCCGAAGAGCACGACGTGCGGGCGCTGATCGGCGGTAGTGGCGTCGCGGTGGCGGTTGGGAGTTTCACGTGACCCGGGCGACTCCCAGAGCGACGGCAGCGGCGTGCTGAACTTCGGGAGGGAGCGGCGTGGGTCGATGTCGGCGATCGCGCTGGCGAGCAAGCGCGAAGGCCACATCTCGGCGATCATGTTCGACATCGCGGGCGCGAGCGAGCCCAGCCGGTTCAGCGTGCGAAGGTTTGACATCAGTCGCGTGCCGAGCGAGGGCCGCTGCGTTCGATACCGCTGCGCGGCGTACTCGGCCTTGAGCTTGGCGATGTCGACGTTGCTCGGGCACTCGGTCTTGCAGGCCTTGCACGAGAGACAGAGGTCGAGCGTCTCGATCGTTCCGGAGTCGTTCCACGCGGCTTCGGGCGAACTCAGCTGCCCGGTGATCGCGAGGCGCAGGGCGTTGCCGCGCCCTCGCGTGGAGTGCCGCTCGTCGAGGGTTGCCATGTAGGACGGGCACATCGTGCCGCCCTGTTTCTTGCGGCACACGCCAGCGCCGTTGCACATCTCGACGGCGGAATCGAAACCGTGCTGGTCTGCGTAGTCGTAGAACGTGTCAACACGCGGCACGGAGAGTTGCGGGCGCGAGGGATCGGGCATGATGCGCAGGCGCGTAGTCATGCTCTCGATCGGGGCGGGCGGCCCGCCGATCGCGACGATATTGCCGGGGTTGAGCAGGTTGCGCGGGTCGAAGGCGAGCTTGACGTCGCGCATGGCGATCATGAGTTCCGGGCCGTAGAAGCGTTCGAGGAGCGGCGAGCGAACGCGCCCGTCGCCGTGCTCGCCGGACATCACGCCGCCGAGTTCGCGAGCAAGATCCGCGATCTGCACGGCGATGGATCGCATGCGGGCGCGGTCTGCTTCATCGTGCAGATCAAGGAGTGGGCGCACGTGCAGCACGCCGACGGAGGCGTGGGCATAGAACGCGGCACGCGTGCCGTGCTGTTCGACGATCGCGCGGAATCGCTTGACGAACTCGGGGAGTCGTTCGACGGGGACGGCGTTGTCCTCGACGAACGTGAGCGGCTTGCGGTGCCCGGGGATGCCGTGGAGCAGCGGTTCGCCGGCCTTTCGGAGTTTCCAGGCCTGGAGCATCGCGGCGGCGTCGGTGTGGCAGGCGATCGCCTTGCCGGGCGTCGCACGCTGCAACGCAGCGAACTTTTCGGGAAGTTCGTCGCGCGACTCCATCGCCGAATACTCGACGTACAAGATCGCTCGCAATTCGCCGTCGCGCGGCGCGGGCATGAGGTCGACGTAGCGCCGGTACTCGGTGTTCGCGCGGGCAAGGTCGATCACGGTGTCGTCGAGGAGTTCGATCGCCGTGGGGCGGGTGGTGAGAATCGGGTTGACGGCGTCCATCGCGTCATCGAGCGATGAGAAAGCGACGACCGCGAGGCCGCGCGCCTTGGGGATCGGATGAAGGATGAGTTCCGCGCCCAGCGTGACGGCGAGCGTGCCCTCGCTGCCGCACACGAGGTGGGCGAGATTGACGGCACGGAGCCAGGCTTCCATGTCCTGTGCGCTGAACTCCGCGAGAACGGGCGCGGCACGGTCCATCTGCGCAAGGATGAGATCAAGGCTGTAGCCCGCGTTACGCCGCACGGTCTTTGGGTATCGCTCGCGGATCAGCGGGGCGTGATGAGCGATGATCGTGCAGACGCGCGTGGCGATCGCACGGAGTGTCGGGTCGGCCGCACACGAGCCCTCGGCGAGTCGATGACGCGAGCCATCGGCGAGCGCGACGTCGACCGCGACGAGGCTCTCAGACGTTCGCCCGTAGCGGATCGAGCGGGCGCCCGCGGCGTTGTTGCCGATGCAACCGCCGATGTTGGCGTGACGCGAGGTGGCGGGATCGGCGGCGAAGAACAGGCCGCTGGATGCGATCGCGTCGTTCAGATCATCGACGGTGATTCCCGGCTCGACGCGCACGCGCCGATTGGCCTGATCGAGAGCGAGAATCGCGCGGCAGTTGGGGGAGAAGTCGATCACGACGGCGCGGTTGGTGCATTGGCCGGCGAGGCTGGTCCCGCCGCCACGCGGAAGGACGGGGAGCGAGCGGGCGGCGCAGAACTCGACGACGCGGACGGCGTCGCTCGTGTCGGATGGGATGACGACGCCGATGGGCTCGACCTGGTAGAGCGAGGCATCGGTCGCGTAGAGCATTCGGTCGTGGGCGCCGAAACGAACCTCGCCTTGGACTGAATTGATCAATTCACGCGCGATCGCGGCGCGTTCGGATTCGGTGAGTAAGGGCAGGCGATCGACCGCGTCCGGCGTCGTGCCCGCGGCGGGTGGTGGCGTCATGCGACGGGACTATACGAGCGGCGTTACGAGGGCGTGACGAACTTTCGGTGCGCTCGCGGGTACATTCATGCCAGAGCGGCGTGCGGGCCGACAATGCTCGTGCCGCTTCCTTCTGGAGAAATCTCATGCGCACCACGCGTCGCCCGTTTGCACCGCTCGCCCTGGTTTCGATCGCGGGGCTGGCCCTTGGCATCGCCCTTTTCGATCGGGACACGAAGGCCGGGTTGCCGGCCGGCACGCAGAACGGTGCGGCGCCGGCCAGCGCACCGGCGGGGGGCGTGCTCTTCCACGAGCCGATCGCGGTCAAGGACACGCTGGCGATCCGGCGGATCGTGATGTATCGCTCGGGCGTGGGTTCGTTCGAGCGGCGCGGGACGGTCGAGAACGACGCGGATGTTCAGCTCCGCTTCAAGACCGACCAGATCAACGACATCCTGAAGTCGATGGTGGTGCTCGATCTTTCGGGCGGGCAGATCGCCGGCGTGAGCTATGGGTCAAAGGAGCCGCTGGATCGAAGGCTCGCGTCGTTCGGTATCGACATCTCGAGCAACCCGAGCTTGACGGACCTGCTCGAGCAGCTCCGCGGCTCGAAGGTGAGCGTGACGACGGCGGACGGCGCGGTGAACGGCACGATCCTCGGCGTGGAGATCAGGGGCGAGGCGCAGGGAGAGTCGAAAGAGCCGATCAAGGTTCACTATCTCAACCTCGTCACGGACAAGGGCATCCGCTCGGTGAGCCTGAAGACCGCGACGAATGTGACGCTGAATGACGCGGCGCTGAACGAAGAACTCACCAAGGCGCTCAGCACGCTGGCGGAATACCGCGCGGACCGCACGAAGACCGTCGATGTCCACCTTCGCGGGCAGGGCTCGCGGAACGTGGTCGTGAGCTATGTGCAGGAGATGCCGGTGTGGAAGACGAGCTATCGCCTCGTGCTTCCCGAACTCGCACAGGACAAGAAGCCCAAAGTCGTGATGCAGGGGTGGGCGATCGTCGAGAACACGACCGATGAGGACTGGAACAACGTGTCGCTGTCGCTGGTGAGCGGACGGCCGGTGAGTTTCAGGATGGACCTATACGAGCCGCTCTACATGGGACGGCCGGAGGTTCCGGTACCGACGATCCCGGGGGTGATGCCGCGGATCTACGCGACGGGGACGGGAGGAGACGTGCGAGGGCTCGTAAGCACGCCTGGGAATGTGCCGCAGTTTGAACTTGCCGAGGCGATGGACGACGCGGCGATGCCAGCCGACGCAGGTCGCAAGGACAAGGCGGTTCGGAACCGCTCGGCCGGAAGGCCGGGCTCGCCGGCGCCTTCATCGGCGGCGGAACCGATGATGCTGGGCAAGTCGGTCGTGCGTGCGGTGACCGGCGGGGATATGGCGGGATACGCCGCCGCGGCGATGGCGCAAGGGCAGGAATCGGGCGAGGTGTTCCAGTATGAACTCACATCCCCGGTGACGATCGAGCGTCAGCGCTCGTCGATGCTCCCCATCATTAGCGGCGACATCGACGGGCGACGCGTCAGCATCTACAACCGCAACGACAACCCGACGAATCCGATGCGCGGCGTGGAGATTAAGAACACGACGAAGCTGCAGTTCCTGCCGGGGCCGATCTCGGTGTTTGACGGGGCGGCGTACGCCGGCGACGCGCAGATCGGGCACATCGCGCCGGGCGACCGGCGATTGCTGGCCTATGCGGTTGATCTCGACGTCGTCGCGTCGCTGGAGGAATCGTCCAACAGCGAGGTGCGGAAGCTGAAGATCGTGGACGGCCTGTTGCAGCAGACCACGACCACGCGCACGACGGTGAAGTACACGTTCACGAACAAGGACACGGCCCGCGAGCGGACGGTCGTTGTTGAACAGCCGCGGATGATGGGCTGGACGCTGGTCGAGCCGCAGAAGCCCGCGGACCAGACCGAGGCGCTTTACCGATTCGATGTGCCGATCGCCGCAGGCGGGAACGCGCCGCTCTCGATCACCAGCGAGATCACGCAGGGGCAGAACATGCAGCTGCTGTCGTATGACCTCGGCACGCTCCTGCAATACTCGAAGAACGGCAAGGCGTCGGAGAAGGTGGTCGAGGCGTTCCGCGAGGCGGCCAAGCGCCAGGCCGCTATCCATGACGTGGAGCGGACGATCGCCAAGCTCGACGCGGAGCGGAACGAACTGACGCAGGACCAGGGTCGCATCCGCGAAAACATGGGGCGCGTCGATCAGTCCAGCCAGCTCTATCGCAAGTACATGCAGAAGCTGACGGACCAGGAAGAGCGGATGGACAAGCTCGTGACTGAGCTTGACGCGGCCCGCAAGGCGCTGACCGCGGCGCAGAACAACCTGGCGGAGTACCTGCGCGGGTTGAATGTGGAGTGAGACGCGAGGCTGCGCCAGGGTAAGGACCATGATGAGCAAGCCCCGCGCGAAAGCGTGGGGCCTTTTCTTGCATGGGACAACGCAAGCCAGAGAATCGTGGATTCGGACGCGAAGGCGGAACGGGCATGAAGCCAGCCTTGGGCGGGCACGCGGAGGTCCGCGAATGGGCGAGTCTGCTACCATGACGGCCTATGGGTCGATCGGTCGTTTTGGTCGTGAATCAGAGCAAGCCGGAGGCTCGCGACGCCGCGGGGCAGGTACGCGAGATGATCACGCGCCGTGGCACGCTGGTGCGAGAGCGTGACACGCACGATCCCGAGCCGTTTCCTGAGTGCGATCTCCTTGTGGTGCTGGGCGGCGACGGCACGCTGCTCGGGCAGGCGCGGCGCCTCGCGGGCTCGCGCGTGCCGATGCTCGGTGTGAACTTCGGCAAGCTTGGGTTCATGGCCGAATTCGATCTCGAATCTCTGGACATGCACGCGGAGCACGTCTTCGGGAACGGCTCCCTGAGCCTGAAGCGCATGCCGAAGATTTCGGTGCGCGTGTTCGAGAGCCACGCGACGACAGCCCGCTTCGAGGCGGTGTGCCTCAACGAGGCGGTCGTGACCGCGGGCCCGCCGTTCCGCGTGATCACGGTCACGGTGGCGATCGACGGGGTGACTGGCCCGACCTTCAGCGGGGACGGGCTGATCGTGTCGACGCCGCTTGGCTCGACGGCGTACAACCTTTCGGCGGGCGGGCCGATCGTGGCGCCGGGGGTGGACGCGTTGACGCTCACGCCGATCGCGGCGCACACGCTGAGCTTCAGGCCGCTGGTTGTGCCGTCGGACAGCCCGGTAGAACTGCGGCTGCATCGGGTCAACGAGGCGACAGCTGAAAACCAGGGCACGACGCTCGTGCTCGATGGGCAGATTCTCGAGCCGCTGCGCGAGCATGAGCGTGTTCGCATCGAGAGCTCGCCGGACGGTGTGTGGTTTGTGCTGAATCCGCGTGCGACGTACTGGGACACACTCATCAGCAAGCTGCACTGGGCGGCGTCGCCTTTGGCGCCAGAGTAGAGCAACACATCATCGCTGAAGGCGTCGCTCCGCGGCACGTGCGTGACCTTCGAGCCCTTCGATTCGACCGAGCTGTGCTGAATCGCCGATGACGCTTGCCAGAGAAGCGGAGTCGTCGAGTTTCATGCATGTGCGGACACGAAGGAAGCTGAAGACCGAGAGGCCGCCCGTGAATCGAGCGGTGCCGCCGGTGGGCAGCGTGTGGTTCGGACCCACGCCGTAGTCGCCAAAGACCTCTGCGCTGGGTTGGCCGACGAAGATGGCGCCATAGTGCCGGAGCAACGGGAGCACGGAGCTTTCATCGCGCACAATCAGTTCCAGGTGTTCGGGCGCGATGCGGTTGCAGACCTCGGCGGCTTCGGATGCCGACGAGGCGAACACGATCGCGCCGTTGGCGAGTGCGCTCCGTGCCGTGGCGGCGGTCGGCAGCGTGGCGAGCTGCGATTCCAGCTCCTGCTCCACACGGCTTGCGAGCGATTCGCTGGTTGTCACGAGGATGGGTACCGCGTCGTCATCGTGCTCCGCCTGCGCGAGCAGGTCCGCTGCGACGATCGCGGCGTCGGCGGACTCGTCGGCGAGGATCGTGAGTTCGGACGGGCCGGCGAGCATGTCAATCCCAACTTCGCCCGCGAGCAGCTTCTTTGCGGCGGTCACGTAGCGGTTGCCCGGGCCGGCGATGACGTCGCACGCGGGCACGAGCACTCCGAACGCCATCGCGGCGATCGCCTGCGCGCCGCCGATCGCCAAAAGCATGTCCGCGCCCGCGATCGACGCGGCCGCGAG
>JABWBC010000109.1 GCA_013360695.1 Phycisphaerales bacterium
CACGCGCCGCCCGTGCAGCCACTCCGCCAAGGCAACCACGCCCAGCGCCAGCATCGCGATGACGCCCGCGATCACCATGGCGTGTACCTCATGCCCAGGAGCCCGATCCCGTGCAAGCCCAGCGCCGCCAGTGCCGCGATCGCGAACGGCCCAAAGTGATCCATCGGCACCGTGCCCACGCTCGCGTACTTCGCCGGCTTCATCCGATCGATGTGCCGGAACACCGCCTGGATGCTCTGGTCGTCCGTTGCGCGAAAGGACTCCCCGCCCGTCTGCCGCACCAGTTCCGTCGTCTCCGACGGCGCCTCCGACTCATCGACGTGGATGTAGTACACAACGATGCGCGACTCCTCCAATTCTTCCGCGATCTCGTTCTCCTGCCCGCTCCCAAGATCGGCGCTGAAGCCGTCGGAGACCAGGATGATCATCCGATCGCCCTCCGCACCCTCCGCCTCCATGTTCGCGCGACAGAACCTCAGCGCCGCGCCGATCCGAGTTCCGCCCATGTGGCTCGGCTGCATCGATGGGTCCGCGAACGCCATCGCGTTCCGTACCGCCTGTAGGTCTTTCGTCAATGGCAGCCAGCGGATCTGCTCAGTCCCAAACAGCGTCAGCCCGAACGCATCGCCCTCGCGCGCGCGCGTGAAATCCTCGATGGCGCGGCTCGCCACCTCGTAGTTCCGCCCCGTCATGCTCCCCGACACGTCCATGCAGACCTGAATATTCGTCAGCAGCCGCTCCTGCTTCGGCTGCTTCATCACCTGAGGGCCCGCGAGCATCACGATCGCCGCCGCCAGCACCACCAGCGGCGCTGTCTCAAACACCGCCAGAACGCCGCGAACCCACGAATGACCCGCACCTCGCCCCGCGCCCCTCGCACCCGCCGGCTCGTGGTCGCTGGGAAGCACAAGCCCCGCCTCGCGCACGACGATCATCCACCCCAGCAGCACGGGCAGCGTCAGCACGAGAAGCACCCACGGATGCGTAAAGGTCATGCGCCGCCTCCCACGCGCCCGGGCGTGCCGTTCGCAACCACGACCTTCACATCGCGCGCACGCGCCACACGTCCCGCGGCCTCCACCGCGCTCTCACGTGATCCGTCGCGCTCCGCGTGCGTCCATGCCTCCACCGCACGCACCACCCCGCCCGTTACCTCGCCGCGCCGCAGCTCACTCAGGGCCGCCGCCAATTCCCGGGCCGACTTCTCGCCCGGCGTCGCTTCACGCATCGCCCGCAGCAAGAGCAACTCCATCCGCGCCCGCTCATCCACCGAAAGCTCGCGCGATTTCGCCTCGCTCAGAATCGCCCGCAGCCGCTCCATAGTCGTGGGCTCCGGCGCCGCATCTTCGGCCTGCGCGACCGGCTTCCGCGCCAGGCGACGCCGCGCCATCACGACCACCGGCACCAGGAGCCACACCGCGCCAAGCGCGATCAGCCCTTCGCGATACCACACGCGAAGATCAAGCTCCGCCGCCCGCTGCCCGAACACATCCGTGCCCGCGCTCGCCGGAAGGCGACTTTCAAACCGAATCGGAATAGACCCCAGTTCCGCAGGCCGCCCGTCCACGCGCTCGACCAGCGACGCAAGATCGAACTCACCCGTGCGCAGCCCGAGGTACTCGATCGTGCAGAACCCCGCCCGCGCCGACGCACGCACACGCACCAGCACGGGGGCATTGGGCTCGGCCGCCTTGGCCCGCAGCGCCGCGCCCGCGTGCTCCACCTCGATCGATCCCGCCGTGCCGCGATACGCGCGAACTTCGGCGCGCACGACGCGTTGAACTCCACCGTCCGCGAGGCCTTGCGTTTCTTGGGCTCGCGCACTCGCACACACAGCAAACGCACCGACCACCGCAACCAGCAGACGCCGCCCGCGCCGGACGTTTCTCGCGACGCACGCACGAGCCGTATTCCCGCCCGTGCTCTTCATCCCCGCCCCCTCCCCACCCCCGCGCGCCCCATGATGAACCGGCGCAAGGGCGCGATGAAGGCCTCGTCCGTCCGCAGCGTCAGCGCATCCGCCCCGCATCGCAGCAACTCGAGCCTGAGCCCTGCGGGATCGATCCGCGCCCCGCGCCGCGGCACGAAGAAGTGCGACCTCCCCGTTTCCGACTCGCGCACCCTGGCGAACCCGCCGCGCCACGAGGAGAGCTCGACCGGATCCGCGAGATGAACGACAAGGCACTCGTGCCGCTGTGCGCAGCGGCGTATCGCGTCCATCGCGGATGGATCGTGCAGATCGCTCAACACGAAGATCAGGCTCCGCCGCTCGGCCCGCGCGCTGAGCGTGTCGAGCCGCTCGCCGAGCGTCGTCCGCTCCGAGAAGCTCCTGGCCCGCAGCGGATCAAGCCCCGCCCACAGGTCCGTCCGCGACAGGCTCGGCGTCGTGCGCACCTCGCGTCCGCCCGCGCCCAGAATCGCGACCGGGCTGAGACGTCGCTGCGCGACCAACCCCAGCGCCGCCGCCATCCACACCGCAAGGTCGTGCTTCGAACGTGCCGTCGACGCCACAGCCATCGACGCCGAAGTGTCCACGACGATGTGAACGCCGATGCGCTTCAACGCCTCATACTGTCGGATGTACGCGCGCCCCGTGCGCGCCGTCAGCCGCCAGTGGATCGCGCGGATCGGATCGCCCGGCTCATACGGCCTCGCCCCCGCATACTCCAGCCCGCTCCCCACGAACAGCGACGCGTCCGTGCCGAACGCAAGGTCGTCCGCCAGCCGGCGCACCACCAGCTCAAAGTTCTCCCGCGCCAATGTGTCCGGCGCCGGGAGCGCGACTTCGCCGTCCTCGATGGGCGCGTGCGGCGTCATGCCATGGAATCCAGGATCTCGCGCAGCACCTCGTCCGAACGCCGCCCTTGCGCGATCGCGTCGTAGCGCAGCCGCACGCGATGCAGCACGACGTCCTCCGCCAGCGCGAAGATGTCCTCTGGAATCGTGTACGAGCGTCCCTGGATGAACGCGCGGGCTCGTGATGCGTGAACCAGCGCCAGCGCCGCGCGCGGGCTGCAACCAAGCTGGATGTCCTTATGCCGCCGCGTCAGGTTCACGAGCTCGACGCAATCGCGCACGAAGACGTCCGAGACATGCACCTCCTGCACCGCCGCCATCGCGCCGGAGAGATCGCGCAGGTGCATCTCCTTCCCCGCGTCGATCGCGTCGAACGCCGACATCGGCACCGCGCCGTCTCCCTTCTTCTTGAGCTTGAGCGCCAGGCTCCGCCGCACCACCTCCGCCTCCTCGTCCGGCGTGGGATAGGTCAGCCGGTGCCGCAGCATGAAGCGATCGAGCTGCGCCTCGGGAAGGTCGAACGTACCAGCCTGCTCCACCGGGTTCTGAGTCGCGATGACCAGGAACGGCGCGGGCAGGTCATGCGTCGCATTGCCGATCGAAACCCGCCGCTCCTGCATCGCCTCCAGCAGCGCCGACTGGACCTTTGGGCTCGCGCGGTTGATCTCGTCCGCCAGGAACAGGTTCGTGAAGATCGGCCCATTGTGCACGCGAAACTCGCTCGTGCGCTGGTCCAGAATCTCCGACCCGATGATGTCGCTCGGCAGAAGGTCGATCGTGAACTGCACCCGCGCAAAGTGCAGGTCGATCGCGCTCGCCACCGCCTGCACCATCAGTGTCTTGGCGATCCCCGGCACGCCCTCCAGCAGGAGGTGTCCGCCGGTCAGGAGCGCGATCAGCACACGCTCCACCACCACCGACTGCCCCACCACCGTTCGCGCCACCGTCGCTCGCACATGCTCCGCAAACTCGCTCGGCCGCTCCGCCTGCGCCACGCCCTTCCCGTTCGACACTTGTGACATGCGACGCCCACTTCCTTGAATCTAATACGACGCAACCCGTCGTGACTCGGCTGTTCTCAATCCACAGCGACCGGCCTATGCCACATTCCGCCTCACCAGCCACTCTTCCGCGTCCCCACTCCCCGCCTCCCATCTTCCTCTGCGTTCCTCCGCTCTCCTGTGATTCCTCTGTGTTCACCCTTCTCTTCCGAATGCCGAATCACGATTGCCGAATGCCGAGTCCCGCAATCACCCTCCCTCCCCCAGCAACATCTCCACCACGCCCTTCAGCTTCTCAGGCCTCACGCCCGCGGCACGCACGTTCCCCGCGCGATCCACCACCACCAGCGCCGGAGCAAACTTCACGCCCCACGCGCTCGCGTTCACACCCATCGCCTCGCCTTCCTTCGCATCCTTGCGAGCGGCGTCCTGCACGAACGCCATCGCCACCTTCGCCGCCTTGACCGCGGGCTCAAGCGTCTTCCACGCATCGCCCTCCGCGCACACGCCGACGAAGCGCACGCCGCGAGCGCCAAACTCCGTCTCCAGCGCCGCGATCTGCTGAAGGTGCCCCGCCGTCATGGGCAGCCCCGGATTCGCAAAGTACACCACGCCCACGTCGCCCTTCGGCAGCGCCTGCTCGGGCTTGGTTCCAAGCCACGTCTCGCCCGCAATCGCCGGCGCGGGCTTGCCCTCCATCGCGCGCAGCGACTCCGGCCGCTTCGCGCCGCCCGCGAACACCTCCGGCCCGAATCCCTTCGCAACCTCCGCCTCGCTCGGGCCTTCCTCCGCGAGCAGCACCTTCACCACGTCCTCAACGTGCTGCGGCATCAGCCCCGCCGCACGCACAATCCCCTTCCGGTCGATCGCGACATACGTCGGCCAGAACTGGAGCTGATACGCCTCCGTCGAGACGCCCGTCTTCGCGCCCGACTTGTCCTTGCCCACCGGGTAGTTGATCTTCTTTTCATTCACCACCTGCGACGCGCTGTCCCACCCGCTCGACGCGTCGTGTACGCCGACAAACGCCAGCCCCTTCTCCTTGTACTTCTCCACAAGCTCGACGTTCTCGGGCACCGCCGCCATGCAAGGCCCGCACCACGTCGCCCAGAAATCGACGACGACCACCTTGCCGCGCAGCTTCGAGAGCGACACCGGATCGCCGATCCACGTCTCGATCTCGATCTCCTTCGCCGGCTTGCCCTCCAGCGACTTCAGCGGCGCGGGCCGATTTGGCCCATCAAAGAACCACGCATCCGGGAACGGCTCATCGCCTGCTGATATCTCCAGCACTCCCGCCGCCCGCGCGGCGACAACGCCGGACCCGAGCGATACCATCGCCGAGATCGCAACAACTCCGGCCAACCACCGACGCGCGGCTTGCAATTTCATGGTGCGGAATATACCGCATTCTCCCCGCGCGGGGTTCAGCCGTTTCTCACAACTTGTTCAATTCCGCACAACCAGCGCGCCATTAGAACTCGACGGCCAACCCGATCGTCCCAATGAACTCGTGCCCGTCCCCCTCGTTGTAGTCGCGCATGTTCCGCCCCAGCACCAGGAGCGACGCCCCGACGTTCAGCGTCCATTCGCCCATGCCGCTCGGCATGTCGAGCGGGATCCCCGCCTTGGCGCCGAACTGGGCATAGCCGAACGTGTCGTCATTGCCATCCGCGTCCTCGTAGTACTCGTGCAGGCTGAAACCCACCGTCACCGGGAACCGAATCTCCACCGTTGTCTCGCCGAACGCGGCATCGGGCCCGGGCGCGATCCCAAGCTCCAGATACGTCCCCGGTCGCGCGTCCGCGCCGTCGGTGAAGTTGCTCCCCGTCTCAAACGCCAGCAGCGTCCGCGGCCTCATCGTCCACGCGCCCAGATACTCTGAGTCATCAAACGCCGCAGAGAGATTCACCTCTTCCACATGCTCCCACGCATCGCTCGGGCTCGTGTACACGATGTACGACGCGCCGAACTCCCACTCGCCAAGCCCCAGCGTCAGCCCGCCGAAATAGTCGATCTCGTACCACGATTCCTTCCACTCGCTCTCCGTGTCCTCGCCCGTCTCCTGCCCGTGAAAGCTGTTCCACACCCCGGCATAAACACCCAGGGAATAGTCCTCCGTCTCCGAGATCGTGTAGCTCAGCGTCAGCCCCGGCTGCAAGATCAGCCCGCAATCCTCCTGTACGAATCCGCGGAAGTAATACCCCGTTGTGTAGTCGAGCGTCAGTGACACTCCGAACGGGCTCTCGCTCTCCGACGCCTCCTCTACGTTCGTTGACCCCTGCTCTGTCGCGGCCGCCGCCACCTCTCCAGTGGTCGCGCTTGCGGCCGGCTCCTTGGCCTCTTGCCCAAGCGCCACGCCGCCCATCGACATCCCCGCCGCCAACCCCGCCGTCATCGCCAGCCCATAAACCTTCTTCATGGATCGCTCCAGCGTGTGCCGCCCGCTCCGGGCGCTCTCCGTGTTATCGACCGATTTTCGCACGTCCTTGGAGAGAATCCGCCCCTCGGCGGCATTCTGTTCGCAATTCAACCCGATCCCCGCCGCCGACGAGCCACACCACGCAACACCAAGCGGTTGCGTGTCAACCGCCCAACCCTCTCGGCCGCGCAATTACCACCTGAGCCAAAGAGCCCAATCTGCCGCTGGATCTCGCACTTTGAGCCAAACGACTCACGGCCACGCCACCGCGGCCCAAGTACCCTCCCGCGCCTGAAGAGAGCGAGCCGCCGCGGGCACGCCGCACCCGGCCGGAGTCGAGCGCGACAGCATCGGGCTCGCCCGTCGCGCGACTCGCAGGGAGAGGACACATGAACCGCTCGCGCGAAATGTCTGGCCCGCCATTGGCGCACGGCCTCGACATCAATCGCACTGCGATATCCATCGCGGTGATGGCGATGGGATCGTTATGTACCATTGCAGATGCGCAGGACGTCGACTGGTGGCCGATGCTGCCGAACGTAAACCCCGTGCTCGACGGCCGGGCCGCGCCGCCCGTGGGCGAATGGGACCGCGCCGACTACGTGCTCAACCGACAAGGCGACGGAACCTTCCGCGCCCAGTGGCAGCGCAACTGGACGGCAACCTCTTCATCGCTCAACCAGGTTCAGTACCCCGGGGTCACGCTCTTCGACATGCACGATCTCTGGGGGTACTTGACCTCAGACACCGCCGATTACAACACATTTGAGTACACGCTTGGCGCAACCAGCGTGAGAGGATGGGTTTTCGCGAACGACGACGAGCCCGATGACTCGTCGTGGATCGGCAACTCTGAACTCGGCTACGCCTCGGTCGACGATCGCGGCTTCATCGTCCGACTCAACGGCAACTCGGCGACCGATTTCCACTGGCTCCCGGGAATGCCCGAACCGGGCGACCCCCTCTGGAACTGGGACAACAGCTACGGCTTCTTCGGCCGGGCCGGATTCAACAACTCAACCTTCATGGAGGGGCTCCCGCTCAACGGCGGTGGACCAGCCGGTGAGGTCTACGAAGTCGCCCTTTACGGCGGAACTCAGGTCTGGATCGACGCGGCCGGCGGCGGAGGCGGAGGAGGCGACGGCGCATTCGTACCGTGTGAAACCACCCTTAAAGTGAAGATCAAGGACCCTCACTACGGCGATCCAGCCAAAGAGCTTGAAATCAAGATCCTCGGCCCAGGACACGTCAATCTCATTCCTGCTCCGAGCGCCCTTGCACTTTTCGGCCTCGCAATCGCGCTGCGCCGCCGCCGCTAGCCCACGTCTGCTCGTCTGAGACAACCGAGCCGCGTCGGACACGCCGCTCCCGGTCGAAACCGAGCGCGACAGCATCGGGCTCGCCCATCGCGCGGCTCGCAAGAAAAGAGATAGGAGAAGACCATGATACACCGCAACCTCACCATCGCCGCCGTGTTCTGCGCCTGCGGCTCCGCGCTCGCGGACGTTCATGTGACCAGCGTCAACGTCAGCGCGAATGTGAACGGCTCGCCGTTCACGATCACCGGCAACGCTTCGTACTCGCAGTCCGTGCCCAGCGACGTCACAAACGAGTTCACGTACTCGTCGATTCCCGACGGGTACCACGCCTTCGTAATCATCACCATCTTCAACACATGGAAATGCAGTGCGATGGATGGGGCGGTCAACCTGGCCGACGCCACCGGGGGCGGCTTCACCCTCGCCCGAAACGTGTCCATTTTCGATGGTTCGACGAGCGTGGGCTCGTTCTTGATCTCGGGGACGGTATATGAAACGGGCCCGCTCACAGGCGTGGCTGACCTGACGCTGACCGGCGACTATTCAGGCCCGCTCGATCTTGTGGGAGCGTCGGGTTACCACCAACTGCTGCAGCAAGCCGGACCGAACGAGATTCACGGGGCATTCACGCAATTCCTCAATCGTTCCGGCGGGAGCCCGCTCAGCGCGGAGGTGCAGAACACCTGGACATACACCGCGGGGCCCGGCCTGCCCGGTGATGAGTACTCCATCCTCGAGATCGATTCGCTGACCTTCGACGAGGCCTCCGGCTTGCTGAACCTGACTGGGTCCGGGTGGTACGAGATCCCGGCACCCGCTTCATCCGGTCTGCTGGGGCTCGCCGGCCTTCTCATGTCCCGCCGTCGCCGCTGATCCCTTCGTCACGCGCCAGAGAACAATCGCGTGGGAATGCACGTTTCCTTCCACTCCGGGCGGCCGCCCACGCGACCGCCCGCTTTCATGCTCCGCGCCAGCGCATCCCCCGCGCCCTTCACACCCGCCCGAACCACGAGAACACCGACAACACCCCGAAGCACACGCACGCCGACGTCACCACGCCCAGCGCAGCGCCCACCGCGTAGTAATCCCAGCTGTCCCGCCCGCGCCACGCCCGCCTCACCAGCGGCACCCACATCATCCCGATCAGCGGCATCAGCCCCAGCACCACCGCCACCAGCCATGCTCGCTTCGGAAGTCCAAAGCCGCCGTGGTCGATCGCATTGATCGCCACCTGCCCAAAGAGCGCGAGCAGCCCGATCGCGTACAGCACGCCATCGCTCGCGCCGGAGCTGATCACCTTGCTTGTCTCACGCTCGCACATCCGCGGCTCTCCGCGCCGCCACGCCTCACCACGACGACACTCGCCACTCATGCCCGCGCACTTCTTCAGCAGCCCGACCGACGACGAGAGGTCTTCTCATCGTGACTTCGTGACTTCCGCCTCGCCGCTACGCCTCATAGATCGGGCGCACCTTGCCCTCAAGGTGCCGCAGCAAGGGGTCCGACGACAGCGGCCTGCCCGTCACCAGCTCGCACAACTCGCCCGCGCGATACCGCTTCCCGTGCTGGTGGATCTTCTTCCGCAGCCACGCAAGCAGCGGCGCAAAGTCGCCCTTGCTGATCCGCGTCGGCAGGTCCTTGATGTCCTTGTTGATCTTCTCCCAGAACTGGGCCGCGTACAGATTGCCCAGCGTGTAGGTCGCAAAGTAGCCGACCAATCCGAACGACCAGTGCACATCCTGCAGGCAGCCGCGCCGATCGTCCGGCACCTTGAGCCCGAACGACTCCTCGAAGCGCCGGTTCCACTCGCCCGGCAGGTCCTTGATCTTGAGGTCGCCCGCGATCATCTCGCGCTCCAGCCCGTAGCGCAGCATGATGTGCAGGTTGTACGTCGATTCGTCCGCCTCCACCCGAATAAAGCTCGGCTGCGCCGTGTTCACCGCGACGTACATCGTCTTCACGTCCACGCCCGACAGCGCCTTGCCGAACGCCTTCTTGGCCTTGGGCAGCGCCCACACCCAGAACTCGCGCGACCGCCCGACAAAGTTCTCCCACATCCTCGACTGGCTCTCGTGGATGCCAAGGCTGATCGCGTCCGCGATCGGCTGCCCGAAGAACTTCTCCTTCGGCAGGCCCTGCTCATACATCCCGTGCCCCGCCTCGTGCATCGTGCCGTAGAGCGCATCGGTGAACTTCTCGTCGCGATACCGCGTCGTAAGCCGCACGTCGCCCGGGCCAAACCCGGAGCAGAACGGGTGCGTCGTCACGTCCAACCGCCCGCCCTCCAGATCAAACCCGATCGCGCGCAGGACGACATGCCCGAATTCGTTCTGCACCCGCGCGTCGACCTTCCCCGTCAGGCACTTCGTGCTGATCTTCTTCTTCGACTTCGACACGTCCGCGATCAGCCCCGACAGCCGCTCCCGAAGCGGCTCAAAGATCGCGTCCACCTGCGCACACCGCATCCCCGGCTCATACTCATCCAGCAGCGCGTCATACAACTCGCCGCCCGACGGCGTGCCGTAGCACTCCGCCTTGCGCCGCGTCAGGTTCATCATCTTCTCGAGCCACGGCCTGAACATCGCAAAGTCGCTCTTGGCCCGGGCTTCCTTCCACGCCTCCTGCGACTGGCTCCCCACCTTCGCCAACTCCGCCACCAGATCGCCCGGCAGCTTCGTCGCCATGTCAAAGTCGCGCCGCATCTCGCGCAGGTTCGCCGCCCGCACCGGGTCGCCCGTGACCTCCGCGTCCTGCTCGCACGCGGCGATCAGATCGCCCACCCGCGCCGACGTCCGCTTGGCGTGCACCATCTCCGCGATCATCGCGTTCTGGTCGGCGCGGTTCCCCGCGCCCGCCGGCGGCATATACGTCTCCTGATCCCAATTCAGCAACGCCCCCACCGCGTTCAGCGTGGCGGTGTCGTACAGCAGCTTGCAAAGCTCGGCATAGTTCGGCGGAAGAGTCTTCGACATGGCAAACCTCCATGATTTCGGCGATCGATCAACCGCCCCAGCATACGCCCCCCGATCCGCCCCCGCCGCCTCGCCCGCCGGACCGCTCCGCCCCCAGCCGTAACCCCGCTCCACCGCGCGCTTTCATCAACACCCTTCACGCCGCCAGCCTCCGGTACACTCTCGACATGAAACACTCGATCACCCGCCGAACCTTCGCCGCGATCGCCATCGCCCTGTCGCTCGCCGCCTGCGACAAGAAACCGAACGAGCCCGCATCCCAACCGCCCGCTCCCACCGCCAAGCTCACAGTCCTCGCCGCCGCCTCGCTCTCCGACGCCTTCCGAGAAATCGGCGCCGCCTTCGAATCCACCAATCCCGGCACGAAAGTTGAGTTCAGCTTCGCCGGCTCCAATCAGCTCCGCACGCAGCTCGAAAACGGCTCGCCGGGCGATGTCTTCGCCTCCGCCGATCGCAAGCAGATGGACACCGCCATCGCCTCAAAGGTCGTCGACGCCGCGACCTCCCGCGTCTTTTCCCACAACCAGCTCGTCGTGATCGTTCCTCGGTCCAACCCAGCGAAGATCGAGTCGCTCGCGGACCTCGCCCGTCCATCGCTCAAGATCATCGTCGCCGACAAGGCCGTGCCCGTCGGAAACTACACGCGCCTCTTGCTCGACAACGCCGCGAAGGACACGGCCCTGGGCGAGAGGTTTGTAGCCGCCTTCGACGCAAGCACCGTCTCGCGCGAGCAAAGCGTCGCCGCCGTCGTCGCCAAGATCGCGCTCGCCGAAGCCGACGCCGCCATCGCCTACGCCAGCGACGCCAAGGGCGCCAGCGCCGACAAGCTCATCGCCATCCCCATCGCAACTTCGCTCGCACCCCGCGCCTACTACCTCATCGCCGCCACCTCTCGCGCCACCGATCCCAAGCTCGCGGCCAAGTTCATCGAGTTCATCCTCTCCCCCCAGGGCCGCGACGTACTCAGCAACCGCGGCTTCACGCCTCCCGAACCCGCCTCAAACTAGCCCACGCCGCTTGAGCAATCCGCCCACCAACTCGCCCTCATCTCCCCGCCCCGCGCGACGCATGTCCGTCGTGCCCGCGATCCTCTCACTCCCGCTCTTTCTTCTCCTTCTCGTCCCAGTCGCGCTGCTCGTGACGCGCTCATCGCCCAATTCCTTCCTCTCCGAGCTGGCCGCGCCCGAAACTCGCAGCGCGATCCTTCTCAGCCTGCTCTCCAGCACCGCCGCCCTGCTCGTCACCATCCTGCTCGGCACGCCCCTGGCCTACTGGCTCGCGCACACACGCTCTCGCGCCGCCACGCTCGCTGAGGCGATCGTCGACCTGCCCACCGTTCTCCCGCCCTCGGTCGCGGGTGTCGCGCTGCTCCTGGCGTTCGGGCGCAACGGCACCATCGGCGCGTGGCTGCATTCGCTCGGCCTCGATCTTGCCTTCACACCCCTCGCCGTTGTCATCGCGCAGGTCTTCGTCGCCTCGCCCTACTTCGTCCGCGCCGCCCGCGCCGGGTTCGCCTCCGTCGGCGCCGACCTGCGCGAAGCAGCCACCATCGACGGCGCGACCGGTTGGGGCCTGGTGCG
>JABWBC010000110.1 GCA_013360695.1 Phycisphaerales bacterium
GTCGTACTTCGGCAGCCGCCGGGCGACGCCCCGCGCCCTGAACCTCACGCTCGCGGGCGTGCTGCTGATCGCGGGATTGAAGCTGACGCTCTTCGGCGCTGCGCCTACGCCCAGACCGGACGCTTCCAGATCGGAACATCCTGCTTCATCTGATCGATGAACTCCGTGAGCCCGGCGATTGCCTCCGCCCGGTGCGCCGCGGTCACGATGAGCACAAACGAAACCTCGCCGACGCGAACCCTTCCGCGGCTGTGCAGCGCGGCGATAGATCGCAGCCCGTGCCGCTCGGCAACACCCCGTGCCAAAGATTCCAACTCGCGCTGAGCCATCGGGTCGTAGGTCTGGTAATTCAAAGCCGCCAGTGGACGCAACGCACCGCCGCGATCCTGATCGGCCTCGTTGCGGCGCACCACGCCCTCGAATCGGAGCACGGCGCCGGCGAGGCCCGAGCCGCCGGCCCCACTGACGAGAGAGAGGACGTCGGCTTCGGCTTGCGGCGTCAGAGGCCCATTCACTATGGCGGCCCGCAGGGAGAGTGGGGGCGCGGCGGGAGGTGCCTTCATCATCCGCCCCCCAGGAGTGTTATCAGGGCCACCTCGTCACCCGCCTTGACCTCGTGGTCGCCCCGAGCAAAGGCCTGGTTCACAGCCAAGCGGCCCGTGTCGGGGTTGGGGAGGGCGAACCGTAATCCGGGGTGTTGCTCCCTCAGCGCAACCAGCACGTCGCGGACGGTGGCGCGGACCCCCACGGCGACCGTTACCCGGTCGGCCTTGGTGTTCATCGCCGCAGCACCGAAGATCAGCACCTCGATCTCCACCACGGGAGTCTATGGTATGAGCGTTGGCGAGAGGAGCGTGCATGGGCTTCCGCGGTCAGGAGTTCGCGTTCGATTCACCCGCGACGGCGGTCGCGGGCATGATCGCCCGCCTTGGCGGCACGCCCCCGGCGCTACGCCCCGAGCTGGCGAACCTGGATGCGGCCGCCCCGACCGGCCCGCTCGGGCGCATCCTCGCTGAGGATGTGCGGGCCGATCGGGACAACCCAGCCTTTGACCACTCGGCGATGGACGGGTTCGCTGTGCGCTTCGGGACGCTCGCGGCCGCGCGCGACGGAGCGTTGGTGCTGACCGTCGCGGGCGAGTCACGCATCGGGCATGAGCCGCCGGTGATGCCCGAAGGCACGGTCGCGATCCGCATCGCCACTGGAGCGGCGGTTCCGCGGGGGGCCGACACTGTGATACGGCGCGAGGATGTCGTGGAGGCAACCGGGAGCGACGTGCGAAAGGACACGCCGGGATCGATCACTATCTCGGCGCACGCCGCGAGGCGTGTCAAACCGGGCGACCACATTCGCCGGCGCGGAGAGAACGCCCGCGCCGGCGCGGTCGTGCTGCGGGCCGGCGAGGTGATCTCCGCGGCGGGTCTTGGAACACTGGCGGCGATCGGTGTCACCGGGCCCCGTGTGTTCCCTCGTCTGCGCGTCGCCATCATCACCACGGGGGACGAGGTCGTGCCGCCACGAGCCGTGCCGGCGGCCCTCCAGATCCGCAACAGCAACGCACCTGCGCTGCGCGCGATCCTCGCGTCGCCGGCGTGGATGGTCGTTGCGAGCGTCGCGCACGCTCACGACGAGGGAGAACTCGATGGCGTGCTGCGCGCCGCTGTCGCCGCGGCGGACGCGGTTGTTCTCACCGGTGGCGTCTCGATGGGTCACCGGGACCCGGTCCGCGAAGCGGTCGAAGCGGTCGGCGCGGAAGTCATCTTCCACGGCCTGCCGCAGCGCCCGGGCAAGCCCATGCTCGGCGCGGTGTTGCGACGCGCGGGAGCGGAGGCGGATGGACCACTGCCGATCTTCGGCCTGCCGGGCAACCCGGTCTCGGCGCTGGTGACGTGCACGCGCATCGTGCTGCCCGTGCTTGCCGCGTGCGCAGGGGCGAGCCGGACCCCGCCCGACCTGCTGCCGGGGCTGGTCAAGCTCACGCACCAGGACGGCCGATCGCTTGATCTCTGGTGGCATCGCCTGACGCGCCTGGACGTGGACGAGGCCGGAACGCCACGGGCCGAACTCGTAGACGCCCGGGGTTCGGGAGATGTTATCGCCGCCGGGCTCAGCGATGGATTCGTGGAGGTGCAGCCGTCAGAATCACCCTCCATCGTGCCTTTCTACGCGTGGCCGGCATCGTGAGCCCCGAAGCCAACGATGTTCCCGGCGTGGCTCCCCCCTTCGCGAGACCATGGATATGACCAACGCCGCACAGCCAGCCCGCCCTACTCAACTTTCGCACGTCGCGCCCGATGGCAGCGCGCGAATGGTCGACGTTGGTGACAAGCCGATTACCGCACGCTCCGCCAGCGCCGAGGGCTTCGTGCGCATCTCGGCCGAGCTCGAACGGGCGATCCGCGACAACACGGTCAGGAAGGGCTCGGTGCTGGAAGTCGCGCGGTTGGCGGGTGTCCTTGCCGCCAAGCGCACGGACGAACTCATCCCGCTCTGCCACACGCTGCCGCTGGACGCGGTCGAGGTCGCCGCAACATTGGAAGAAGGACGCGTGCGTGTGGCCGCGACGATCCGAACTCAATCCCGTACCGGCGTTGAGATGGAGGCCCTGACGGCGGTCACCGTCGCGTGCCTCACCGTGATCGACATGGGCAAGGCAATCGACAAGGCGATGGTCATCGAGGGTGTCCGCATCACGGAGAAGCACGGGGGACGGGGCGGCTCGTTCAAGGCTCCGCCGGAAGGTTCACGATGAGCGATCCGGTGCGCCCCATCCGCGCTGCCGTGCTCACCGTGAGCGATCGCTGCTCGCGCGGTGTGGCGGTCGATACGTCCGGGCCGGCCCTCGCGGACCTTCTCCGCATGCGGCTGGGCGCCGAGGTCGTTGATCGGCGATGCCTGCCCGACGAGCGAGATCGGCTCGCCGCCTGCTTTGTCGAGTGGAGCCGGACCGACCTCGCGATCGACCTTGTGGTGAGCACAGGCGGCACGGGCCTGGCTCCGCGGGATGTCACCCCCGAGGCCGCGCGGAGCGTGCTGGAGCGCGAGCATCCCGGCCTGATGGAACTCGCACGCCTCCGCTGCCTTGCCAGGACCCCGCGGACGTTCCTCTCACGCGGAGTGGCGGGGACGATCGGGCGCACGCTGATCCTGACCCTGCCGGGCTCGGTGCGGGGATCGACGGAGAATCTTGAGGCCCTGCTGGACATCCTTCCGCACGCCATTGATACGCTGCGCGGCGACGTGCAGGACGATGGGCGGCCGGACGCGACGGTCGCCACCGGCAGGATAGCTCACCATGAGCGATGACGGCCCGACGATCTCGCCAGCGTTCCTGGCTTCGACCCAGCCCGTGGTGCTCGTCGGCGGAAGGAGCCGGCGCTATGGTCGTGACAAACTCGTCGAGCCTTGGAACGGTAAGATGCTCGTCGAGCACCCCATCGATGCGTTGCGGAGCGTCTTCGGGAACAGGGTCAAAGTTGTTGGAGCGTGCGACCCGCGAATCCCGGGGCTGGCCGACGGCGTCATTCAAGACCGCTACGCGTGCGTGGGCCCGATCGGCGGGATCACCTCCGCGCTGGAGTCGGGGCACGCACCGATCTTCGTGCTCGCCGGCGACATGCCGTCGGTGTCGCGCTCGGACATCCTAGCGATCGTTGCCGCGGCGGAACGAAGCCGGAACATGTCGGCGGTCCTCGGATTCACGGACCGTTTCCATCCATGCCTGGGCATGTACCTCGCGACCGCCCTGCCGCTGTTGCGGGCGCGACTCGAACAGAAGAAGTACCGCCTGGGCGACGCGTTGACGGCGCGGCTGGTGCTCCGCGTCGCCGTGGAGGAGCGAACTGTGGTGAACATCAACGAGTCCACCGATCGACTTCACGGCTGAACGACGGACGGGAGGAGAGGGGTTCGACCGGCGTTGGCGACGCGAATGTCGTCGAAGGTGTAGAAGCACGCCGTGAACCGACCCACCTCCGGTGGACACCAAGAATCGATGGGGTTGGTCCCTGTCGGCCGGAGGTTCATCGGATGGGCAAACGCAAGTACACGAGCGAGTTTCGTGAGTCGGCGATGGGGCTGGTGCTGAGGGAAGGCCGCACGGTCCAGCAGGCCGCGGCGGACCTGGGCTCCCGCAGAACACCCTCACCGTCTGGCTCAGCCAGGCGCGGCAGTGCTGGCAGCTCAGGCTCGAGCGCGACATTCTCAAAGCAGCGACGGCCTTCACCGTCCACCGGAGGTGGGTCGGTTCACCTTTCTCCGTCCCCGTCCCCTCTATTCCCGACCCTTGGCGTCCCTTACGCCTCGGCAGGACGTCGTCTATACTCGATATCGAGACATTCATCTCCATTGACGTACCTTGTCTCTTTTGGGAACTGATCGATGACCAGCCGTCATGAACGAGACCTGTGCACCTCGCGACACGGAACCGACGTTGGACCAGGGCCATGCGGGAGCCGCTGCATGTGGTGTGTGCTGATTGGCCTCGCGGCGGGCCTGGCATCACTGCGCGGGTGCGACTCAAAGGCCCCTCAACCACCGCTAGTAGTGGGCAGCGAGGTACCCGCGGTCAACACCGTCCAGGCCCAAGAACTGTACGTGAAGCATTGTTCGGCCTGTCACGGGAGCGAAGGGCACGGGGACGGGCTGGCGGCGGAGTACCTCTTCCCAAAGCCGCGCGCATTCAGGGACAGTTCGATGCGTTTCGCGTCCACCCCATCGGGGGTCATGCAGACGATCCGTAACGGCGTGCCTCGAAGCGCCATGCCGGGCTTCTCCGGTGTACTGAGCAACGCCGAGATTGCCGGCCTGACACGGCTGGTTGGAGAGATGACCAAGGGCGGCACGAGCTCGCCGCCGCCTGCCACGCCGTTGCGATTCTCCAAACCGCCGTACTTCACTGAGGGAATGGTGGGGCACGGATCGAGCCTCTACCGGTCGATGGGATGCGTTGGTTGCCATGGAGCCACGGGGCACGGCGTAGAGATCGACGGTCTGCTTGATTCGATGGGCAAACCGGTACGTCCAGCGGACTTGGCGTCCGGCTTGTACAAGTCCGGGCAGCGTCCCGAGGATCTGTACCGGACGATCATCACGGGGGTGCCGGGCACGCCCATGCCGTCGTATGCTTCCCTGCTGAGCGATGATCAGGTGTGGGCGCTTGTCGCCTTTATCACGCGGCTCGCACCGCCCAGGCTCGCCGGCCAAACCTCGGGCGCTGAGTTCCGCCTTCAGTCCATCGACGATGCGTTGCTGGCTGACCAATCGCAGTTTGGCTGGCTAGATGTCGATCACGCGCAAGTCGCCATGCGCCCTCTGTGGTTCCGCGTGGAGGACACGGTGAACGCGGGCGTGAGCTTTGTGCGGGCCGGCGACCACATTGGGATACACCTCCGGTGGGACGATGCAACGTGCGACGTGAACCAGGACAGCGGGCGATTCTCGGATGGGGTAGCTGTCATGTTTGCGCGGAGCGATGTGGTGCCGCCCCTCCCGATGGGCGTCCAAGTCGAACACCAGCCCACGGGCCCGCCCGTGAATATCTGGCACTGGAAGGCGAGTCGGCAGTTTGACGCGTCAACCGGGCGCCGGCACGACGCGGATGAACCGCGGGTCCTGCCGGAAGGCAACTACCACCTCTTCGGCCCGCCGCCCGAGCCAGCCGCGGCGATGCCGACCAAGCCGGCGGACGGCATCGATCAGGACCTTCGGCTGGACGATCCGCTCTACCGCACCGCGGTGGCCGCGAGGAACATCCACTCTGACCCCTCCCTGGTCTCTCACGCCACGCTTGAGGCAAACGCCGTTGGATTCGGCACGCTGACGTACCAACCCGCAGAGTTGCAAGATCTAGAGAGCTCGGCGGTGTGGGCGAACGGCCACTGGTTCGTCACGATCTACCACTCGATTTCGCAGCCCAAGGATGGGGACATCCAGTTCCTGCCGGGGAAGAGGATCCCGTTCACCCTGGCGATCTGGAACGGTTCCAAGGGCGACCGCGATGGAACGAAACTCATCTCCGGCTGGCACTGGTTGGTCATCGACGGCGAGAAGGCGACCATCGTTCCGACGCCCGCGACACCAGCGAGGTGACCCTCCTTACCTGACGCCAACTGTTCGCAGGGACCCTTCATGAGCACGCAATCCACCTCCGACAAACACCGCGAGCCAACCCTCTCATTGACCCGGCGACGATTCATGCAAGCCCTGGGCACAGGGTCGGCGGCGCTGCTATGCGGGCGCGCGGGCTGGGGAGGATTGATTCCGGCGCCGGGCATCGATAATCCGCTCGCGGCCTATCCCTCGCGCGAGTGGGAATCGGTCTACCGCGACCAGTACCGATACGACTCGAGCTTTGCGTGGGTGTGCGCCCCGAATGACACCCATATGTGCCGCCTCCGAGCGTTCGTCCGCAACGGGGTGTTTGTTCGCGCCGAGCAGAACTACGACCACGACCGCTACGGGGACCTGTACGGGAACAAGGTCACGAAGGCGTGGAATCCTCGCGGCTGCGCCAAGGGCTACACGTTCCAGCGGCGGGTGTACGGCCCCTATCGCCTCCGCGGTCCGGTGGTGCGGGCCGGGTGGAAGCAGTGGGCCGACGACGGGTTCCCGAGCCTGTCGGACACCCCGGACCTGCGGAGCAAGTACAAGTTTGACAACCGGGGCGGCGATACGTTCGTCCGGGTTGGCTGGGACGAAGCCGCGCGCTACGCCGCCCTGGGCCTACAGGCCGTCGCACGCACCTACAGCGGCGACGACGGGAAGCGCCGGTTGCTCAAGGACGGGTACGACCCGCTCATGCTGACGCACTGGGGCGGGGCCGGGACGCGCACAATCAAGCTGGGGTCAAATCTACCCATCCACGGCCTCATCGGGAAGTTCGGCATCTATCGCATGGCCACCATGATGGCGCTGCTGGACCACCACGTGCGGGGCGTGGGCGAGCACGACGCCCTCGGCGCCCGAGACTGGAACGAATACACGTGGCGGGGTGATCAGGCTCCGGGAACCCCCTTCGCCACCGGCTTGCAGGCCTCCGACATGGACTTCTCCGACCTGAGGCGGAGCAAGTTCGTGCTGCAGATCGGCAAGAACCTGGTTGAGAACAAGATGCCCGAGAGCCATTGGCTCAACGAGGTGATGGAGCGCGGCGGCAAGGCGGCATGCATCACGCCCGACTACAGCGCACCGAGCGCCAAGAGCGACTATTGGATCGGTGTTCGCCCGGGCCTGGGCGACCTCGCGCTCCTGCTGGGAATGGCCCGCGTCATCATCGACAACCATTGGTACGACCAGCAGTTCGTCGAGCGATTCACCGACCTGGCGCTCCTTGTGCGCACCGACACGCTCGAACGGCTCCGTCCGCAGGACGTGATCGCCGGCTACACGCTCAAGGACCTGCGAGACGGACCCAGCTACAAGATCCAGGGATTGACCGACGAGCAGCGGGCTCGCATCGGCGACTTCTGCATGTGGGATGCGGCGCAGCAGCGGGTTGTACCCGTCTCGCGCGACGAGGTGGGCGAGAAGCTCGCGTTCACTCCCGCGCTCAAGGGTGAGTTCGTGGTCAAGGCCGTGGATGGTGCCGACATGACGGTCATGCCCATCCTCGAGATGTACCGCCGGCACCTGAAGGATTACGACGCCAAGACCGTCGGTGAGATCAGCGGCGCCGATCCGGCCGTCATCGAACGCCTCGCCAAGGACTTGGCGACGATCAAACCGGCGGCGATCCATTTCGGCGAGGGCGTGAACCACTACTTCCACGCGACGCTCCACAACCGCGCGTGCTTCCTGCTGGCAGCGCTCACGGGCAACATCGGGACAAGCGGCGCGGGCGTCATGGCCTGGGCGGGCAACTACAAGGGCGCCATGTTCCAGGGCGCTCCCTGGGCAGGCCCCGGTGTTGCGGTGTACAAGGACGAGGACCCGTTCCATCCGGTCCTCGACGAGAATGCGACGCCCACCAAGGTGCAACTCTCCCACTCGGCGCTCGGGGAGGAACCTTCATACTGGGCCCACGGCGAGAAGATCCTGCGAGTCAAGACCCCCGAGGGCGAAAAGGTCTTCACGGGCGTGACCCACCTCCCCTGTCCGACGAAGGCGATGTGGTACAACAACGCCAACTTCATTAACCAGGCCAAGTGGGTCTACGAGCTCATCCACAACGTCCTGCCTCGCTGCGACATGATCGTCGACCAGCAGGTGGAATGGACCGGCTCGGCGGAGTACGCCGACATCGTGCTCCCCGCCAACTCCTGGGTCGAGTTCCAGGACCTGGAAGTTGGGGGCTCGTGTTCCAACCCGTTCATCCAGGCCTGGGGTGGCGCCTCGGGGTCGATCAAGCCCGTCCACGATTCCAAGGACGATGCGATGATCTTTGCGCTGGTCGCCAAGAGCCTGACGGCTCTCACCGGCGACCGCCGCTTCGCCGACTACTGGAAGTTCGTGCTGGAGGGGAAATCCAAGGTCTACATCCAGCGGGTTTTCAACTCGTGCGTCACCACGCGCGGGACCGACGGCCCCTACGACGTGGATCGGCTGATGCGGGGCGAGTACGGCGGCGAGCCGGGCGTCGCGATGTTCCTCACCCGCACCTATCCCCGGATTCCATTCTACGAGCAGGTCCACGACTCGATCCCCTTCTCGACCGACTGCGGGCGCGTCGCCGCGTACTGCGACCTTCCAGAGGCGATTGCCGCCGGCGAGAACCTCATCGTGCACCGCGAGGCGGTCGAGGCGACGCCCTATCTCCCCAACGTGATCGTGTCGACGAGCCCGTACATACGTCCCAGGGACTACGGCATCGGGCCTGAAGAGATGGACGCCGATCTGCGCACGGTTCGAAACATCAAGATGCCGTGGTCCGAGGTAAAGGCCACCGTCAATCCGTTGTGGGCCCAAGGCTTCCGGTTCATGTGCTCAACCCCCAAAAGCCGCCACTCGACCCATTCGTCCTGGTCGACGGTTGATTGGCACTGGATCTGGTCGACGAACTTCACCGATACCAAGCGTCGCGACACACGACTGCCCGGCGTCGGCGACCGTCAGATCCAGATGAACCCCAAGGCCGCCGAGGACCTGAGCCTGAAGGAGGGCGACTACGTCTACGTGGACGCCAACCCCGCCGACCGACCCTTCCGCGGCTGGCAGAACCACGAGTTCCGCGCCAGGGCCTTCCGATGCATGGTCCGCGTGAAGGTGAACGATGCCCTTCCGTACCACTTCACCATCATGAAGCACACCGGCTGGATCGCGACCGAGCGCACGGTGCGCGCGCACGAATCACGCCCCGACGGTCGGGCTCTGGCGACCGACACCGGCTACCAAGCCAGTTACCGCTACGGCTCGCACCAGTCGATCACCCGCAACTTCCTCCCTCCGCTCCACCAGACCGACACGCTGTTCCACAAGAAAACCGGCGGCATGGGCTTCACCTTCGGCTTTGACGTCGACAACCACGCGATCAATACCGTTCCCAAGGAGACGCTCATCCGTATCGTCAAGGCCGAGGACGGGGGGATCGGCGGCAAGGGCGAGTGGGCGTTGCCGAGCAGCGCCGGGTTCGGCCCCACCGGCAGGTCGGAGGCGAACCTGGCCTACCTCGCCGGCACCCTCACGCACGTCAAGAAGGCATGAAAGGAGGATCCCTATGTCCGACCATCAGCACCACCCCAATGACGTACGACCGTGGGAGCGGCCGGTCCAGCCCGAACACCCGATGGTGGTCGAGGGCGGCCTGGCGGACGGCGATACCCGGCTCATGGCCACGTGCCTTTTCGAGGAGTTTCTCCGCACGGGCCACTCGGCGACCGACCTGCGCGCCATGAGCGTGAATCCGAGCTACCAGGCCCTCTACGCGATTCGCGCCACGCTTGGCGATCTACAGACTGACGACCTACTTGCAGAGGCCGCCGCCCGCGTCGGCGTCCACCGCTTTCGAACCCATGAATCATCCGGGACCTCTATGCCGGCGGTTCTTACCGTTGGGGCTACAGACGACCACCGGGCCGGATGCGTTGCCGACAGGAAGGAAATCTGAACATGCCCACCGTTCATAACTGGCAGCTTGGCCGCGCCATGGAGTATCCCTACCCGGAGCACCACCCAAGCACCCAGTTTGCCTTCGTCTTCAACATCAACCGCTGCATCAACTGCCAGACCTGCACGATGGCGTGCAAGAGCACATGGACGTTCGGGCGCGGGCAGGAGCACATGTGGTGGAACAACGTCGAGACTAAGCCGTTCGGAGGATATCCGCGGTACTGGGATGCCAGGCTCCTCAACCTGCTCGAAAAGGCCAACCCCCGCAGACAGGTGTGGGACGCGAGCGGGTCCGATTCGCACGGGGCTCCCTACGGCCGCTTCGATGGGAAGACGATTTTCGAGGCCATTCAGAACTACGCGGGTCCCGAGGGCGCGAAGCGTGTACTGGGCTACCTGCCGACACCCGAGGAGTGGGAATCACCCAACATCCACGAGGAGGTTGCGACCGGCCTCGCATGGGACGGCAAGTCCTTTGGCGCCTCGACCCGCCTCCCGGAGCACAAGGTCTGGTACTTTTACCTCGCCCGGCTTTGCAATCACTGCACCTATCCGGCGTGCCTGGCGGCGTGCCCGCGTCAGGCGATTTACAAGCGGCCGGAAGACGGCGTCGTGCTCATCGACCAGTCCCGATGCAACGGTTACCAGAAGTGCGTCGAGGCGTGCCCATACAAGAAATCGATCTACCGCTCGACCACCGGCACAAGCGAGAAGTGCGTCGCCTGCTACCCGCGTCTGGAAGGCAAGGACCCGCTGATCAGCCCGAACGGTGAGCCCGCCGAAACTCGCTGCATGACCGCCTGCCCTGGCAAGATCCGGCTGCAGGGCCTGGTCTCGATCGATGAGGACGGCCAATGGGCGGTCGACCCCACCAATCCGATCTACTTCCTCGTTCGCGAGCGCCGGATCGCGCTGCCGATCTATCCCCAGTTCGGCACCGAGCCCAACGGCTTCTACATCCCGCCCCGCTGGGTCCCTCGCCCGTACCTCGAGCAGATGTTCGGCCCGGGCGTCAGGCACGCGATCGAACAGTATTCATGCCCCGACCGCGAACTGCTTGCCGTACTCCAACTCTTCCGGACCACGCAGCAGATCATCTTTAGGTTCCAGATCGAAGAAGGCCCCAAGGTCGCGGAGATAGAGGTCACCATGCCCGACGGGTCCCGCAAGACGCAGGAGATCTACAACGACACTGTCATAGGCTTCAACAAGTTCGGCAAGGAGGTGACACGCATCACCACCGAGGAGCCGGTGTTCGAGCGCCCCGTCCAGCACGTCAACAGTTTCTAGCCAGGAGTTCATGATGGCTGCTCCCGCACTGTCGCCGTCCGAGGCCGCCGCGGACCTGTCCGCCCGCCGTATCGTGGCATCGGCCCTTGCCGCCGCGGTCCGCGATCCGTGGACCGGCGCCCGCGAGCCGAGCTCACCTGTGGACATCGCCCTGCTCAGTGATGCCTGGGAACTCCTCGCGGCACCCCATGCTGGCGCCCCGCCCGACTCCATTGGACTTGGCGAGACCCCACCAATCGACGGAGACCCCGCGCCCCTCGCGCGGTGGCTCGGACTCTCCGCGGATGTGCGGGAGCGTGCCAACTCCCTGGTGTTCGGCCTGGTCGTTTCCAGCGACTGCCCGCCGTACGAATCGGAGTTCTACCCTTCGCGCGAGGCGGCGTCTCGCGCCCAGCACATGGCCGACGCCGCGGGCTTCTACAAGGCCTTCGGGCTCGATCCCGACGCCCGCGCACCCGAACGCGCCGACCATGCTTCGCTGATCATCGGTTTCGTCGCCTTCCTGCTGGAAAAACTCTCGCTGATCGCCTCTGCCTCGGCGCCCCTTGCCACCGATGCCGAGCACGAAGCCATCACCCGCGCGGCGCTCTCAGCGTTCATTCGGGACCACG
>JABWBC010000111.1 GCA_013360695.1 Phycisphaerales bacterium
CGGAGGCGGCGTCGTGCCCGTTGACGCCCCGCCCGCGGGCAAACTCGTCGGCGAGCTGCGGCCGGTGCGTGTCGTCGGGCCCGCCGGCGTGAACTCCGCAGCCGATCCCGTTTCCGGTCAGTTTGCAGCGCCGCCGCGTCGGCTCTCCCGGCACGTTCACGCCCCAACCATCCTGCGAGAGGCCCGGCCGCCGGTCCTTGGGGTCTGGATCTCGCGCGACGCCGAGCCCAGCCTCACCGAACGACGCCAGCCGCGGGCGTTTCCCGGCGTCCAGGTGAGGGAGCTGGTTTGGTGTCCCATGGACGCCACGGCCCGCGGCGTCCATGGGAGGCAACTTGGCCGGGAGCGGGGCGATTGGCTCTCCGCTGGGCTCGCCGCCCGTCGCGTAGCTGGCCGAATGCACGCCTTGCCCACCCGCGATCGACAGCATCGGGATCTGGCCCTTTGGTTGAACCCGATGCACGCCATTTCCGCCGCCATCGCCGGCGAGGTACGGGCGCGTCTTCCACGCCGCGCGGTCTTGGTGCCTGGCCGTCTCGTCGCACCATCCCGATCCGATCCAGCAGCACGCGCCCCAGCACCACCAGCCGGCGATCTTGGCGTCGAACGCTTCGGGATCTTCACGCACCAGATCAAGCTTGGCCGCCGCCGCGTCCGAACCGACCAGCCAGCGGTGACGCGCGTGCAGGTCGGTCTCGTTCACCGGCCAGTCGGCGTAGTGAGCCACCGCGTCGGGATCGGCCCGCATCGCCCGCCAGAAGTTCGACACAAACGCATTGCGGTCGTTGATGGTCTCGATCGCCCCGACCACGGGCCGCTTCCAGAGCATCGCGGCGGAAAAGCAGAACGGCTCGACGTAGTTGCGCACGTCGCCCAGACGCTCCCACACCTCGGGCGCGATGCGCGACTTGCCGCCGAACGCCGGGAACGGCGCTTTCCTGTACGACGCCGGTGCGGCGTCCCACATCCCAGCCGCCATGATGGGGCTCGCGTCGCTCACGCCGTGGTCCTCTCTTGATTCATCGATCGCCCGCGCGGCAGCACGGCCCGCACGAGCGCCTCGGACTGGTCGACCTGGACCGCGTTTCCGATCAGCCGCACCGTCTCGCGCTGGGTCTTGGGCCAGCGGAACGACGCCGGGAATCCCATCGCCGCGGCCAGCTCGCGCGGCCGGAGCATCCGAAACAGGATGTCGACGATGACCATCTCGACGCCGTCGATCACGACCGAGACCAGCCCGTGCCGGTCGACCGTCGTGCAGCACCCGAGCGGCGCGTCGCCCCGGCGCAGCGTCTGGTTGTTGCCGTAATACTCCATCATCAGCGCGGAGACGAGCGTGGCGTGATTCCCTCCCGCGACGACCGTGCGCGCGGGCTCGTCGCATCCTCCGCTCTGCTTCCCGCCATGGTTCATGTACGCCATGACCGGCGAGACGAGCGCCGCTCGCGAGTCGCACTTCACTGTGTTCGTGGGCGAGTCGATGCCTCGTGGCTTTCCGGCGTACCCGCTTCCACCCGCCCCAACCATGATCGGCGTGACCACGCCGCACTGGCCGCCCGTCGTGACCGTGGGCACGCTCCCGTCGGCCCGACCTCCGGTGTGGTTCGTCGTGTTGTTCATCAGGAGCGGCGTCACCACGGCCTGCTTGGAGCCGTTGACGCACGTGCCGAGCAGCTCGGCCACGCGATGCGCGCGTGCCGCCTGGCCCTCGCGCTCGCCGTACCCGGTCGTGGCCAGGATCGGCGCGATGATCGACTGGTGCCCCTTGGTGGTGATCGTCGGCCCGGCGCGGTCGGGTCGCTGTCCGTACACGCCCGTGTTCTGCGGCGCGATGATCGGCGTCGCGATCCCCAGCGCGTGCGCGGCACCGGCGCCTCGGCCTGGGCCGTTACCGGCTGTGATCGTCGGGAGCACGTCGGTCGGCGATCGGCCCATCACGTCGCCGCGAATCTGCTGCACCACCGGCGTACAGACCGCCAGGTCCTGGCGCGTGGTCTGCGTGGCCATCGGGGCGTCGACGCTCCGCACGTGCCACCCGCCGCCCGGCGCGTCGCTCTGGGTGACGCGCAGGACGAACGGAGCCGGATCGTTCAGCACGTAGCGCCGAATCCCCTCCACGATCCGCTTGAGCGTCTTGGGCTTGAGCGGACGCGGGCGCTCGAAGATCGACGTGCCCAGGTCGGACCAGTCAATGACGTCGGCGGCGCGGCGGTGGGGGCGCGACGGCCCGCCGTGCGTGGGGGACGGCCAGGTGATCGCCATGCCGTCGTTCCGCGCGATGATGAACATCCGCTTTCGCCGGCTCGCCGACCCGAAGTCGGCGGCGTCAAGCACGCGCTGCTCCATCACGTAGCCGAGCCGCCTGCAGTAGTTCCACCAGCGTCGGAAGTGCATTCCCTTGCGGTCGGGATCGTGCACGCGGACCGGGCGTCCCGCCTGGTCGAGCACGAGCTCACCGCGGTGGTCGCGCTTGTCGACCAGCGGGCCCCAATCGAGCCACTCGGGCACGTTCTCGATGAGCACGACGCGCGGCGCGACCTGTTCCATCCAGCGGGCGATGCACCATCCCAGCATGTGCACGCGCTTGCTCACCGGCGCGGAGCCGCGGGCCCGGCTGTGCGTGGTGCACGCGGCGGAAGCCAGGAGCAGGCCGACGGGCCGATCGCCGACCACGTCCACGGGCTTCACGCGCCATGCGTCGCCGCGATGAAGCACGCAATCCGGGTTGTTGTCCGCGTGCGTGCCGATGGCGACGTCGTCGTGGTTGATCGCGTAATCGACATCGATGCCCACGCGCTTGGCGCCCTCGCCCCACCCGCCCGCCCCGCAGAAGAGATCGACGACGCACTCGTCGGCGTACAAACCGCCCCGCGGGTCGGCCATGAGCGAGCGCATCGCCTGGGCCTCGATGTAGGAAAAGAGAGAGCCCATTACGCCGCACCCCCGTCCGCGCTGGTGATGCGCGCCACCAGCTCGTGCGCGAGCCCGATGCGATATACGTGCGTGACGCCGTCGTACCGATCGACCCTGATGGAGAGGTCGCAGTCCGTCGACTGGTCGGTTTCCTTGTACCAGTCGAGCGCGGCGTCCTTGGCGATGCTCTCCATCGCGCAGCGTCCGATGGCGAGCGTGGCCCAGCGCGTCTCGTGCTCGCGCACGCCGCTGGATTCGTGCACCGCCGTCACGCTCACCCAGTATTCGTCGCGATCGAGCGTCTCCGGGCGCGTGTACATCGCGTCCCACTTCCGCACCGTGCACTCATGGCACAACTCGTGCGGCGAGTCGCGCTCGATCGGGCTCTTGCAGCGCAGGCACCAGCGTGCCCGCTTGTTGTCCTGGCACCGGCCGCACAGGCGGTCGTCGTCCTCTTCGTGATAGACGCCGCATCCCTTGCAATGTCCGCTCACGCACCACCTCCGTCACGGCCGAACAGCCCCGAGCGCTTGTCGCTCCCGACTCCCGACCCGAGCTCCACCTCGAACAGGCCCTGCATCCCCGGCACCACGAGCGGCGGTTCAAGCGGCTTGATGCGCTCGAGCACCCACCAGAACGTGCCCGGCACGCGGTCGCACCACGCCTCCTGGCCCGCGGGCGCGGGCGTGGACGGTCCGGCCTTGATGCAGTCGACCAGCACGGCGGTGCAGAGCACGGCGCCGTAGACGATCTCCGGCGCGGCGCCGCCCGTGCCAAGCCCGGGGAACGCGCCCGCCGACGCCGGCCAGCGATCGCGGATGAGGCGCTCGACGGAGAGCGTCATCCGCTCGCGGGTCTTGCTGGCGTGGATCGCCAGCGGTCCGCGATAGGGCGTGTACCACGAGCGGTTCTCGACGCGCTTGACGCCGCGCGCGATGAGCCAGGCCCACGGCTGATGCACCGAGAGGCATTTCATCCATCGATCTCCGCGCGGGGCTCGGCCAGACGTTCGACCGTCACGCGCACACGCCGCGGCGTGGGCCCGGTCGGATCGACCCTCACCAGCAGCTCGACGCGCTCCCGCCCCAGCCGTCCGACGACGCGGGCCTGGTCGCTCCGCTGCGATTCGATGGGCACCACCACGCCAAAGCCATCGGCGTAGACGACGCCGTCTTTGCGGACCTCCACCAGCTCGATGTCGCCCTTGATCTGGCGTTCCTGGCCGCGATTGAGACGCTCCATGATCGTGTCCGCGTCCAGCTTCTCGATCATCGCGAGCAGTTGGTTCAGCGACCAATCGTGCTGGGCGAGCCGCAGCCCGAACTCGATGAACCGATCGGGCAGCGCGGCGGGCACGATCTTGCACCCGACGGGCGGAAGCGTGACCGAGTGTGGAAAGACCGGTTTCAGATTCGACATCGCCGTGTTGCACGTCATCTGTCCATGTGAGACTCCGGCCTCTCTCCGTGGCCTCTGCGCCCTTCGCGCTCGCTTCGTTGCTTTCATGGTGATCTCCAGGTGCGCGGAAACACCCGCCACGCGACGCGCGAGGCGTTGGCTCCGCCGGTGCTGTCAGGCTTGAAATCCCCGCGACGCCGGTGGGACGGCGGCGCGGAGTTGAGAGAGACGATCAGGACGTCGGGGCCGAGGGAGCGCCCCGGAAGATCTTCACGTTCGTGTGCTCGACCTTGGCGGCGATCGCCTGCATCATCTTCGTGTCGGCGTCGAGCATCACCTTGGCGAGCTGCCCGGCCTTGCACGACAGGCGGATCTTCTGGTTGGCGGGGTCGACGTCGAGCGAGCACGACACACCGAAGCGGATCGCGTTCCCGTTCTCGTCGATGAACTCGTCGTAGATCGGGAGCTCGACCAGCACGTCATCGGGGAAGTCGCCGTCGATCCCGGCGACCGCGGCCTCGATCGACTTGCCCATCGAGACCCGGCCCATCGTCACCTCAGAGTTGCCAGAGGAGTCGTTCTTGAACTTGATCCTGCGGACCAGGGGCAGGATGTTCGGGTCGTAGCGCCCGTTGATGTCGGTGCGCAGCGCGTCGAGCATCTCGACCTGCGAGAGCCACTGGCCGTCGATCTCTCGGAGCTTGATGATCCCTTCCGACTGCAGGAACTTCAGGTAGATCCGATCGCGGCGGTCGCCCTTCTCGTCAAGGATGGCGTGCACCGTTCCGTCGAGCACGAAGACGAACACGAGCGGATGTTCCAATGTGACGGGGCCGCCCGCGACGCCTGGAAGCTCGCGCGTGCGCCCCGCGAACTCGTTGATGAGCCGGGCCAGGTCCGCCAGGTCCGCGGCCTTGTACGCGCGGTGCCCGATCGGGGTCTGGAAGCACTCGATGCTCTTCTTGTTGCCGTCCCAGAACACGGTGAAGAATGGCGGAATGCCCGACACCTCCAGCTTCTGGGGCTTCTGCAGCGTCGCGATCGAACGCTCTTGTTCAGTCACCTTCTCAATGACCTGCTTCATGTCTCCGCTGTTCACGTGTGTTCTCCGCTGGTTTCCGTCGTGTCCGTGCCACGCGAGCGCCGACCATCGACGCCGCGTCCGATCTCAACGTCCCAAACTCTCGCCCTTCCTGGCCTCGTCGAGCGTGCCCTGGCGTGGGTCGTCCAGGCTCGCGTCGTTGAACTCGAGCATCGGTTTGCCGCTCTTGTCGGCGCCGAGCTTCATCGAGATCGGGCGGGTGCGCCGCGGCGGCGTCTTGGCCGTGATCTGGATCTCGGCGTCGACGCTCGTGACGCACCCCTCGTGGACGCTGGGCGTGAGGTCGATCTGGAGCGTGAGGCTGCGCTTGGCGCCGTCGGAGCCGCGGTCGTCGATGTCGGCGGCCAGTTGGCGGAGGTTGAGGTCGATCGCGGCCTTCACGCGCTCGTCGTCGACCATCATCAGGCTGCCCGCGTCAAATCTCATCTTCATGCGTGTCTCCAGAAAAGAGCGGCGAGCTTTCACGCCGCTGGTTCACTTCGTCCTGCAGCCGGTCGAGCATCCGACCGAGATCCACCGCGTTCATCGCGTCCAGGTCCGCCGTGGCCGGCGGCGTTCGTCCAAGTTCCAGGTGCATCCGCGCGATCGGGCCGTAGCACACCCGCCGCCGCCTCTCCGCGGCGGCCTGCGACAGGCACACCACGGCGGGCGACGGTTTCATGCGCGAATCTTGGCGTTGATCGCAGGGATAGCGGTCTCGTCGAGCATCGCCACGTCGCGGGCGAGGCGTTCGCCCGCGCGGCGATTCGCAAGCTCGCCGTGGTGCTGCCCGACGGTCCCGGCCATGACGTCCCCCAGCAGGCGCCCGGCCTGGCGGAGCGTGTCGGCATCGCCCTCAACCGTGACATCGACGATGCGAAGATGACTTCCGTCCGAATTGAGCTTCACGCGAACCTCCATGCTCTCGTGCGGTGTTTCAAGACCGCGCCGGTTTGGAGGCCCGGCGCGGCCGGAGGAGAAAGAGAAACGCGCGGGTGAGCCGTTCAGAGCGAGCCCGCACGACCTAATCGAACATCAGAAAGGAACGCCTCACCCAGGCGCCGGGGAGCGGCACACGCCGCGGAAGATCGGACGCCGGCGTGTGCCGGCATCCGACGAGATCAGGAGACCGCGGGGTGCACGACTTCGAGCACGCCCTCATCGCACCAATACCGATGGCCTTCCTTGCCGTCCTTCGCGGGAGCCGCAACACGGAACTGGGTGCTCCCACACAAGACGTCGATCCTCGCCTCGACGACGCCCTCGAATCCGTCGACCTTCGACCTCACACGATCACCGAGATTGATCCGAACCATGCGTTTCTCCTATAAAAATAAGACAAAATCCGAGCGCGCTGCTACGCACGCCCGGCGGGATCAGCGCGTCCGGCACGTTGCCGCGCACGGCCGCTGGGCTTGCTCTTGATGGGGTCGTCTTCGTACGTGCCGACCTCGTCCTTGCTGACGCGCGGCGTGCGCGGGGCCCGCTTGACCCCCGGAGCGTCCCGCCAGGTCGGCGTGACGACGCCGCGCGGCGTGTTCCCGTAGGCGTGGTTGAGGTCGGCCAAGAACCGATCGATGTCGGCGCGGGTGATGCCCCAGCCCCACGCCATGCGCTGAGCGCGGAGGCGGACGATGCTGCCGCGCACCTTGACGCCGTGCTCGATGTAGCGGTGCACGGTGGCGCGGTGCGCGGGCTTGCCGTTCTTGCCGAGGAATCGCCCGGCCTCGTCGCAGTTGAAGTAGACGACGGCGGCGTTCATCGAGCGCCTCCCGTCGTGTTCGATGGCGTGGAGGTCTCTCGGTCGCTGACGCCCCGCGCGACCCATCCGGCGACGTACGCCAGCGCGAAGACGCAGAGCGAGACCGGAACGTAGAAGACCATGAACCATGCGTAGAGCTCTCTCACGGCTGGTCCTCCCGTGCGAGGCGCTGGCGTGCGTCGGCGATGGCGGCGATGAAGGTGTCGGCGGCGTGCTGGGCCTCGTCGAGCTCGCGCGGGCTGATGAGGGCCTCGTGCTGGAGCTTGTCGACCAGGCCGGAGATGGTCCTGGCGGTGCTGCTGGCGGCTTCGAAGAGGCTGGCCATCATCATCTGCTGGCCGCGTGCCCCGCGTTCCTCTTCGTCGCTCTCGTCGTCTTCGGAGCCATCGTCGCCGACGGTGCTGGGCGTCGCGTGCGTGAATCCCGACGCCCGACTGCCGACTGCCGACTCCCCATCTTCCTCATCGTCTTCGAGCGGCTCGTCGTCATCGTCGGCGAACGCGGCGTCGTCGTCATCCCAGTCGCCGTCTTCGTCGCCGTCGTAGTCCTCGTTCTCGTCGTCGTCGAAGTCTTCGCCTTCATCGTCATAGCCGGCGGGCGTGACGCCGCCGGGCCACTCGACGCTGGCGCCCTCGCGCATGTCGGCGAACTCGTGGACCTCGTACAGGACCTCGCCGACCTCGACCATCCAGCGTCCGAGCTGGGCGGACCACACGACCTTGTCGCCCTGGTCGACCTGCAGCCCGGCGACGGTGGGGGCCTCGTGCGTCGGTTTTGCGCGATCGGGCCGCGCATCTACTTCGGAATGGATTCGTTGGTTCGGTTGCTGGTCGGTCGATCGCGCATCCATTCCAAAATGGATTCGTTCGTTCGGGTCATGGTTGGCGGTGAGGGCCTTGCGATACGCGGTCGCGAGGGCTCGGAGGTTGGTGACGTTCAGTTCCTGCGCGGTCTTCTTGTGGAGGGCGGCGTGGAGCTTGGCATCGACCTCGATGGCGTTGCGATTGACGGCGGCGGTGACGGCCTGGCGTGCCGCGTCGACCTTGGCGTAGTCGTAGACGCCCTGGGTGGTGAAGGCCTCGGCGACGCGGAGGAACTCCTGGATGGTGCGTTTGTGGAGCCGGAGTTTCCCGAGCATCTCGTGCCAGTCGCCGGTGCGACCGAGGCGTGCGAAGACCTGGAGGGTGGCGTGCCCGAGCCTGCGGCGCGCGTTCATCTCGGCGGCGCTGGCGGCGTCGACCTCGCCGCGTGCCTTGTCGAGCCCGTCGTTGAGGCGGTCGAGCAGCTCGGCGGCGTGGTCGACGGAATCGATGCGCTCGGTGAGACCTTCGACGGTGACGACAAAGGGAGCAAACGTGCGGTTCACGCGACACCCCGCTTCCGATCGCACGCCGGGAGTTCGAGCAGTTCGCGGGCCTTGGCGTCGTCGACGAGCCCGAGGACGTGCATGGCGTCGACCATGCCGCAGCGGTATCCGGCGTCATAGTCGAACGACACGCCGTGCCGTTTGCGGTCGTTGATGTTGGCGGTGGCCTCGCCGACGAACTGGATGAGGTCCTCCACGCCCGAGGGTTCCGGCGTGTTTTCGAGCCCGTGGGAGCGGCGTTGCGTGGCGAGCCAGCGCATGTAGTCGGCGTTGGTGTCGAACCACGCCTCGGCCTCGGAGACGGTGCGTCCCTGGCGGTCCTTGAGAATGAACTTGCCGTTGATGCGCTTCACGCGACACCCCCGTCGATCAGGTCGTACGTGTACTCGTCGTGCCGCTCGGATGGGTCGGCGAGCAACCGCTTGAGTTCGGCCTCCGCGACCTCTCGGTGCTTGAACGCCGTAGCGCTCGCCTTGTAGAGCACAAACTGGCGGCCGATGCAATGCACGCCGCCACGCACGGCCGGGAAGAGCCGCATGTAGCTGACATCTCTCGGCGACGACCGACGTCGGCATCGGATGATGGTGCTCACGCGACACCCCGCTTGCTCTGGTGGGCCTTGAAGAGTTCGGCCTCCAGCTCGCGGACCCGGCGTTCCAGCGTGTCGGCTCGCTCCTCGGCGCGGCAAACGGCGTCCTCGTTCCGCTCATCGGCGGCGCACATGGCGGCCGCCAGGAGCTGCAACCCAGCTTCTTCACAGGCTCGGAGCATGATCTCGAGGCCGTAGGTCTTCTTGAGATGGAAGAGCTTGAGCCCGACGTTGACGTTGGCCTCGCGGATGTCCGCGAGCTTGGCCTCGATTTCCTCGTAGCCGGTGGCCCATGCGTAGGCCCGGCAGGCGGTGATGCGTTTGGCGACGGCGCCCTTGAGCCTGCGGACGTCATCGGCGAGAGCGTCGTTGCCGATGGTGAGGTCGGTGAGACCCGATCCGCCTTCGCGTCTGGAGCCTGTGGATTGAGGGGAGGTGTTCGTCACGGGTCACGATCCGTGGTTGAGCTCGATTGGCCCGCATCCGATGCGTCGATCAGAGCTCGCCTGGTGTGATCTTCAAATCCAGCGACGGGGCGTTTCCGGCTCGTCGCGGGGTGGCGGCTCGTGACTTCCGCTTTGAAACCCGCCCCACGCGGTAAGGCGTGGCTCGGGCCTCCCGCCGGCATGAAGCCGATCGGGCTCCGGGTTTCCCCGAAAGCTCCCCACGGCCTTGCGACCGTGGTAAGCTGGCGAAGTTCCCTCAATGGCTGGTCGGCCCTGCAAGGCCGACCAACCGCGTGCTCTGCTGAATGGCCGTTCAGGGCTGGTGAGCCCGGCTGGCCGCGTCTCTCTCGAATGGCCGGGGCGAGTTTCCGCCCGCCCCGACCCGTCCCGTTTCGGAGGTCCAATTCCACGAAGATAGCACACATATCGGCGCACATACAAGCGGAAAACGCACAAAAGTGGTAGACACTTCGGCTAAAACATCGTAAACCAATAGTCCTGCTAAACTTAGAGTGCCACAATTTTTTGATGGACTTTGGGACCTTCCTGACGGCACTCCGTGGGCAGCGCATGCTGACGCAGGATCAGCTTGCGTTTGCGGCGGGCATCTCCACCGGCAACTACCGTCGCATCGAGTCCCTCAAATCCTCTGACGTTCGGCGCACCACCGCGATGGCCATCTTGGGTGCTCTTGAGCGCGTGCGGCCGCTGACGCGCGAGGAGCTGGCGGAGTTTCTTCGCTTCACGGGCCTGACCGAGTTTGCCGCGGTATCGCATCGGGTTGCTGATGCTCAGATGGAGCGGATGCGCCCGGCGATGGCAGCGGTGGCGCGTTCGTTGGCGAACCTGAACGATCCGGCCGTCGTGGAAGTGCATCAAGCGCTTGATGCCTTGATCCAGCGGGTGGGCGTGCTGGCGTCTATGCAGATCATCAGCGCGGTGCGCACGGCGCTGAGTCAGGCCGAGTCGATCACCGTCATCAACAAGGCGGCAGGCCTACCAATTGCCGACGTCCCAGAGCCCATTCCTGAGACTCCACGCGAGTTCGATGTAGTGCATCCGCCGGTGGTGAAAGACGGCTACGTTGAGCAGAAAATTACGACCTACGAAGCTCCTCCACCAGCCCCGCCGGCGGCGGCCGCCCAGCGCAAGAAGCGGAGTTCGTGATGGCACCTCGGAATCCACGCGAGGAGACCGACCTTCGCGTGATGAACTACATCCTCGAACGGCTCTCCCGCTCGTCGAGACCGACTTACCACAGCAGCCTGAAGTACTCGCACATTTCGCACGCCAGACACCGCGATCTTCTGGCTTCACTGGTCCGCCGCGGCCTGATCGAAGTCGCCGGCGATGGTCCGCACTACTTCATCACCGCGCTGGGACTGAACTACGTGCGCGACTTGCACACAGCAGCAACCACGCACCGTGAGAAGATCTTCGAATGCCGCCGGCGTGGCGAACCGGACAGCAACGCAGGCCCGGACGCATCCCACTTCGTGCCGATTCCGCCCGAGCGGGTTGACCTTCCTCCGGTGGAGTATGCGCCGCTCTATATACCGCCCACGTCGTCGAACCGAACCTTGGTGCGCGTGCTCGGCATGATTCTTCTGGTCGGCCTCGCGCTCTTCGCGTGGGTGTACATCTCGCGGATGCCGCGCACGGTTCTCCCGCCCGGCGCTCCAGCGCTCCCCGGCACGGGCCCCGCGACCCGCGACCTCTACGGCCGCCCCGTGTCTCCCGATCCAAAGCCGGAGCCGCCCAAGTGAACATCGACTTCGGCCAGCGTGAGTGCGAGTTCTGCAAGCGCTACACGCTCACGGTGCGTCGGCGCTGCGACCACGGCGTTCACCTGTTGCTCACGCTGGCGACGGGCGGTCTCTGGCTGGGCGTGTGGGCCCTGGCGTGGGCCTTTGGGCCGGGGCCTCGCTGCACCGGGTGCGGGGCGGAGAAGCCCCTGATGCGAACGTGGTTCGTGCTGGGACCGGCGCTGGCGCTCTCCGCGTTCGTGCTGCTGATCGTGCTCCGCGTGGCGACCAGCCCTCAGTATCGCCAGAGGATCTTGGAGTCGCCCACCGAACTGCTGCGTCCCTTCCAGCAGGTCAAGATCGAGCGGCCAAAGTGACGCGATCCAAGTGACATCGCCGCCTACCCGAAGTGCTACCCGCGTGCCCCGCCGGACCCCTGATTTCTCGGACGCCGCGCGACGATCCGCACGAAGCGAGGTCAATGGCTCAATCGCGGTTTCCCATGCGGCAATCGCGGCGTTCGGCCTACCCCATGCCCGCTTCGGGACGAAGAGGTCGTAGGTTCAAATCCTATCACCCCGAGCGACAAGGCCCCCGGGGGCCTCTGTCCGCTTCTACCCTTTTTGTACCCGATTTGCTACCCTGCGGGAATGCCCCGGGGCGGTTCAACCTCGATCCCGAAGATGCAGCATCACCGCGCCAGCGGCCGCGCCCGCGTGCTTTTGTCGGGTCGGCACCATTATTTAGGGCCGTGGGGATCACGCGAAGCGCAGGCCGAATACGACCGGCTCATCGGCGAGTGGATCGCCGGCGGGCGCACGCTGATGGTCGGCGCCGCGGGCCCGCTCACGGTCGGCGAGCTCTGCGACGCCTACTCGCGTTTCGCCCTGGCGACGTTCATCAAGGCGGGGCGCCCGACGTCGACGGTTCACAAGGTCAATCGCGCGGTGTACCTGCTTGAGCGTGCCGGCTTCGCCGACCACACCGTCGCGCACTTCACGCCCCCGGACCTCAAGCGATTCCAGCACTGGCTCGCGCAGCATCCCAAGGCGCGCTGGACCAGGTCCACCATCAACGAGTATGTGCGCACCGTCATCGCGATGTTCCGCTGGGCGGTCGGCGAGGGATGGGTCGCCGAGACCGTGCATCGCGCGCTCGAGGCGGTGGGGCCGCTCCGCAAGGGCCGCGCGATCCCCGGGGCGCCGGGCCC
>JABWBC010000112.1 GCA_013360695.1 Phycisphaerales bacterium
CAAGGGCCGCGCCGTGTTCGTCCGGGTGCTGCCCAAGGGCTTCGAGTTTGAGGGAGAGGTCTACCGGTCGCTGAGCGCCATCGCGGCGAAGGTGACCGGCTCGCACTGGAACGGATTCCGCTTCTTCGGGCTCAATGAGCTTGGCACCACGGAGGGCAACGTATGAAATCGTCCATTACTACAGCACCACCCAAGCAGTCCGGCGTGCCGACGGTGCGGTGCGCCATCTACACCCGCAAGTCCAGCGAACAGGGACTCGAGCAGGAGTTCAACTCGCTGCACGCCCAGCGCGAGAGCGCTGAGGCCTACATCGCCAGCATGAAGCACGAGGGCTGGGTCGCGCTGCCGGACCAGTACAACGACGGCGGCTTCACCGGCGGGAACACCGACCGACCCGGCTGCCAGCGGCTCATGGCGGACATCGAGGCCGGCAAGGTTGATTGCGTGGTGGTCTACAAGGTCGACCGCCTGTCGCGCTCGCTCCTGGACTTCGCCCGCATGATGGCGGTCTTCGAGAAGCACCGCGTGTCATTCGTGTCGGTAACGCAGCAGTTCAACACCACGCAGTCGATGGGGCGGCTCACGCTCAACATCCTGCTCTCGTTCGCCCAGTTCGAGCGCGAGATCATCTCCGAGCGCACCCGCGACAAGATCGCCGCGTCCAAGCGCAAGGGCAAGTGGTTCGGTGGCAAGCCAATCCTGGGGTACGACCTCGCGCCCCAGCCTGCGGGCGGGAGCAAGCTCGTGGTCAACGCGGCGGAGGCGGAGCTCGTCCGCGAGGTCTACCACTTGTATCTGGAGCACCGCTCGCTCACCAAGGTGGCCCAGATCCTCAATGCCCGCGGCAGCACGAGCAAGCGCTGGACGACCCGCAAGGGCACGGCGGTCGGCGGTCGCGTGTGGGACAAGCACCTGCTGATCAATCTCCTCACCAACCCGGCCTACGTGGGCAAGGTCAAGCACAAGAAGGAGTTGTTCGCCGGCGAACACGCGGCCATCGTCGACGAGCGGCTTTGGCAGCAGGTCTTCCAGACGATCAAGCACAACGGCCGCACTGGCGGCATGCACGTCCGTAACCAGCACGGGGCGCTGCTCAAGGGGCTGATCCACTGCGGGCCGTGCGGGCACGCGATGGGCCACACCTACAGCGTCAAAGACGGGAAGGCCGCGTACCGCTACTACGTCTGCTACGTCGCACAGAAGCAGGGTTGGGATGCCTGCCCGTCGGGGTCGCTTCCCGCTGAGCAGATCGAGCGGCTGGTGATCGACCGCATCAAGCACATCGGTGGCGACAGCGCGCTGGTCGCGGCCACCTTACGTCAACTCCAGAGCGGCGTCCGGACGCGAACTGCGCAAATCGAGAAGGACCAGGCCGCCGGCGTTCGTGAGATCCAAAGGATCGAGAGCGAGCTCCGCAAGGTCGCCGCCGCGGCGGGCACGGACGCCAACGCCGCCGCCCGCCTGGCCGACCTCCACGAGCGGCTGGCCAAGGCGACCGAGCGGGCACGGGGCCTGCGTGCGGAAGCGGATCGGATGGATGGGGAAGTGATCACCCGCGATGAGGTCGCCGCGGCGCTCAGGGAGTTCGGCGCGACGTGGGACGTGCTCTGCCCGCGGGAGCAGGCGGCGGTGCTGGCGAACCTGGTTAAGCGGGTGGACTACGACGGCGTCAAGAAGACGGTATCGATCACTTTCCACCCCGCGGGCCTGCGGACGCTCGGCCAGGCACCCGCTGAAGAAGAGGAGGCTGCATGAACGGCATGGACGAGGTCACCATTGAGTTCCCGGTCCACTTCACTCGCGGGGTGGCAGGGCGGAAAGAGGTGAACGTTGGCCTCGAGCCCGTCGCGGCGGCGGTCGAAACGGGCCGCGTGCCCCGGGTCGCCCGCCTGGTGGCCCTGGCGATCCGGTTAGAGGAACTGGTCCGCCTTGGCGAGGTCGAATCCCACGCCGATCTCGCCCGCCTCGGCCAGGTTACGCGGGCCCGGATCAGCCAGATCATGGACCTGCTCTGCCTGGCTCCGGACATCCAGGAGGAGTTGTTGTTCCTGCCGCGCGTAGAGCGCGAGCGGGATGCGGTCAGCGAGCACGAACTTCGCACGGTGTGCGCCGTTTCGGACTGGCGCGAGCAGCGGCGAGCCTGGCAGCGGCTTCTCCACTCGCGCATCCGATAGTCGGGCGTACCGTCTCCAGTCATTCGCACCCACGCGAGGGCCGAATCTCCCGTACAATCCACGAATGAGCCGATGAAGGGGCACGTTCCGCCCCAGAACCGGCGATTTCGCAGAGGAAACCGCCGCCCCGTGCAGCCTCCCACGCCACATGCCGAGAAGCTCGTCCCCCACCTGCAGCGGTGTGGGTATGGCCCCGACCGGCTCGCTAGGCCGTTTGAGTTTGACCGGATCACGGTACCGGTCGTCGGCTTCGCGGGCAGGCCTTGGGATGCGTGGTCGGCGTGCGTAGCGGTCGTCGAGTGCAACGGGGATTCACGAGCCGCCGCAGCCCAGGTGACCGGACTGGGCGCGCCCACCGTGTTCGCGTGTTCATCTTCTGGCGTGGACTGGTGGGCAATCGGCCCGGAGGGCCCCAAGACCAAGCGCGAGTTCAGATGGCAGGAGATCTCCGCGGCGATCGGTGCGGCGAGAGAGACGCTGTCCCCCAGTCGTATCTATGCGAGCAAGCTGCGGAAGCCCGGAAGCCACAGCGATCAACTGTGGTTTTTCGATGCAGGCCTGATGCCAGCGGTGGAGAAGTCGCGCGGCGAGGCGCTGACCCGCCTCGTGGAGAGGGTCATCGGTGGGCTCGCCCATGCTCTGGCACCCCGGCTCAACTCCCGGCAGGCTCAAGAGGATGTCTACCGCACAGTGTTCTGGCTGCTTGCTGCGAAAATCCTCCAGAACAAAGGGGTGGACAACTTCGTCCGGCTCAATCTCCTCGACGTTGACGAGGTGTTCGCCCGGATCGGTAAGCACCACGGGGAGACGAGCCGTTTCCCGCCGTTTGGCAAGACCGGGCGGCCGGCCGTCGATGCAGCTGCGGAACTGATCGCGAATTGCGGCTCCCTTGCCGATGTCACCAGCGAATCACTGGCGCACGTCTACGAGAATGCGCTGATCGACAGCGCGGCGGGCCGTAAGCATCAACCGAAAGCGCCGAAGCAATACGACATTCGGAAGGAGCTGGGGATCCACAGCACGCCGTCGGCGCTCGTCAATCACATGCTCTCGCAGCTGTGGCCCCTGATCGAGCAGATCGCGCCGGAGGATCGGCACGTGTTCGAGCCCGCATGCGGGCATGCGCCGTTCCTAACCGCAGCCATGCGCTGGCTGCGCGACTGGGATGCCCACGCCGATGCCGGCGTGCAGCACCGGTACCTGAAAGCCCACCTACACGGCATCGAGAAGGACCCCTTCGCCATCGAGATCGCCAAACTGCGTCTCCTCCTCGCGGATGCGCCGCACGGCAATCGTTGGGACATCACGCAGGGTGACATGTTCACCGGGACAGTGCTCGCGGACCGGGCGAAGGATGCGAGGATCTTCCTCGCCAATCCGCCATACGAACGCGCCGACTTTGTGACTGGAGGCCGAGCACGCGGCGCAGCGAAGACCAAGAGTCGCCGGAAGGTGGACGAGGTGCTCGCGCGGGCCCTACCCAATCTGCCCGTCGGGTCGGTGATGGGCGTGGTTGTTCCGCAGGGGTTTCTTCGGAGCGCCGAGACTCGGGAGCTCCGCTGCCGACTGCTGGCGGACTGGTCGCTGTCGGAGATCGCGACCTTTGAGGACCGCTTGTTTGAACACCCTGATCAGGAGACCGCGATTCTCCTCGGGCGGCGGGAAGCTCCGTCCTCATCCCATACCCTTCAGTATCGGCGAGTGCGCAACATCGGCATGCTTGCGTTCAAGGAGCGATTGGCATTTTCCGCGGAGTCTCGCGTACCACAGTCCCGCTTTGCGTCGGCCGAGGCGTGCAACCTGGCGCTACCGGAGCTCGAAGGCATCTGGCGATTCCTTCTGAACGCGCCGGTCTTGGGGGACGTTGCGACAATTGCAAAGGGTCTGGAGCTTGATGAGGAGAGCATTGAGCGCAATCCCGCGGCGGAGTCCCTGAAGCCCAAGCCCGGATTCGAGGAAGTTGTACGCCGCGCAGAGGGAAACTACGGGATTCATGAGCTTCCCGAGGTTACGTGGGTGGACTTCCGTCGCGCCAAGATCCGGCGCACGGGGCCTGAGCCGAGAAGTGGGGTCCCGCAGGTACTCGTGAACTATGCGCCTGCCGGTCGCGATCGATGGCGCTTGCGAGCGCTCCTAGATGAAAAGGGTCGCGTGGCGACGCGGCGGTTCCTTGTGGTTCGACCGAAGCGCAATGCGCCTCCCGTTCTATTCTTGTGGGCCGTACTGAACTCACCACTCGGCAATGCCTTTGTGGCGGCCCACTCTGGCAAGCAGGATATTCCAGCTCGAGTGGTGCGCCAGATGCCGCTCCCGAAGGTGGATGCCTTCAAGTGGGCAAGCGTGTGCCATTTCGCGGACGAATACCTTCGTGCCGTGCGTTCTCCGACGGCGGCGCCGCTATACGGCCATACTCCACCCGACGCCACTAGCGCGCTGCGTCGGATGGACGCGGAGGTGCTCCGTCTGTATGACCTGCCGCCTCGGCTGGAGCGTGAACTTCTTGACTACTTCCGGGGAGAGAAGCGAAAGGGCCTCCCGTTCGTATTCCCTGACTACTTCCCCCGTGACTTCAACCCCTATGTGCACCTGCACGAGTTCATCGCCGAAACATACGCCCAGTCGTCCGCCGGGGTCCTGTCACGGTCGTTCCAGCCCGTCCGCTCCGAGGCTGCTCTCGCCGCACTCAGTCGTGCCGAGAAGTTGGCGGCCGGGGAGTAGCCGATGGAGGAGTACCTACTCGACACTAATCACGTGATTCCACTGCTTAGGGAGCAGGACCCGAGGCGCGGAGTGATCCTCGCGAAACTGTCGACGATCGCTGCCGAGTCGCATGTCTGCATTGCCACGGCCACGCTCGCCGAGTTGGAGGTTGGCTGCTGCTTCCAGGAAAAGGGACGGGAGGACGCACAGACCGAGATTCGAGAGGTACTGCGGTCGAACAGGCTAGACATTCGCCCATTCACGCAGCACACCGCCGCCGAGTACGGAGCACTCAAGGCGGCGCTCATGCGGCAGTTTGCTCGCGAGGAAGTCAGGAATGCTGCCAAGTGGCCTGAGGTGTGGACCAGTCCTGTCAAGGGTCAACCGCTCGGCACCGACGAGTTCGACCTGATCATGGTCAGTCACGCGATGGAGCGCAACATGGTGCTCGTGACGAATGATCCCATGCGTCGAATCATCGAGGGGATCTCTTCATTGGGTTCCGCCCCTCGGTTCGACAATTGGATCAGTATCGCCAGCGGGACCGGGTCCTCGCCTTGACGCGTGTACTGCCGCCGGCCCCCTGCCTATGCGTGAGAATGAACAAAGCCCAGCGGACCGGACGGCATTCCGATCCGGTCCGCTGGGCGAGCTACGAGGGCCTGGTTAGCGCTGGTTGGGGATGGTGGTCGCGCTCATCCGAAAGGTGTAGACGAAGATGGCCGCGGGATCGAGGCCGTCGAACCGCTTCCCCCACCCTCCGTGCTTCTTTCGCAGGGAGTACTCGGCCCGTCGGGCTTCCTCGGCCGTGTCGCAGCCGACGATCAAGAACGGATCGCGGGTGGCGTTGATGCAGTGCTCGCACAGGAGGCGCTCCCGCGGGTTGCAGGTGACGCCGATGAACCAGCGCGGGTGCTCGCCGCCGTTGCGCTCAATGAACTGTGTGACTCTCTCGGCGGGCGATGGCCGCGCCTGGACGGCTTGGGCGATGGACATGGGGGAGCTCCTCGTGCTCTTTGCGGATTGAACGGCCTGGCGACCGGCTGCCGGTGCAGGGCTCGCCGGTCTGCTTCTTCTGAATACGCAAACGGCCCGGAATGGCCCGGGAGGTCAGTGCGGCACGGCGGGCATTTCGGCATGCAGCGGTTTACCATCAGGTCCGAATGAACCAGGAACTGGCCAAAGCGATCGAAGCCCTCCTCCGGCGCATCTCGGACAAGTGGCAGCGCGTGGATACCGACCAGCTCTCGGTCACCGAGCAGCAAACGCTCCTGCGCCTTGTGGCAGCAGGACTTGTGGAGCGGCGCAACACCCTGCGACTGGACATGGCGGGTCAGAACGAGTCCTTTGAGGCCACCATTGCCGTGACGGGCGAAGCGGGCCTTCTCATGGCGATCGAGCCTGTGCTCGCCGAGTCCTGGAGCCGGTGGTCGGGGGCCATTGAGGATTGGCGTCGGCGCACCGGGGCGGCCAGCCGACCGTTCCGGGTCACGAAAGTCGGCGGCGACGAATGGCGGCTCACCGAGCACGGGCTGCTCGCGCAAGCGGACCTCAGCGTCCCGCTGGACTCGAAGCTGTCCCGCGATCACGCCGCGGTCATTGCCAGTCGGGAACGCGTGATCGATTTCGTCATGAAGGCCGGCGCACTGGAAGATCGCCCTCCGGTTCATGGGGCCGGGCAACTCGTGTCTTTCCGCCGCATCGCTGCGGAGAAGTCGACGCCCCAAACGACCCATGTGAACTTGACCAACGCCGCGGACATCGCCGCAGCGTTCCGGGAGGCGATGCTGCCCCTGGTGGAAGCGGTTGTCGGCGGCGGGGCTCGTGTCAACGGGCGCTCGTCAGCCTCCAAGACGTCGAAGGCTGGCTCGATGTCGTGGCAGGAGGCGATGCGGCACGCCGAAGAGCACGTGAAGAAGCACGGCGGCTTCTTCCCGGGGCGGAATCAACTCGCCAGCATCGTGGGATGTTCGCCGGCCACGATGACGAAAGTGCTCAAGCACTCCACGTACCTGAAGGCCCGCCGAGCGGAATCTGCGGGTGCGAGCAAGGCGAAAGAGGTCGGGTCGTCCGACAAACTCGGCAACACCCGGGCTGATGCCAACTCGGCACAGGAGGCGGTCGATGCTCGCATCGATGCGGGCGATCCCCTGGACGCCTATCACGCGGGGGATGACGACGCGCCCGGCGATCGCGACGAAGCGATCGCGAAACTGATCGCGCAGCAGAGGGCCGAACGCACGCGGGAGGAACGCCAGCGGAGATCGGTCAAGAAGCGGCCGGAGCGGTAGGGGTTGCCAGCCTCTGCTGCCGGTGGTCGCGCCCAGTCGCGACCGGCCTCAAGCCTGCGAATCAAAAGACATACGAGGTAGTCACGCGACCACTTGCGGACTGGTAACCGGGCCCATCGCCCGGGAACGGAGTCGCCGCAATGGGAATCGCGCCCCCACTCAACCGTCAGGTTGCGCCCCCGCCGGTGCTGATCACCGCCGGGGTGATCGCCAGTGAACTCGGCCAGCCCATCCACCGCGTGGTGCGGGTCTTGGCCACGCGCCCTTGGATCAAGCCGGCCGCATTGGCCGGTCGGGTCCGACTGTTTGACCGCCGGGCCATCGAGCAGGTCCGCGCCGAGCTCGCCGGGATCGATCGCCGCCGCGTGCCGGTCGGGCAAGGCGGTGCAGATTGAACCGCACCACCGCTCAGGTCCACACATCATCGCTCGACCAAGGCGCAAGGCGGCTGATCGCGCTCATGCAGCGCATCGGATTCGGCCGGATCGAGTCGCTGCGCGTACTCGACGGCCAGCTGGCGTTCGACCCGCCGCCGCGCGTGATCCGAGAGGTCAAGCTAGGGGCGGAGCGAACCTGCCAGGGGCAGGACAGCCCGGCCGGCTTCACGGTCAAGCGGGCGGTGGTTGATCTCCTCGCCGAGTTGACCGTCGTTGGCTCTGCCACTGTTGCCATCGAGGTACGCCACGGCCTGCCCGCGCGCCTCATCGTGGAGGAGGTGGCTCGTGGTTGAGCTCGCTCCCTCGCTGATCCACCGCGGATTCGATGCGATCGACATCGATCGACTCGGCGCAGTCGCCCACGGCGTGGCGAACCGGCTCGCCGGACCCTGCCGAAAGGGAGACGGGCACGCGGATCTCCGGTCGGACCTTATCTTGGCCGCACTGGAGAGATGGCCACGGTTCAAGCCCTCTCGCGGTCGTCCGATGGCGTTCCTTGCCGTCGCCATGACCCGGGCCGGATCATCGATCCTCCGGGCCCAGCACGCGGCCAAGCGCGGCGGTCGGTCGACGACCGTGCCACTCAGCGACGCGATGGCGGCCAAGCCCGGGCGGCACCCGTCGCTCACGACGGTGTCCGCGATCGCTCGACGTGACCTCGAACTCGACGTTCGCGCCGCGATCGGCGGGCTGCCCGAGGGCCTCGCCACGGTCTGCAACGACTTTCTCGAGGCGGCCACGGATGGCCGCCGTCGACCCTCGCTCGGAGCTGCGGCCACTGTCGCGCTCCGCCGTCACTTCGAATCCGTCGGATTCTCGGAGGACTTGTCATGACGACCCGCACGCTTTCATCCATTCCCCCCGGCACGACGCCCCGCGCCGCTGTGGCAGGTGCGCCCATCCCCATAAACAAGCGGCGCGTGTACCTCGCCGGGAAGATGCACGGATCGGGCAACTGGCGGTTGCCGCTGGTGCCGCGGCTCGGCGTCGAGCCGTTCGGCCAACCGATCGACTGCGGCCGATTCATTTTCACGGGGCCGCACTTCGTTCCCTTCTGCGGCCAGAGCCACGAGCGGGTCGGCTGGCACGCTGGCGTCGAGCAGCACGACTCAAGCCCTTGGCCCGCCCCCGAGTTCAGCCGCCCCCGGTGGGTGGTGCCCGGGCTGTGCATGGAGTGGATCCGGGAATCGAACCTGTTCTTTGCTTGGATCAACGCCACGGACTGCCATGCCACGCTGCTGGAACTGGGCTGGGCACACGCTCTGGGCAAGCCGGTGTACCTGGCGTTCTCGACGCGGGACCTGGCGCGGCAGATGTGGTTCGCCCGCCACTGCCCGCGGACGACCGCGCACGTGCATGCGTCTCCCGCCGAAGCGCTTGACCGAGCGCTGGCGTGGGAGGTGCCGTTCGAATGACGCCCCCGACCCTCGCAACGGCTCGGCGCTATGCGTCGGCGGGGCTGTGCGTGCTGCCCGCGATCCGCGAGGGCGACGACAAGCGCGTCGCCCTGCGCTCGTGGAAGCCGTACCAGACGCGGCTGCCGACGCCGGCGGAACACGCGCGGTGGTTCTCAGGGCCCGCCCCGCGCGACCTGTGCATCGTCTGCGGAGTGGTGTCGGGCAACGTCGAGATGATCGACTTCGACCTGGCCGGCGCTGCCTTCGATCCGTGGCGGGAGCGGGTCGATGCGGTGTGCCCGGGACTCATCGATCGCCTGGTCGTCGAGACGACGCCTTCGGGCGGTCGCCATGTCGTGTACCGCTGCTCGAGTTCGGTTTGCGGCAACATGAAGCTCGCCCAGCGGTCCTGCGACGCTCCTGGGCCCGAGCCGATCGAGGTTGCCGGGAAGCGGTTCACGCCGCGGAAAGGCCCCGACGGGCGATGGCGCGCGGTCGCCACGATGATCGAGACCCGCGGCGAGGGCGGGATGTTCCTGTGCGCACCGTCGAACGGGTACGTGCTCACGGCTGGCGATCTGGCCGCGTTGCCGGTCATCACGCCCGACGAGCGTGAGTGCCTGTTGGCCTGCGCATGGGAGCTCAACGAGGCCCAGCATCCTGTGGAGGATGGTCCGCGCCCGAAGTCATCCTCACCCTCATCCACCAGCGACCTAAAGCCCGGCGACGACTTCAACCAGCGCGGCGATGTCCGCGATCTGCTGGCTGAGCACGGCTGGATCCGCGTGAGCGCGGGCGAGAATGAACACTGGGCCCGCCCCGGCAAGGACAACGGCTGCAGCGCCACGCTCAAGGGCGGCGTGTTCTACGTGTTCTCGACCAACGCGCCGCCCTTCGAAGATGGCCGCGGCTACTCGCAGTTCGCGGTCTACACGCTGCTCAAGCACGACGGCGACTTTGCGGCAGCGGCCCGGGCGCTGCGGCGCGAGGGATTCGGTGCGGAACCAGCCTCCGGCGATGTCGATCTGTCGGGCTTCAAGGTCAAAGCCCCGCAGGCGGAGCCGTCGCCGCCCGCACCGATCGATCCCGGTCCCGTGCCGCCGGCGCTGCTGCGCGTTCCCGGTTTCATCGATGAAGTCATCGACTACTCCCTGAGCAACGCGCCCTACCCCGAGCCCGTGCTGGCGTTCTGCGGGGCGGTGGCGCTGCAGGCCGCGCTCGCCGGCCGCAAGGTCCGCGACCCACAGGACAACCGCACCGCGATCTATCTTCTGGGCCTGGCTAACACCGGCACGGGCAAAGACTTCCCGCGCAAGGTCAACCAGCGGATCCTCGCCGACTCGGGCATGGCCGGCGCTGTCGCTGACGGCTTCGCCAGCGGCGAAGGGCTCGAGGACCGGATGTACTTGACGCCGGTCATGCTCTTCCAGACCGACGAGATCGACACGCTCATGCAGGCGATCAGCGGGTACGGCACCAAGCGCGACCCTCGCTACGAGGGGATCATGCAGACGCTGCTGAAGCTGTACACCTCGGCCAACACGATCTACCCGCTCCGCGTCAAGGCCAGCGACGAGGAGCCCCGCATCATCGATCAGCCGTGCCTGTGCCTCTTCGGGACGGCCATCCCGGACATCTTCTATGAAGCGCTGTCGCCCAAGATGCTCTCCAACGGCTTCTTCGCGCGCATGCTCATCTTCGAGGCCGGCCGCCGCGGGCTCGGCCAGGATGTGGATGTACGCGACCTCCCAAAGTCGATCCTGAAGCGGGCGCGGTGGTGGTCGGAGCTAATGCCGGGCAGGGGCAACCTCAAGACCGAACATCCGGTGCCCAGGCTAATCGAGCCGACGGCCGATGCGAGAGTGCGGCTCGGCGAGGTCCGCGCCCAGGCCGACGCCGCGTATTCCGAGGCCGAAGGCAAGTCCGATCAGGCGGGGATGGCGCTGTGGGCACGCGCCAACGAGAAGGTCCGGCGCCTGGCGCTGGTGTACGCGTGCAGCGCGGCGCGCCGCAAGCCGCAGATCACCGTCGATGCCGTGGACTGGGCCTGGGCGCTCGTCGAGCATCAGACTCGCCGCATGCTCTTCAAGGCCAGCCAACACGTCAGCGCGGACGACTTCGAGAGCCAGTGCAAGGCGATGATCCGCGTGCTCCGGGAATGGGCGGCAAAGCACCCCGCCAACCCGTGGATGCCCTTCTGGCAACTGAGCCGGCGCTTGGCGTGGTCGCCCCGCGAGCACGACGAGGTCCGGCAGGCGCTGATGGATCAGCGCCGCATCCAGTTCGCCGAGCGTGCTACCGGCGGCACGCCCCAGCGGCTGTACAGGCTCATCGAGGACGTTGCCGAAGCATGAAAACGCGCTCCAAAGCCACACAAACTGGTCTGCGCAGCGCCCTTTGCCGCTCAAACACAGCGAACAAGCGCTCCGGCGCAGCGCGAGCACGAGCGCGGACCCTCGATCCCGCAGCGCCAGCGGGGGTTGCGCAGCAACCTGTTGCGCCTATTGCAACCTCTTGCGCGCAATAGGTTCATCGCGGGAACATCGAGAAATCATGGAGCAAACAACAACACACCCCCCTCTTTACTACCTGTTGCGCCCACCCCCCCGCGCCGGCGCTGGCGCGACGGGCGCGCAACAGGTTCGGCGCAACGGGCAACCGGCGTGCGGATCGCACGCCATCGACGCACGGTTTCGGACAGTGCCAGGCCGCGCCTACCACGAGCCCAACAGCCCGAAGCCTAACGGCGGAGGTGAGGGGGTCGGTAGGTACTTCCCCGCTCGCGTCGCGTTGCTACGCCCGCGGGAACAGCCGCGCTTGGAGACAGAGTTTGTTTGCGCGTCCGAGCGCCGACGGTCGCGTGGCGGCGCTTGGGTACGCCCCGCCGCGAGGACGCGACGTGGGCGATCGTGGGCCAACCCGTGGCCAACGGGCGGGTGGGGAAGCCGCGCTGGGCGGCCCGCTTTCCCGCGCCGCCCACATGTTTGGCCGAGTTGCCCACATGTCGCAGAATCATCGAGAAATGAAGGCCGATCGCCTTGCCTGTTCGCCATCAGCCGGCCAATGTGTGTCACACGCGAGCGGGAACAACGCACCCCCCGCACGCGACGGAGACCACGAACATGAACGCGACCACGAAGACCACGCTCGACCTCACCAAGACCCTCGCCAAGAGCGGGTTCCACATCCCCGCGATCGAGATCCACACGCCCGACGGACGCTGCTGGAACATCGCCACGGTCCCCGCCGG
>JABWBC010000113.1 GCA_013360695.1 Phycisphaerales bacterium
GGCAGCTTCGTGTGCGCCGTTGCCTTTGACGCCGCCACCAGGTTCACCGCCGCACCCGCGCCGACGCCGCCCACGATCGCGGCGAAGATCGTCTGGCCCTTCAGGGGCTCGAACGCGATCAGGCTCGCCACCACGCCGCCGACGACGAGGCCGACCACGCCCGCGCCCAGAAGCGACGGGGAGAGAAGCGATCGCAACCCACCCTCGGGGAGCAGGTGCGTCGCGTGCGGCTCGTTTGCGTCCAGAGGCTTGTGGCGATCGATCTTCCCGATGATCACGAGCGCCACCATGCACACCGCGCCGACCACCAGCGCCTCGAGCGCCATCGAGATCGGGACCGACGTTGAATGTAGGTCGCGCAGCACCGCGTCCATCGGCGCCGAGCGGCACGCGCACCACGCCAGCACCAATCCCGCGAGGTTCAGAGCGTGCGATCCGTTGATCGTGATCGCGCCGATCAGCCCGACCACGCCCGCCAGCGCCACGGCCGCCAGGGCCGAGCCCCACGCTCGCGCCGGGTTTTCGCCCGCCGCGATCAGAGTCGGCACCGTTCCGGCGCTCGTGCGAATCGTTCCGACCAGCGTGCCCGCGAAGGGGCCGACCGCCAGCAGGGCAACCGCTGCCAGAATCCAATAAGTGATGGCCTTGCGCATCGGGAAGATCATCGGCCGAGCGGGGGGCAAAGGCAACTCAAGTTCCGTCGCATTTGCCGGGTGGCCCCGCGGTTCGGGGCGGGAGTCGGGCGGTCCGCCGGTCCTTGGCTGAATTGCGATGTTCTTGGAAGCACCAGTCCGTCCCTCGGCGAAGCTCCCCGCGGCGTGGTATCGTCAGGGCGCGCATGGACCCCAGTTCCCCCAACCCGCAGCCCGCGCCCGTCTCACGCCGCCAGGTGGTCCTCCGCGATCTCCTCGACGACCTTCTGTGGCCGAAGCTGTTGCGTGCCGGCGCGATGTCCCTTCGCCCCGAGCGCGTCGTGATCGCGTACGCCACCCTTCTTTTCATCACCCTTGCCATGCACGCCGCCCGCTACATCCCGGGCGCCGACGACTTCCTCACCAAAGCCGGCGTGCTCTTCTCGGCACAGTCCGAGCGTGCCGCCAATTCTGTCATCTACACCAACCTCCCCCAACTGGGCGGCGCGCTCTACACCTATGCCCATGGGCTCGCCGACCTGATCGCGGAGTCTCCCTGGGTCGCACTGGCCTGTGCCGCGCCATGGCTCTTGATCGCGCCGTTCGGCGCCAGCGCCATCTGCCGCCTCACCGCGGTCGAGACCGCTCACCGAGTCATCAGTTCATGGCCCGTCGGCGTGGGCTTTGCGCTCCGGGCCGCCAAGGCCAGCATCCTTGCGGTCATGGGTCCGGTGATTCTGCTCGGGCTGGGCGTGCTGGGGCTTGCGATCATCGGCGCCGCGCTCTTCTCCGTCGGCGGGCTGGGTGTGGTGGGAGCTTTGTTCTTCTTCCTTGCCCTGGCCGCGTGCGCCGGGATGGTGCTGCTCGGCCTTGGCTGGGTGCTGGGCCTCCCGATGTTCGTGCCGTCGGTCGCGTGCGAGGGGCCGGATCCCATCGACGCGGTGCAGCGCGTGCTCGCGTACCTCGTCGGGCGTCCGCTGCGGATCGCCGCGTATTCGCTCGTGCTCATCGCCGAGCTGGTGATCGTCGCGAGCGTTGTCGGCATCGTTGTTCACGCGACGCTCGACCTTGCGACGTGGGGGCTCACGCTGTTCTGCGGCCCGGACGCCCGCGCCGCGCTATCTGGGCAGGGCGACACGCTCACCGGCGCGTGGAAGTCCGCCGCACGGGTCGCCCAGTTCTGGCGCGAAGCGTTCCTGGGCCTCGTGCCCGCGGTCGTCTTCAGCTTCGTGTGCAGCGGCTGGACCATCGCCTACCTGCTCATCCGCCAGCTGCACGACGGCCAAGATCGCTCCGAGATCTGGATGCCCGGCATGATCCCGGGCACGCTCGCGCAGGACGCGGCGTCGGACGACGATGATGACGAGTGATCCCGATCACGCGCGGCGGGGCGAGTTCGATCGCGCCGTGGCGCTCGCGGGATTCCTTGCTGAACGTGGCGTTTCATCGCTCCAACACCAAACCGGCTCGGCGTGGGTTGAGATCAACGCCAGACACACGGACCTGCCTCGAATGATCGTTGAGTTGGCTGAAGGGCGAGCGATCAGGAGCGAGAGCCCGCCGCGGTTTCGCGTGTGGCGCGAAGCTGGGTTACTCCGCCTGGAGAGCGAGGAAACCGCGCTGCTCCAGGCGTTCGCCGCGTGAAAGGTCGGCGTTTCGTAGGGATGCGTGCGAGGACGCATGAAACGAGCCGCCCAAACTGCGAGCGACGTTGGAGAGCCCGAAAGGGCAAGGCGATCTGTTCTTTCGCTAACTCCCCCGTGCCGCGAACACGGCCGAGACCAGTTCGTCCGCGCTCTCCGCGGGCGTGCCCGCCTTGGCCAGTCGCTCGCCCGCCCGCGCCACCAGCCGCTCTGCGTCCGCGCGCTGCTCGCCCAGGGCGAGCAACGCAGCCACCGCTTCTTCCACGGAGCCTGACGCGATCGTCGCCCGTGGCTCGATCGCGCGATCCAGCTTGCTGACCTCGCCCAGCGCCAGGTATCCATCGACCTTCCCGTGCAACTCCGCGATCACGGTCTCCGCCAGGCGCTTGCCGATCTCGGGCAGTTCCGTCAGCGCGCGGGCGTTGCGATCCGCGATGGCCCGGGCGATCGTCGCCGGCGGCAGGGCCATCGCACGAAGCGCCTTGCGATTGCCGATCCCCTTCACGGTCGTGAAGAGCTCAAAGAACTTGCGATCTTCGGATTTCTCGAACCCGATCAGGCGCGGAATGAACGACGAGCCCTGACCCTGGCCCTCGAGATATTGAAGCGTGACGAGCGTGATCCGCTCGCCGACCCGGGCCGCCGCCGATTCGCCGACATACGCGGGCACCAGCACTTCGTACCAAAGACCGCCCTCACCGACTTCCAGCGTGACGGCGAGCGCCCCGGCCTCGCGGATCGTGCCTGTGATCCTGGTGATCATCCGTGCTCCCAGTACCGAGTTCGAATCAGCCGTCGCCGGGCCTCTCCCTCGCGCCGGGCTCCGCCGGCGTGTGCCCGATTCGTGCAAACAGTACCGCGCAACGGCGGGACTTGCCCGCAATTCGCGCAGCTTCGGCGGGTGGGCCACCCCGCCGGACGCCACGGGCTGATTCCCTCCCGCCATTTACCCACCCCGGCCGATATTCCCATGTCGTACCGGTGCGCAGCGGGGCGAATCCCCGCGCCCGCCCGGACCCGGAGGCCCCGTCGTGAACAGCGAGTTCAACAGCTTCAACCAGAACGATCACCTCGACCTCTCCCGCGGCCCTTCCGGCTCCAGGTCCGGCCCGGGCCTCGATCTTGGCAACACGGTGCTGGTCGGTACGGCCGCCACCATCCCCACCCTGATTGCCCAGCTCATGACCCTTCCATCGCCGCCGCCGCTCCTTGGGTGCGTGCTGGTCGAGCCCGTGAGCGACGAGCAGAAGCACCACCCGGTGCTGGGCTCGCTCGCGGACCTGCCGCGTCTGCACGGCGTGCTTGGCTTCCACGCCGCCATCATCTCGCTCCCGGGCACGATGTCGTCGGAACTCCGGCGAGCGCGATCGATGCTGCGCGAGCTCTCGATCGCCGAGCGCATCGTCCCGCCGCTCTCCGAACTCGTCGCGTGCGCGCCCGGCGGCGTGGTGCGAGCCGGCTCGGGCGAGGTCGACCCCATCGAGCTCATCGGGCGCACGCCGTACGGCATCGATCGCCGCGGCGTCGCGCGGACCCTCGGTGATCGCTGTGTGCTCATCACGGGCGCGGGCGGCTCGATCGGGAGCGAGATCGCCCGGATCGTCGCGACCTTCTCGCCGCGCCGGCTCGTGCTCGTCGAGCGATCGGAGAACGCGCTCTTCGAGATCGATCGCCAGATCGCGTCGCGCTTCCCCGACGTGCCCCGGAAGGCGATCCTGCACGACGTCGTCGACGCCGACCAGACGCTGCGCCTGCTGGTCTCGCTGCGCCCGGACGTCGTGTTCCATGCTGCGGCCCACAAGCACGTCCCGCTGATGGAGGACCACCCGTCCCACGCCGTCACCAATAACCTCTTCGGCACCAAGAGCATCGCGGACGCATCGCTGGCGGTGGGGGCTGATCGCTTCGTGCTGATCTCGTCGGACAAGGCGGTGAACCCGACGTCGGTGATGGGCGCGACCAAGCGATTGGCGGAAAAGTACATCCAGGCGCTGCACCGCCAGAGCCGCGCCGACGGCGCCTCGCGCACGCTCTTCTCGATGGTCCGCTTCGGAAACGTTCTGGGCTCCGCGTGCAGCGTCCTCCCGATCTGGACGCGTCAGATCGCCGAGGGCGGCCCGGTGACCGTGACCGATCCGCGCATGACGCGCTACTTCATGACTATCCACGAGGCCGCCACGCTCGTCATCCAGGCGGGCGCGATGGAACCGCTCTCGCGTGAGGTCGCGGGCGTGTACGTGCTCGACATGGGCGAGCCGGTGAAGATCCTCGACCTGGCCCGACGCTTCGTTCGCGCCCACGGCTACGTGCCGCAGGTCCACACGCCGCTCGGCGGCCCGGTCGAATCGGGCGACGGCCCGACGATGGAGGTGCTCATCACCGGCGCCCGCCCGGGCGAGAAGCTGCACGAGCAGCTTGCCTACGCGGCGGAGCAGCTCTCGCCCACCAACCACCCCGGCGTCAACGCGTGGAAGGGTGAGTTGGGCGACCAGTTCAACCTGGCGGCGATGATCGCGGACCTTGCCTCTGTCCGCACCAGCGCTGACCGTGACGCCGTCATCAACGCCATCCGCCGCCATGTCCCCGAGATGACCCGCCCGGATCTGGGTGCCTCGGGAACGCTCGAATCCAAACAGATTCCGGACGACACTTTGGCGGCGGCTTGAAAATTTGCGAAGACTCGGTGAAGCTACCCGATGTCCGAAGGTTGAGGATCTCTCTCGAACTGGGGAGGTGCCGTGGGCGTGGAACGCCCGAGAGCGGCACCGCTCGACGCATGGACGCCCACATGACCAACCAGCAACTGATCGAACAGACCGTGACGCTCCGCCGGAAGGCGGAGGACCTCCTGTCGGGATTGCTGGCCGAACAGCGCCAGCGGACCAGTTCGCCCGACGCGCTGGCGCGGGCGACGGGTCGCTCGTCGATGGACCGCGCGATCCAGTCGGCGGAACGGATGATCGAGACGCTGGACCGGACGATGGTGGAGCTTGGTCAGCCGGGCAGCGCGGGCCAGACGATCGCTCGATAGGTCGTTCGATCGCGGCGTGCTATCTTCCGTGCCTATGCACACGCCAACACTTCAGATCCGAAAGCTGGACGCTCGCGCCACGGTCCCGTCGTATCAGTCCGCCCAGGCCGCGGGGCTCGATCTCTCGGCGTGCCTGCCCGAGGCCTCGCCGCAGATGGTGGTGAAGCCGGGCGAGATCGTGCTGGTGCCGTGCGGCTTTGCGATGTCGATCCCCATCGGCTACGAGGCCCAGGTCCGCGCGCGATCGGGCCTGGCGAGCAAGCACGGGATCACGGTGCCCAACGGGCCGGGGACCATCGACTCGGATTACCGCGGCGAGGTGAAGGTCGCGATCATCAACCTGGGGCGCGAGGTCTACACGATCACGCACGGGCAGCGCATTGCGCAGATGGTCGTGGCGCCGGTGGCGCACGCCGTCGTGAGGGAAGTGGAATCGCTCGACGACACCGCGCGCGGGAGCGGCGGGTTCGGATCAACGGGGGCGCACTGAGCCGTGCGCACCGATCATGCCTCGCTGAAATCGTGCGGCGCCATGTACACGCCTCGTTTCAGCCATGCCAGCTGACGCAACACGTCGTTCGCGAGCGTCGAAGCACCGAAGCGGAAAAAATCGGGCGTCAGCCAAGGGCAGTGCTCGCCGCTCCCGTCACTTCCGCCCGCCTGGCTCGCGCTCGTCATCAGCCCACCCAGCGTCTCCTTCACCATCACCAGATAGTGCAGCGCTTGCTTGGCCGTGCGGATGCCGCCCGCGGGCTTCATGCCCACCACCTGCCCCGTCTCAAGAAACCAATCGCGGATCGCCTCGAGCATCACAAGCGTGACGGGCATCGTCGCGGCCGGCTGTATCTTGCCGGTTGAAGTCTTGATGAAATGCCCGTGTGCGCCGCCGGCCTCGTTCATCGCGCGGATCGCAAGGTCGCTCGCCCGCCGGACGTTGTCGAGCGTCTCGAGCTCGCCCGCCTCGAGAATGACCTTCAGGTGCGCGTCGTCACACGCCTCTTTCACGAGGCTGATCTCGTCGGCGACTTCCCGGTATCGACCCGCGAGAAACGCGCCGCGGTTGATCACCATGTCGATCTCGTCGGCTCCGTCGCCCACCGCGCGCCGAACATCCTCGAGCCTGATTTCCAGCGGGTATTGACCGCTCGGGAACCCCGTCGCCACCGACGCGACCTTTACGCCCGAACCCGCCAGCGATTTCAGCGCCGTTTTCACCAGCGCCGGATACACGCACACCGCCGCGCAGCTCGGCAACCCCGGGTCGTTCGCGTCGGGCGTGATCGCCTTGCGGCACAGCGCCCGCACCTTTTCGGGCGAGTCCTTGCCTTCCAGCGTCGTCAGGTCAAGCATCGACAGGGCGAGCTCCAGGCCCGCGCGCTTCGCGTCGCTCTTGATCGATCGCTTGGTAAAGCTCGCCGCTCGCTCCGCGGCCATGACGGCGTCAACGCTGGGGCTCTCACACATGCCGGGATTGTAAGGCGAGCGATGAAGGTCGTGCGGTCGCCGTTCGGCGTGGTGTGGGTGGAGGCACTCAGCACGTTTCCTCGCTCCGCGTGCGGTGCTCAGCCCGTTCTGACTGCTCGCGGCAAGCTGCGTGCTCGTGACCAGGCGTGCCAATCACGCGCGACCTTTGCCGCCCTTGCCCGTTCTTGTCCGTTCCTGTGGACTGCGGGCTTTCCTGTTTGCGGAACTTTGCCGCACGACGTCCGACCAACAATGATGTTGGTGAGTGCAAACTTGCGAGCTTGCCATCCGCCCTTCGTCCCACGGCCCGGAGTACTTCGGATGTGTTTCCGCCGACTCGATGGCCTGAACCCCACGGGCTCTCAACCAGGACCTTCACTCGCGGACTCGCTCAGGTCCGGCGTCCAAGGACGCGAACCACGAGGGACTCCTGGCGCGTCGCGCACCCCCTTCGGAGCTGCACCCGAGTTCGAGCGCCTTGAACCGCGCTCGCACCTCGACACCGCGTTCGCCTCGGTCGGTCTCGGATTCATCGGAGGCTGGCGGAACGACTCGCAGGCCGAGGCCTACATCTCCGAGGGCACGATCTCCGACCTCGGCGTCGCCACCGGGACCTGGTCCGTCGCACGCGACGCCGGTGCGCATCTCGTCGGCGGTCTCCCCTATTCCTCCATCACGCGCCTCGCGGACGGCCGCATGCTCCGCAATCCATCGCGCGGGTACAACGGCTCGCCCCACGAGTTCAATGCCGCCCGCTTTGATTCCGCCGCCGGCTACAACGCCGGCTGGTGGTACGCGGAATACACGAATGGCACGCGTGAGCTCGAGTTCATCGTCGAGCAGCCCGCCGCCGCCTCGCCCTCGGACCTTTCGGGCACCTGGACCTACACGCTCGCGGGCGTCGCGTTCGACGACAACTTTCCCAACAACCCCGACGGCACGGAAGGCGAAGGCCGCGGCAGTTCGGGCACGATGACGATCAGCAACTCGCTCGTGCGCTTCCAGGCGGTGAAGGGGACCGCGCCCCGCTCCAGCACAACCATCACGGGCATGACGCTCACCGGTCGCGCCACCGGCTCGCACGGAGAATATTTCTACCTCAGCAAGGACAAGAACACGCTCATTTTCGCCGACATGACCCGCGGCGACGAGGTGTTCGTCGGCATCGCGGTGCGCAACGGCTCGGCCGCCGCTCCCCAGGACCTGGTCGGAAACTACCTTTTCGCCGATGTCGCCACCGACGATTACGCGCAGGCCCGCGGCTCGGAGATGGAATCATCGCAATGGGTCCTCTCGCTCGAATCCGACGGCGACTACAAGGTCTATGACCTCGACGACTACGACTCGGGCGGGCGGCACGTCATCTCGCGCGGCTACTGGCACGTCTCGGGTGATCGGCTGACGCTCGACGAAGACCGCTCGTCCGGTGAGTTCATCTTCGCCATCGGGCGCAATCGCACCACGCTTCTCTCGCTCCAATACGACGACGACTATGAGAATGACGGTCCGGCGCTGGGCCTGGGCACGCGCGTCGCCGGGCCCCTGGACACATGGTCCGACGCGCCGCTCAGCTTCACCTCCGGCACGCCCGACAACTTCGGCCGCCCCACGCTTTACCAGCTCGGCGCGGACGGCACATGGGCGGGCGTTGACATCGTGCGTGCTTCGGGCTCGCCCTCGATCACCGGCAACCTCGTCACGTGGTACGACACCAAGGACGGGCGTCACCACGCCGTGGGACTGGCGAGCGGCGGCGTGATCGAGTTCATCGGCTCGTCGCGCTCGCGCTGGATCTTCCGCAACCTCACCACCGACGTCGCCGGCTCGGCCGCCGTCGCGCGCGGCCTGTCGATGATGACCTCGCCCGACGGCACGGTCTCGATCGTCGGCCTCACGACCAACGGCAGCGTCGTTCGCTACTGGCAATCCGGAGATCAGGACGCAACGGGCCGCCCCGGCTGGAACTTCGAGAACATAAGCACCGAGGACCTCGCGCCGACCGGGCAAACCACGCCCGCGTTCGTCGGCGGCCTCACCGCCTACGCGACGCGATGGAACGGCCTGAACATCGCGGGCATCGATTCATCCGGCAACGTGTGGAGCGTGTGGTGGGCCCCGGGCCGCTCCGCCTGGTCCGTCAGCAACCTCACGCAAACGCTCGGCGGCGTGCCGGTCCGCGGCGGCCTCACGGTCTATCTCACAAGCTGGGACGGCATCAACATCGCCGGGCTCGACGACCACGGGCACATGCAGGTCACCTGGTGGGTCCCCAGCTTCGGCGGCACCTGGAAACAGGACAACCTCACCATCACCATCAACGCCCCCGCCCTCCGCGCCGGCACGATCACCAGCTACGTCTCAACGTGGGACGGCCTGAACATCGTCGGCATCGACGACACCACCGGAAAAACATGCGTCTACTGGTGGTCGCCCACCAATGTCAGCGTCGGCTGGCAGGCCACCATCCTCTCCGACATCGCGACCGACGAGAACGGCATGACACTCCCCGTCAACGAACTCCGCGGCGTCGCATCCAGCGACGGCGGCCTCTCGGTCATGGGTGTCAACAACTCCGGCGAGCTCGTTCGCTACTACTGGAAACAAGAGTTCTTCGGCGCGTGGCGCGCGCAGAACGTCGCGCAGATGGCCGTGCGACTGTGAAGCGAGACAGGCGATTCATCGAGGCACGGACCCGCTCAGGCCAAGTGCGTCGATATCAACTTCGCCACTTCCTGACTTCGTGACCTCTTCTTCACCCCGCCGGTGTGATCACGCCGCGGCATTCGCCGAAGCCGATGCGACGGAATCCTTCGCGCTCGCACCAGCCGCGGAAGATCACCTCATCGCCGTCGGCCAGGAACGTGCGTGTCTCGCCGGTTGGCAGTTCGATCGCTCTTCGCGGGAGCGGCTTCTTGTCTGGGCCGATCCCCTGCCACGTCAGTTCGAGCAGGCAGCCGCGCGACGACGCCACGCGTCCGGAAATCGTGCCACTTCCGAGCAAGTCGCCCGGCTCGAGATTGCACCCGTTGCTCGCATGATGCGTGACCATCTGCGCGAAGGACCAGAACATCGACCCAAAGTCGCCGATGCTGAGGCGAACGGGTGACAGGCCGCGCGTCGCCATCTCGCGCGAGCGCAGCAGCACCTCGAGCTTGATGTCGAATCCGCCGTTCTTCGCGTCGTCCTCGTCGCGCAAGTATTCGAGCGGCGTGGGGTCGCCCTCGCTCCGCTCATACCCCCGCGCGCGGTACGGCTCGAGCGCCTCGAGCGTCACGATCGAGGGCGACAGCGAAGTCGCGAAGTTTTTCGCGAGGAACGGCCCGAGCGGCTGGTACTCCCACTTCTGAATGTCGCGTGCCGACCAGTCGTTCAGCAGACACAGTCCCGCGAGGTGCGCGCGGGCTTCCCTGATGTCGATCGGCTCGCCCATGCGGTTGCCGGGCGCGATGAACGCGCCGATCTCGAGCTCGTAATCGAGCATCTTGCACGGGCCGAACGACGGCGCCGCGCCGGGCTCGCTCTCGGGGGGAGACTGCTGCCCGCGCGGGCGCTTGATCTCCGTGCCGCTCACCACGATCGACGACGACCGCCCGTGATATCCGATGGGGACGTGCTTGTAGTTCGGGAGGAGCGGGTTGTCGGGGCGGAACATCGAGCCGACGTTGGTCGCGTGATGCACCGACGCGTAGAAGTCCGTGTAGTTTCCGATGTGCATCGCGGGCACGAACTTGACCTCGCGGGTCGGCATCAGCGCCTTCTGGCGGATGCGCTTGAGTTGCTGGCCCATCTGCGTGTCGGCCCGAAGGAACCACTGCAACAGTTCGCGTGCCTTGGTCATCATGCCCGGGATGCTCGCGACCAGCGCCCAGTTCATCGATTCGAGCACGTACGCGACGTCCTCGTGCTCCTCGCGGTTGAACGCGTTGGCCTCCAGCAGCGCGCCGATGTCGAGTACCTGGTCGCCGATCAGGACGCCGATGTGCTCGTGCGTGTGCTCGCCGTGCGAAATCTCAAAGGCGCAGAGCGGCAGATTCTGGATGGGAAAGTCGGTCGCCGGGTCGTTGGCGGACTCAACCCAACTCTGGATGCTCGCGTCGTGGGTGGCGTTGATGGGCATGGCGGAGGGTATGACCGCGCGGCCGTTGGCGTGTCGCGTCGGTCGCCACAGGCGGCGGCGAGGCGATTGCTCCCGCACGAAGCGGAATCACACTTGAGCCGGCGTCACGCCCGCGTAACCGCGATTCGCTTGCCGAACATCCCCCGCCGCTCGCGACGTACCATCTGGTGTGAGCCATGCCGGGCCCGCCAAACCCGCGATCTCCGATCCGGCCCAGACCCGGCGCGTCGCGACGTCGGCCGATCGGCGTGCCGTCCGCGCCCGTGCGCTGTCGCTCGCCGGACGCTGGCTCTCGGGCGCGGCTCTCGTTGCGCTCGCGCTGGTGCTCACGTGGAAGTTTGTTGCCTCGCCGTGGATTCGCGCGATCGATTGGTGGTGGCTGGTCGCAGCCCCGATGCTCATCGCGGCGGCGCCCGCTGCCTTCGCGCTGGCCCGTCCGGTGCAGTCACGGCGCGGCGCGCGGACGCTGGATGAGAACCTCGATCTCAAGGACCGCCTGACTTCCGCGATCGATCTGCACGACCGAGCGCCGCCGGGCGTCGACGCCGCGTTCGCGGCCGAGCCGCTCGACGAGCAGCCCGATCTCGTCGATCTCGCGCACGACGTCGGTCGCGCTGAACGCGGCGATGATCGCGCGACGCAACGAGTCGCTGGATTCGGTGAATCGTTCGTCGCCGAGGTGCGCTCCGCGCACCGACAGGACGCGCGCGAGGCGGCGCCGGCCTTCGACCGCGACGATCGCCGCGCGGATCGCGTCGA